>CAJAWW010000234.1 GCA_903946745.1 uncultured beta proteobacterium
AGGCGGCTGCGGATTCTGCCGCAGCGGCCGCCCGCCCTGCCGCTTCGACGGCATCGGCGGCACCGGCAGCCTCGGCATCTCATACACCGCCGGCTGCCGCAGCCCATGGTGCCACGCCAAAGGGCGTAGAACCCAAAGCAGCCGAATCGAAAGTGCCGGCCGCAGCCGCGCACGGTTCTGCCACGGATGCCGCGACCAACGCCGAAAAACGCGCCCGCGAATTACAGCTGGCCACTTCGGGGCCGCGCAAGGTGGTGAAGAAAAAACCGGCCGCGAAGCACGATAATCCCGCCGAGCACATGCATGTGCATTGGGCTTACGAAGGTGAGGGGAGCCCCGCCAACTGGGCGAAGCTGGATAGCAAGAATGCGGCGTGTGCGGTCGGCAAACGGCAATCACCGATCGACATTCGCGAGAGCATCAAGGTGGATCTCGAAGGCATCCAATTTGATTATCGACCGACGCCATTTCGCATTATCGACAACGGGCATACCGTGCAGGTCACGGTGGGTGAAGGGCTGGGCCTCAGCGTGCAGGGTCGTCGTTATGATTTGTTGCAGTTCCACTTTCATCGCCCGTCAGAAGAGCGTGTGAACGGTCGCCTGTATGACATGGTGGTGCATATGGTGCATAAGGATCAGGACGGCAATCTGGCTGTGATTGCGGTGCTGCTTGAGCGCGGCATGGAACACCCGATCATTCAGGCACTGTGGAACAATATGCCGCTCGAACGCGGCATGGAATTGACGCCGGATGTAATCCTCGACTTGAACAAACTGCTGCCCCAAAACCGTGCTTACTGGACCTACATGGGCTCGCTCACGACGCCGCCTTGTTCTGAAAACGTGCTGTGGATGGTCTTCAAGCAACCGGTGTCAATTTCGCAAGAGCAATTGGCGATTTTCACGCGCATGTATAAAAACAACGCCCGTCCGGTGCAGCCGTCACATGGCCGTCTGGTCAAAGAGTCGCGTTGAATCATTGCGTGCATTGAGGGTGAACACTATGCGTCGTATTCGGGACGTTTCTTTCTTGCTGGTTTGCATCTGCACGATGGGGAATGCGGCAGCGCAAGGCTTTGGTAAATCGTTTCATCGCGACGAACTTCTGGTGCCAAGCCTGGACAGCAGCGGGCTCGATGCGCGCCGAGATGCCCAGAGGCTGTACCTGCTGGCTAAAAATTTCTGGCACGGAGAAAATGGGTTGCATCAGGATCGCGAGCAAGCCATCGCCCTATTCAAACAGTCCGCGCGCATGGATTACCCCCCTGCGCTGTATTACCTCAGTGAAGTATATTTTGCAGGAGAAGAGACTCCAATCGATGTCGCAGCGGGCAATCGTTTATTGCGACGGGCGACGCAATTGGGTCTGAGAGATGCTGAGTCTCGGATCAGGAGTCAGGCATATTTTTTCAGCGAAACCCTACCGGTGCCGACTTCTAGCACCCCTGTGGTCAGCGTGACGGTACCCACAATCAAACTTTCACCGCTCAATGTCAGAACCACCGGGATGACAATTCCCGCTCTGTAAGCGCGTTGTTGTGGATGATCTTTGTTTGAGATAGGGCTGTTTTCAGGGTGTTTTTGGCGTCTTGCAGCACGCATCAACGTCATACATTGCTGGCATGCTTAAATCCACTCTGCCAGCGCTTGCGTTTTTGCTCATGGCAACCGGGTGCGCTGTTCGTGAGGTTGCGCCACCCAATCCGCTCCCTGCGCGACCGACCGTATTTACTGACGCCAACCGATTGGTTGCGCCCTCGAGCGAAGTGCCCGCCGCCGTAAACTTTACGACGACGACGCAGATGAAGCTGCAAGCCGCACAGCATTGGGCAAAAATTGCGGATGACGCCATGCGGTCTATTTTGCCCACCCTGCGTAAGGCCGGAAAGTGCGGCGTTTCATTGGATCCGTGCAAGAGCGTCTATGTCAACCCGCCGCTCACCCCGACAGAATTTACGCGCGCGCTGCATAGTCAGGTGGTGACAACACTGGTTAAATCTGACGTGCAAGTCTTTAAGCGCCTGCCAGCGGATATCTTGGTGGATATTGAAGTTCAGCCGATCATTTTTTTACCGAATCGGCCGCAGTACCGCTACGCAGGTGTTGCTAGCCAGTTAGGTCCTGGCGTTTGGGCGCTGCGGGATGTTGCCACCGTTGATCCGAGTGATGCCCGCGTGGTTCCGCCGACGCTGGATGCGCTGCATTGGTTCAGAACCGAGTTTGCGTCAGGGCAGACGCCACAAATCGAGATTTTGGTGACGCTTTCTGTGAGTAATAAAAATCGTTACCTATCGCGCGTCACCAATGCCTATTACATTGCCGATGGTGACCGGCATTTGTATTACGTGGCGGATAGTGACCGGCCGCCGCCGGGCGAAAAAGTCAAGTCAGCGCCGCAGATGAGCGTCACCACTGACTGTCCGCTGGATCAATGTCGTGCGGATGGCGACACCCTGGGTGGGGCGATGAATAAGACAAAGGCCTCCGCCAGTAAAGTTAAGGCGAAAACACCGTGAGCCGATTTCGCCACGCATGCGTGTTGACCGTTGTGATCGCTTTATCCGTCGCCGGATGCGCAATGCCCAAAGCCCCGCAGCAATTTACCCCTTCGCCCAGAGCGCAGCCGACTGACTTAATCAAGACAAGTTACGGCGCGGCAGACGCACTGATATCACAAATCAATAAAACCTTGTCTCCTGAAGAGTCAGCATTTATCACGGCCACGTTGGTCAACATCAATCGACTCGATGAATCCTCGCCGCTGGGTCGCTTGATCTCCGAACATCTTTCTGCACGATTTACCCAGACCGGTTATCGCATTGTGGAGACCAAGCTACGGACTCAAATCTATCTCAAACGCGACACTGGAGAACTGGCGCTGAGTAGAGAGATTAGGGAAATTGCAAAAAAACATAGCGTTCGCGCCATCATCTCGGGCACCTATACAGAAAGCCTGAATCGCGTATTTGTAAGCTTGAAAATTATTGAGATCGAGAAAAATGTCGTAATGGCTGCCTTTGACTACGTCCTTGAAAAGGACGCTTTGGTGAAGTCTTTGTTGAATCCGACCTGAGCGCTTGTAGTTTTTCGTAATGCGGTCGGAGTGTCCAAGGGCACCACCGCACAACATCGGACAGCAGATGCCGATTTTGCGCGTCAAGTTTTGCCACTGTATCGCCCAACCGGGTTCCGGCAGGCTCTCGATTTTTTCGGGAGAAAAGGGGCAATGGCGAACATGGATTTCCCTTGAGAGCAAGCATTACGAACTGGGAATGAAAGGGTTTGCGATGCGTAACCGCTCGTCAATCACCATTCCGTCCTGCATGTCTTCACTGACCAAGACGGTGCATTCAGCCGCAAGCGCGGATGCCACGATCAAGCAGTCGTAAAAGGAATAACCATATCGTCGCGTCAGTCGCACCGCGTGCTGGCTTATCGATTGCGTGAGGTCACGAATTTCGACCAACTCGGACAATTCACGCAACGTTTCTTCTACGCGATCGAACATCAGCGGATATTTTCGTCGTGTTGTATTGCAATACTCGTTGAGCACTTGTGCACTGATGATGGCATGTTCGGACTCAATCATGGATCGAGCAATCCGACGTTTTTCAGCGTTGTCGACCGAGTAAGCGTAAATGATGATATTGGTATCGAGAAAAATCGCCTTACCGCTCATTGGCTTCGTCCCGGTTGAATTTGAAGCCTGTCAGATCTAGGTAAGGTGGCCCCATCCGCGCTTTCGGTGGCGATTTAATGATGGCGCGCATCAGCGCCAAAGTATCTTCAATACGCTGCGACGGCGCATTGACGGGGCGTTCATCAGCCTCGCTGAATCGCTCGGCCAAACCTTGCTCAACTTCGGCAAGATCGGTAGGGGTTTCAGTGGTCTCATGTCGAAGTGGTGAGGCAGAGCGCTCGCGGGCTTCGAGAAACTCGACAAAATCGAGCACTTCGGCAATGCGCTGCGCGCTCAATTGGTTAAGCTTTTCATCAATTCGTTGCTTTATTTGTGCATTCATATTCACCTCGCCTTGATGTCGTAAGGAGTCTGCCTAAACAGAATACCTGCCTCGCCCAGTCGCGGCGAATCGAAAGTCTGCCGCGCCGGTTCGCCGCAGGGCACCGTTTGTCTGAATGACAGAATCGTCTCAATTGTCCCATGAACCTGCAAAAGTCGACGCTGGGGCTACGGCACCCCGGTCAACTTTGTCACCCGGTTCCGCCGCCCCACATTTGACGCCCTCTTTTTTGTCTCTATAATGACTGACCAGTCAGTTATTAAGCGTCAGCCCCATGCTCCCCATCGAATCCCCCCGTCAGCGTCGCAAAGAGGCGCGTCCCGCCGAGTTGTTGGCGGCGGCGCTGGAGATGTTTGTTGAAAAGGGCTTTGCTGCCACCCGGCTGGACGATGTAGCCAAGCGCGCCGGGGTCTCGAAGGGCACGCTTTACCTCTATTTCGACAGCAAGGATGCGCTGTTCAAGGCGGTGATTCAGGAAGGCATCGTGCCGGTTTTACAGCAGGGTGCGGGCATGGTGGAGCGCCACACCGGCAGTTCTGCCGATTTGCTGCGCGACCTGATTGCGGCCTGGTGGCAGTTAATTGGCAACACGCATTTGGGTGGCGTGCCGAAACTGATGATCAGCGAAGCGGGCAACTTTCCCGAAATTGCCACCTACTATTACGAAAACGTGATTTTGCGCGGCCGCGATCTGATGCGCCGCACCCTGCAACGCGGCATCGATCAGGGCGAGTTTCGGGCGCTGAATATCGAACAGGCCATCGATGTGATTTTTGCGCCGGTGCTGATGATGGCCATCTGGCGGCACTCGCTGGGTGCCTGCGGGTGCGGGCAGCACGACCCGGAAAGTTATTTCGCCACACACCTCGACATGATGCTGTGCGGCATCGCCCATCCCTCTGCGACCGTTCAACCCGATGGAATGCACTCATGAGAATTCACCAGCCTTGGGCAGCGCTGCCTACCCTTAACCTCGTTACCCTCGTTATCTTGCTCGCCGGCTGTAGTGAGCCGCCGCCCGTTGCCGCGCCGCTCAAGATTGTGCGCACGATGGTGGTCGGCGCGCCGAGCGCCGGGGGCGCTGCCGAGCGCAGTTATCCGGGTGAGGTGCATGCGCGCGTCGAAAGCAATTTGGGCTTTCGCATCCCCGGCAAGATCGTTGCGCGGCTGGTGGATGCCGGTGCGGTAGTCAAGGCCGGACAAGCGCTGGCGCGACTGGATGCGGCCGATTCGGTATTGCAGGCCAATGCCTCCGAAGCGCAACGCGGGCTGGCCGAGGCCGAGGCGAAGCGCTATCGCAATCTAAAAGATCAGAACTTCATCAGCCAGGCCGCACTGGATGCGCGTGAAACTACGCTCAAGGCGGCCGACGCGCAGGCCGCGCTGGCTCAGAACCAGTCTGCCTACACCACGCTGGTGGCCGACCGCGCCGGGGTGATTGCGGCGGTGAGTGCGGAAACCGGGCAGGTGGTGAGCGCCGGCCAGACGGTGGTGCGGCTGGCGGCCGACGGCGAACGCGAAGTGGTGATCGCGATTCCCGAAAGCGCCTTGGCGCAGTTCAAACCCGGCATGGCGGCCGAGGTGAGTTTTTGGGCGGGCGATCAGGTGGCGAAAACCATGCCCGGCGTGCTGCGCGAGATTGCCCCGGCTGCGGATGCCGCCACGCGCACCTACCCGGCGCGCATCAGTTTGCCGCAGGCCGACCCGCGCTTACCGCTGGGGCTGACGGCGACGGTGCGCTTCAAGGATTCGTCGGCGCGCAAAGAATTGCGGGTGCCGCTGTCGGCCATCTTTCAGCAAGGCAGCCAGCCGGCCGTGTGGATAGTCGACGCTGGGGAGACGCTGAAATTGCAGCCGGTGAATGTGGTGAGCGTGTCGGAAGCCGGCGCGTTGATCGATGCCGGGTTGCAGGGCGGGGAGCGCATTGTCGCCGCCGGCGTGCATCAGCTGACGGCAGGCGAAAAGGTGCGCCCTGTCGTTGCGGCGGCGGCAAAATGAAACTGAAAAAGGCGATTAACCACGGGGAACACGGGGGGCACGGGGAAATTCAAGACATTGCCAGCCGTAAGCTTTTGCTTTTCCCCGTGTTCCCCGTGTCCCCCGTGGTTAATCTGAGGTTTTAAGAATGAAAGACATCAATCTCTCCGAATGGGCGCTCAAGCATCAGTCGATGGTGCTGTATCTGATGATTGTGCTGATGCTCGGCGGAGCCTTGTCATACTTCAAACTGGGGCGTGCCGAAGACCCTGATTTCACGTTCAAGGTGATGGTGGTGCGCACGCTGTGGCCGGGTGCGACGGCGCAGGAAGTGGAGCAGCAGGTTACCGAGCGGTTGGAAAAGAAGCTGGTGGAAACGCCCTGGATCGACGTGCTGCGTTCAGCTTCGCGCCCCGGTGAATCGCTGGTGTTCGTGATGCTGAAGGATTACACGCCGAAAACCGAGGTGCCGGAAGCCTGGCGGCAGGTGCGTAAAAAACTCGATGACATTCGCCACACCCTGCCCGCTGGCGTGCAGGGGCCGTTTCCCAACGATGAATTTGGCGATGTGCAGATCAAGATTTTTGCCCTGACCGCCAACGACAGCGGCTTCACCATGGCCGATCTGAAACACGAGGCCGACCGGCTGGCGCGCGAACTGCGCGCA
>CAJAWW010000235.1 GCA_903946745.1 uncultured beta proteobacterium
GCAAGCGCACGGGGGGTGTACCATCTGTCGGGGGAACGTGATATTAGCTATGGAATGCTTTGTGGCCGCCTATGCGCCGAGTGGGGTTGCGATTCACAATTGGTCGTGCCGCATGAAGGTGCTGGGGAAGCTTGCGGTGTGGCGTACCGGCCTAGGTTTGCCGCGATTGGCATGACGCGAAGCGGTCGACTCGGGCTGACACCTTGCACTATCGCGCAAGTGATGCGTCCGTCCCACGTTCCGCGATTGAATTTGCATAGAAGCTGAAGAGCCGCGCCCCACGGACGATCCGGTAGAGTTGAGGTTGTCGAGACACTCACCTATCGGGTGACGAAAGGAGGCGGGGCGATGGGAACTTTGGCACAAACGGTGCTTCCGTTCAAGCTTGAAACGACGGAAGAGTTGCTCACGGCGAATGCCGGGCTGGCGCTGTTCGGCGAATTTGTGCGTGGCCTCGGGCTTTCCCGATGGTTGTCGCAGGAGATGCCCAAGCCGGGTAGCCGGCGTGGTTACGAGGCAAACGCCTATGTGACGCCGTTGGTGCTGATGCTCACGGGCGGCGGTCGTTCGCTGGAAGACCTGCGCACCCTCAAGAGCGACACTGCGCTGGCGACCCTGCTCAAACAGGAGGCGCTGCCCAGTACGGATGCTTTCGGCGACTGGCTGCGTCGCACGGGCGAAAGCGCCGGACTTACCGGGCTGGGGCGTATCAACCAACGCATCGTGGCCGCGCGAATTCGGCAAACCGGAATCACTGCGCACACCGTGGATGGCGACGCCAGCCAGATCATTGCCGAGAAGGAAGCAGCCCAATTCACCTACAAGGGCGAACAAGGCTACATGCCCATGATTGGACACCTGGCCGAGGCCGGTGTTGTCATCCATGACGAATTTCGCGAAGGCAATATCGCCCCGGCAACCGACAATCTTGGATTCATCCAGGCATGCGAAGCGCGCATGCCCAAGGGACATCGTATTGCCCATGTGCGACTGGACTCGGCCGGCTATCAAGCGGATATCTTCAACCACTGCGAAGACACCGGCAAAACCTTCGCCATCGGCGGGCGTCTGGATGCCCCGACGCAAAAGGTCATTGCCCAGATTCCTGACGCGTCCTGGAAACACTACGCGGACTGTACCGTCGCCGAGACCTTGCACAGCATGAACGGAACAAAGAAGGCTTTCCGGCTGATCGTCGTCAAACACAAGCACCAGTCCGAACTGTTCGATGACAAGCCCAGGTATCACGTCATCGCCAGCAACCGCGTCGAATCGACCGCCGACACCCTGATCTGGTATCGCCAACGCGGCGAGGTTTCCGAGAACGGTATCAAGGAACTGAAGATCGGCTTTGGCATGGAGCGTATGCCTTGCGGACAATTCAAGGCCAATGCCGCCTTCTTCCGTATCGGCGTCATCGCACACAATCTGTTTCTCCTGTTCAAGCATTCGGTTCTGGACGCGAACTGGCTGCGTCACAAGGTGGCTACCGTGCGCTGGCGCTTGTTCCATCTGCCGGGCAAGGTAGTGCGCCATGCCGGGGCCTGGGTGTTGAAGGTTGCGGCTACGGTCGTCGACCTGTTCTGCTCCATCCGCACCAAGAGCTTCACGCTGGCGCAAGCGAGGTCTCCGTAGCCAAGGCACGCCGCACTTCGAAAGTGGCAAGGCGCACCCCGATGCGCCAGAATGGATTCGCTTGAAAATCACCAAATCACGCGCTTGACATGGGTGGCGCCAGGTTGATGATGACTCGGTCACTCGACGAATGCCTGCGTCGCCTGTTTCTGCGTGAAAATCACCAAAAAATTCCTGTCATCGGACTGTGAGTATTTCAATCGCGGAATTTGGGTAGACGACTATCATTGGTCGAGGGTCTGATTATGATAACCTAATGATGCAACGACCTGCGATGGCACCCGCGCGCATCTGTTCGATAGCGCTATTTATTTCATCCAGCGAATATTCGTCGGTGAGCAGACCGCCTAATTCAAGTCGCCCGAGTCGATAGAGGCGCATCAGGCGTGGGATATCATTCTGCGGAATTGCTTCTCCACCGTGGGAGCCAGTGAGCACCTTGCCGAAATGCAACGGCAGGGAATTAATGTTAATGGTGTTTCCCACTCTGGGTACTCCGACCAAGACGACCCGACCTCGCCCGGTGACGAGGCTGTAGCCCGTTTCGATTACGCTCGGTTGACCGGTATTGTCTATGAAGACATCAAGGCCGGCAGTGCCGATAATATTCATGATCGCTTGACGCGCATCGGTTGTAGCGGAGTCGATCACATGGCTGGCACCCAGTTCGCGTGCCAGATCAAGCTTCGTTGCGTATCGGTCAACGGCAATGATTGGATGGGCGCCGGCTAAAGCCGCAGCCTGGATAATGCTAAGACCGATACCGCCGGCACCGAAAACTACGACGGATTCGCCGATCATGATCCTGGCGTTGTTCTGCACGACACCAAAGCCGGTGGTTACGGCACATCCGAACAGCGCAGCGACCTCGAGA
>CAJAWW010000236.1 GCA_903946745.1 uncultured beta proteobacterium
CCGCCGTGAAAATCCGGGTCGGTCAGGATGGCCTGGCGGGCGACGTCGTTGAAGGCGATGTTTTCGGCCGACAGATGGGGCGCGGCGGCGATGACGAGCGCATGGCGCACGCGGTCGGGAAAACTCAGCGTCCATTGCAGCGCCTGCATGCCGCCCAGTGAGCCGCCCATCACCGCGGCCCAGGCGTCGATGCCGAGATGGTCGGCGAGCCGCGCTTGCGCATCGACCCAGTCTTCGACGGTGACCACGGGGAAATCGGCGCCCCAGGGCTTGCCGGTGGCGGGGTTGGGGCTGGCCGGGCCGGTGGAACCGTGGCAGCCACCGAGGTTGTTGACGCCGACGATGAAAAAGCGTTCGGTATCCAGCGGCCGGCCGGGGCCGACGATGTTGTCCCACCAGCCGATGTTGGCGAGATTGTCGGGCGTGTGGCCGGCAATGTGGTGGTTGCCGGAGAGGGCATGGCAGACCAGGATGGCATTCGACTTCGCGGCGTTGAGCGTGCCGTAGGTTTCGTAGACCAGGTCGAAGGCCGGCAGCACGCCGCCGCCCCTGAGTTGCAGGGGCTGCTCGAAGTGCGCGAGTTGCGCGCTGACGGCGCCGACGGCTGTTGACATGAATCAGAGTTTATCCAGTTGTTCGCTGATCTTGTCGGCCTCGTCGAACTTCAGCAGCTTGGCAACGCGCACCGCGAGTTGCGTGGCATCCGCCATCATGACCTGCTGCTTGACTTCCAGCAGTTGCGCCGGATGCATCGAAAACTGACGCAAGCCCATGCCGATCAGCAGTTTTGTGAGCTTGGGGTCGCCGGCCATTTCGCCGCACACGGCCCCGGGTAATCCGGCGCGCGTTCCGGCTTGTATGGTTTGCGCAATCAGGCGCAACACGGCCGGGTGCTGCGGGTCATACAAATGCGCCACGGCGCGGTCGGTACGATCAATCGCCAGCGTGTACTGAATCAGGTCGTTGGTGCCAATGGAGAGAAAATCCAGCTGCCGCAGAAAAGGGCTGAGCGCCAACGCCGCCGCGGGAATCTCGATCATGCCACCGACTTCCATGCCTTCATCAAACTTGTGACGTGATTCGCGCAGCTGCAACTTGGCCAGCTCGACCAGTGACAAGGTCTGCTCGATCTCGAAGGCATGCGCCAGCATTGGAATCAGCAAACGCGTTTTGCCGAAATGCGAGGCACGCAAAATTGCCCGCAACTGGCGCAGAAACAATTGTGGTTCGGAAAGGCAAAAGCGAATCGCACGTAAACCCAGTGCCGGGTTAGTGGTCTGCCCACTGCCGCCATCACTGCTGCTGCTGCCGCTGCCACGATTGCGCAAAGCGCGGGCGTCCTTGTCGGCACCAATGTCGAGCGAACGGATAGTGACCGGTTTTCCAGCCATGACTTTGACCACATGCCGATAGGCCTCAAACTGCTCGTCCTCGTCTGGCAGTTCGTCGCGGTTCATGAACAGGAACTCGGTGCGATACAGGCCAATGCCGTCGGCGCCGGCTTCTTTCGCCAGCTCAGCGTCCTGCGGCACCTCGATGTTGGCGTACAGCTCGATCAACTGGCCGTCGAGCGTTTCCGAACGCGCGGTTTTGAGGCGCTTGCGTTTGGAACGCTCAAGCTCAAGCTCGGTTTTGCGCAACCGGTATTCTTCCAGCACCCGCTTGTCGGGGTCGACAATCAGCACGCCGCGCGCGCCATCGACGATCAGCAGATCATCATCTTGAATCAGCCGCCGCGCCTGCTGCATGCCGACAATGGCGGGAATCGCCAAGCTGCGGGCAACAATCGCCGTATGTGAGGTGGAACCGCCCAGATCGGTAATGAAACCGCCGATTTTCAGGCTCTTGAACTGAATGGTGTCGGCCGGCGAGAGATCGTGCGCAACCACGATCAGTTCGTCATCGACCAGCGCTGTCTTGCGCCGTGAGAGCTTGCGTGCCTTGCCGGTGAGCGCCTTCAGCACGCGTTCAACCACCTGCACCACATCCTGTTTGCGTTCACGCAGGTAGGCGTCTTCAAACTCGTCAAACTGGGCGACCAGCACTTCCATCTGCTGCACCATTGCCCATTCGGCGTTGCAACGGCGCGCGCGGATCAGATCACGCGCTGCCTCTGAGAGCGATGGATCAACCAGAATCATGGCATGCACATCGACAAACGCCGAGAGTTCGGCCGGCGCACCCGGCGCACTGGCCTCGGTGCGTAAAGCGTCGAGTTCGGCGGCGACCAGCGCCACGGCCTTGTCGAAACGGATCAGCTCGCCGACCACATCGCGTTCGCGCAGTTGATACTGCGACACTTCCAGCATCGCATGCGACACCAGATGGGCACGGCCGATGGCAATGCCCGCTGAGACCGCCATGCCGTGCAGCGCGAAGGTCATCGGCTTATTCGCCCTCGCCAAATTTGTCGGCAATCAGCGCGGTAATGGCCTGCATGGCTTCCTCGGCGCGCTCGCCTGTCGTGTCGATGGTGACTTTGGAACCTTTGCCGGCCGCCAGCATCATCACGCCCATGATGCTCTTGGCATTGATGCGGCGGGTGCCACGTTCCATCCACACCTCGCAGGGGAATGATCCGGCCAGCTGGGTCAGTTTGGCCGAGGCGCGTGCGTGCAGACCGAGCTTGTTGGTGATTTCAACTTCGTTTTTTGGCATGTTGTTGGGAAGGGGGGTGACGTGTTTAGTGTTTCAGCACATTGATGACGCCATCGCGGCCACCGGCCACGGTGCGCGTCAGCAGGGTTTCCATGTCTTTATCGCGATGTGTCAGGGCACGCAGCAGCATCGGCAGATTGACGCCGGCCACAGCTTCGATGCGCCCCGCTTCAAGTAGTTTCATGCCAATGTTTGAAGGCGTGCCGCCATAGATGTCAGTAAGAATCAGCACACCGCGGCCGCGATCGACCAGACCGAGCATTTCACGCGCCAGCGGCAGAATATCGAGCGGATCGTCCTGCGCTGCCACGCCCAGCTGGACGATTTGCGGTGGACGGGCGTTCAGCACATGGCAAGCGCACTGAATCAGCGACTCGCCATAGGTGATGTGGGTGATGAGAAAGATTCCGATCATAGGCGTTGCATTCTAGCGGAACGCGATCCACCTCCGGCGCGCGCCAACACACACCACTTACGCGTGACAGGCAGGGCTGAGTGCGCGATCGGAAGACGTGGTGACAAGTGGTGGCGGAGCGATGATCGGACAGCCAGATGCTAAACCGCTTGCATGCTTCCTTGAATGAATGCACAATAAATTCAATTTATTGCGATAACAAACAAGGAGCCGATCATGCTGAGCATGACCATAGAGCAGCTACGCGCTGCGAGTAACGCCGGTGGCGTGTCTGGTGTTACCTTGAAAGGACAAGGCGGGGCGTTCCTTGTTCAGATCGACACCCGCAGTGGTTCCAGTGCCGTGCTGTCAAAGGCTCGCAACACAGAGCCACGCCGCTTCGGCAATCCGTTAGCTGCGTTAAATGTGCTGCGTGGTATTGGCATCACGATAGGCCAGTTCGACGCAAGCGAATACGACCCGGATGCAAAGGAACACGATGCCGGCAACCGCGGCAGGGCAGACGCCATGCGCGGAGCGCATGAAGCCGCAGCCTATAACCAGTGGCTGGCGAATGAAATACAAGCATCCATTGACGACCCACGGGCGAGCATCCCCCACGATGAAGTTGTGGCTGAGATGGACGCCGACATTGCCGCCTTGCCCAAGAAAATACGGCACACATGACGGCCACGCCCTACCGCATCGCGTGGCGACCGATGGCACGCGAGGACTTGCGCGCAATCATTCGCTACATCGGCAAAGATAACCCGGCGAGAGCCAAGAGCTTCGGCAAGGAATTACGGGACAAGACAAAACCGCTTGCACAGCATCCCGAGCTAGGCCGCCAAGGACGGCCGGGTTTGCCTGACTGGCTGCGAGAACTTGTTGTGCATCCGAACTACATCATTTTTTATCGTGTTCTGGCCAATGTCCGCACCGTCGAGATTTTGAGAGTGAAGCACGCAGCCCAGCAAATGCCGTGATGACGATCTCCGCGCGCAGTTGCAAACCAAGCCAAAGCGGGCGAAAAAACGGCTATCCGGAACTTATGATTGATATTGCGATGACATGTTTCGGCGCAATGAACCTGCGTTCATGTTCAACCGAGGCTTGAGACCACGAATGTCTCTTGCCGGCCAGGAACGGCCGTTCAGCACTCGAAAATCGAATCTGTTTGCGCGTCGGCTTCAACTCGGTTTGCGGACCTTCGACTATTGACCATAAACTGAAATCAACGGCCTATCCACCTTCAGCGATTTCGATTTGAATATTCCCTTGACGGAATATTCCGTCAGGGCTATATTCGTCGCATGAGTTGGAGTGTTGAATACACTGATGAATTCGGCGAGTGGTGGGACAGCTTAGCCGAGGATGAGCGTGAGTCACTGGACGCTTCTGTTCGTTTGCTTGAAGATCGCGGTCCGAATTTGGGCTTTCCCCATAGCAGCGGGATCAACGGTTCAAAGCAAAGTCATATGCGTGAACTTCGCACACAGCACAATGGTCGGCCGTATAGAACGCTGTATGCATTTGATCCTTTGCGATCTGCGATTTTGCTAATTGGCGGAGACAAGACCGGTGACGACCGTTGGTACGACGTGTACGTTCCCATTGCCGATCAACTGTACGAAGAACACTTGGAGCAATTACGAAAGGAAGGTCTGATCAATGGCTAAACAATTCGCACAACTGCGCTCACGTATGTCGCCGGAGTCGCAGGCTCGCGCAGAAGCCAAAGCACACGCGATGCTTGCCGAAATGCCTCTTAACGAACTCCGGCAAGCTCGCGGATTATCTCAAAAGATGCTAGCCGAAGTGCTGCATGTTCAGCAACCTTCCATCGCCAAGAGGGAAAGGCGGACAGATCTGTACCTCTCGACTTTGCGTAGTCACCTAGAAGCCAAGGGAGGGCAGTTGGAGGTAGTCGCTCGATTCCCTGATGGCG
>CAJAWW010000237.1 GCA_903946745.1 uncultured beta proteobacterium
GATCGTGGCATGAACTTCTTTGCGCTGGCACCGCGCCTGATGATCAATCTGGCCGATCTGCCCGCCACCGGCCTGATTCAGAGCGGCAGCCGGGTGTCGTATCGACTGCATCTGGCCGGCGACGCGGCGGCGGTGGCCGGATACGAAGCATGGGCGAAAACGCAACTCGGGCGCGGCGAGCGGCTTGAAAGTCTGGACAACGCGCGGCCTGAAATTCGCAACATTACCGAACGCGCGCAACGCTTTTTGCGACTGGCGGCGCTCTTGGCGGCGATTCTCGCGGCCGTGGCCGTGGCACTGGCGGCTGAACGTTATTTGCGTCGCCATCTCGATGGTTGCGCGGTGATGCGCTGCATGGGCGCGCGCGAAGCGCAACTGCTCGTTATCCACGGGGGCGAATTTTTGCTCTTCGGCCTCGCCGCCACGGTGGCAGGCTGTGTGCTGGGCTACACGGTGCAGGCGGTACTGCAACATCTGCTGGCCGGTTTGCTGGTCGATAACCTGCCCGCACCTTCGGTATTGCCGTGGTTGCAGGGTTTTCTGGTGGGCATGACGCTGCTGGCGGTGTTTGCATTGCCGCCCTTGCTGCGACTCAAACGCGTGCCGACGCTGCGCGTGTTGCGACGCGAATGGGGTAGCGCTGAACCGGTGTCGGTCGGCGCAATGCTGCTGGGGGTCGGCGTGCTCGCGCTGCTGGTGGTGTGGATGGCCGGGGAATGGCGTCTGGGTCTGGTGGTGCTGGTGTGTTTTGTCCTGGCGCTGGGTTTTTTTGCGGTGATGGCGCGGCTCATGCTGGCGGTGTTGGGGCGCTTGCGGCCATCCGGTGCCGGTTACGGCTGGCGGCACGGCTTGGTCAATCTGCGCCGGCGCATGGGGGCGACGCTGGTGCAGTCGGTGGCGCTGGGTCTTGGCCTCACCGCGCTGCTGCTGCTCACCGTGGCGCGTGGCGATCTGCTCGAAAGCTGGCGCAAACGGCTGCCACCCGATGCGCCGAACCGTTTTGTGGTCAATATCCAGCCCGAGCAGCGTAGTTTCATCGTCGACTATTTCAAGGCCGCCGGATTGCCGGCACCACAACTGGAACCCATGGTGCGCGGTCGTCTGGTGCAGGTCAACGGTCAAGCGGTGAGTGCGGCAAGCTACACCGAAGAACGCGCGCAAAGGCTGGTTGATCGCGAATTCAATCTGTCGTGGTCGGCCACCTTGCCGGCCGGCAACAAACTGAGCGCCGGGCGCTGGCACGGGCAGGCCACCGTGGCGGAATTTTCGGTGGAGCAGGGGTTGGCGGAAACGCTGAATCTGAAACTGGGTGACCGCTTGCGCTACGAGATTGCCGGTCGTCCGGTCGAGGCCGTCATTTCCAGTCTGCGCACGCTGGATTGGGATTCAATGCGGGTGAATTTTTTTGTCATGGCACCGCCCGGCGTGCTGGACGAATACCCGGCCAGCTATATCACCAGTTTTTATCTGCCGGACGACAAGGCCAGCATGATTCCTGAACTGGTGCGCCGTTTTCCCAACGTCACGGTGATCGATGTGGCAACGCTGGTGCGCCAGCTCAACGCCACGCTGGATCAGGTGGCGCGTGCGGTGCAACTGGTGTTTGGCTTCGCCGTACTGGCCGGGTTGGCGGTGCTCTATGCGGCCTTGCAGGCCAGCAGCGACGAGCGCCGTCACGAGTTGGCGGTGTTGCGCGCGCTGGGGGCGAGAAGGCGGCAGTTGATGACGGCGCTGCTGGCCGAGTTTGCAGCGCTCGGCGCGCTGGCCGGGCTGCTGGCCGGCATTGCTGCCAGCCTGATTGGCTGGGGGCTGGCGCGCTTCATCTTCCGTCTTGACTACCTGCCGCAGCCGGAACTCTGGGGTGTCGGGTTGGTGGTGGGGCTGGTGCTGGTGCTCGTCGCCGGCTGGCTGGGTGTCGCCCCCATGTTGCGGCGCTCGGCCTTGCCGGAGCTGCGTGCGGCGTGATGAGCGCAGCAGGTTTTGGGTGCTATCGCTATAGATAGCGATATGTAATGCCTTGTGTGGCGATCGTGTTTTTGCGATGATGCCCGTATGAATGCAGCGAATGGGCGGCTCAGCAATTTTGTATTCCCCTACTGGCTGGTGGTAACAGGCATTTATTTGTTATGTGCGGTGCTGACCAGTTTGCTGATGTTTCGTGAACTCGGTGAAATTAACCAGCACGCGGACGAGGTGGCGCGAGAGCGCGGATCTGTTCTGTTTCAGTTGATCGAATTGACGCGCGACTGGAGTGCACTACACGGCGGTGTCTATGTGCCGGTCACCGAGACCACGCAACCGAATCCCTATCTGGTGGATCCGAAGCGTGATGTCATCACGCAAGATGGTACGCAACTGACCAAGATCAACCCGGCCTTCATGACGCGGCAGCTTGCGGAGCTTGCCGAACGCAGCAATGGCGTGCGTTTTCACATCACCAGTCTGAAACCGATACGCCCTGAAAATCGCGCCGACGACTGGGAATTGCTCGCGCTGGCTTCGTTTGAGCGTGGCGTGAAAGAGCGGATCGATTTTATCGATGATGCGCAGCAACCGGTACATCGATTCATGGCGCCGCTGCTGGTCAAACCGGGTTGTCTCAAGTGTCACCATCAGCAGGGTTATACGTTGGGCGAGGTGCGCGGCGGCATTTCGGTGACCATGCCGGCGCACGAGCTTTTGCGTGTTCGCCATGAACAGCGCATGCGTACTTATGTCATTTATGGCGTGGCTTTTGTGTTGCTGGCGGGGTTGCTGCATTATCTGACGTTGCGCAGTCGGCGTTACATTGTGGCGGTGCGCGAAATCAATCAGCAGCAAGAAGGCCTGATTGCCGAACGCACGCGCGATCTGGCGCGCGTGAACGAAGGTCTGGCGCTGGAAGTGGCAGAACGCCGACAAAACGAGGCACAGTTGCGCAAGAGCGAGGATCGTTACCGTGCTGTGGTGGATTTCAGTACCGATGGCGTGTTGATTAGCGAGGGCTGGAAGCTGGTTTTCGCGAATGCCCGGCTGGGCGAGATTCTCGGTTGTGCGGCGGCTGATCTGATCGGTGTTGGCGGTCTGGACATCATTCATCCGGACGACCGCGAGATTATTCGCGAGCGTCATGAAAAACGCATGCGCGGTGAGACGGTGAGCGACCATTACCGTGTGCGCTTGCAGCACAAGAATCCGCATCATCAGGTGGTGGCAGATCTTTCGCTGAAGGTGTTGGAAACCGAGCCCGGTGGCCCGTTGCGACTGCTGGGCAGTGTGCGGGATGTGACCGCCGAACTGGTTGCCGAACGTGAAAGTGAGATATCCGCCGCCGTGTTCGAAAATGCGGCCGAGGCGATCATGGTGACCGACGCCGGCAATCAGATCGTGCGGGTGAATTCGGCATTCACCGCGATTACCGGGTATACGCCCAATGACGTGATGGGTCGTGATCCGAGAATTCTGCGCTCCGGCCGGCACGATGCTGCATTTTTTAAGCAGATGTGGATGGAGTTGCAGAAGGCCGGTCACTGGCAGGGCGAAATCTGGAACCGGCGCAAGTCTGGTGAGCCGTTCGTTGAATGGCTGTCGATTACGCGCGTCATCCGTGGCGTGGGTGAAGGCAATTTCGTCTGTACGTTTGCCGACATAACCGCACGCAAAGAGGCCGATGAACTGATCCGCCACAAGGCCACCTATGACGGGCTGACCAATCTGCCCAATCGATCCTTGTATCGTGATCGCCTGCAAAGTGCTTTGGCCTCGGCGGCACGCTATCAGCGTAGTTTTGCCTTGATGTTTATCGACCTTGATCACTTCAAAGCGGTCAATGACACATTAGGTCATGCCGCTGGTGATGCCTTACTGATCGAGGCGGCGCGGCGTATGGTCGCGTGCGTGCGCGATTCGGATACCGTTGCGCGACTGGGCGGCGACGAGTTTGCCATCCTGCTGCCAGAGATTCATGATGTGCTGGAAGTGGAGGAGGCCGCACGGCGCACGCTCACAGCGCTGGAACGGCCGTTTGAACTATCCGATGGCGTGGGTCACGTTTCCGGCAGTATTGGCATCGCCCTTTACCCTGACCATGGGCATGAGTCGGACGTGCTCGAACGGCATGCCGACATGGCGCTCTATGCCGCAAAAGAAGGCGGCCGCAATGGTTACCGTGTGTATTCTCCGCTGATGACTCGGGTCTGAGGCGGAACCGGGGTTTTCCCGGACACTGGGTCTTGTGCGTATGAACTCTACCGGAGTCAGTATTGCCAACCAGATGCCGGATGAGGCGTTATCGGCCTTGGGCAGTTGCAGTGCGGGTCTCGCGGGTGGCGAAGTCCGGCGGCGTCTGGCGGAATTTGGACCCAATCAGGTTGAGGCAGCCGCACGCGAGTCG
This sequence comes from uncultured beta proteobacterium, assembly GCA_903946745.1. Lineage (GTDB taxonomy): Bacteria > Pseudomonadota > Gammaproteobacteria > Burkholderiales > Rhodocyclaceae > CAJAWW01. Next base: position 4,373 of record CAJAWW010000237.1, read on the forward strand.
CTCTGGCTGGCGCTGCTGCGCGAGTTTGGCCACTTTTTTGCCCTCATTCTGTGGTTGGCGGCGGCGTTGGCGTTTGTCGCCGAGCATTTCGAACCCGGGCAGGGCATGGCCGAACTGGGGTTTGCCATCGTTGGCGTGATTGTCGTCAATGGCTGCTTTTCGTTCTGGCAGGCGTATCGCGCGGAGCAGGCGCTGGATGCCTTGCGTCAACTCCTGCCGCAGCGCGTGACAGTTCGGCGCGACGGGCATACGGAGGATGTCGAGGCTGCTGCGCTGGTGCCCGGTGATATCGTGCTGCTGGCCGAAGGTGCCAAGATCCCTGCAGACTGCCGGGTTCTTGAAAGCTGGGGCGTGCGCGTCAGTCTCGCGACGCTCACGGGCGAGTCTTGTCCCAAGGCGCGCAGTGCCGAAGTCGATGCGACTACGACCCGTGATCCACTCTCGGCCAGCAATCTGCTGCTGGCCGGCACCCTGATGGTTGCGGGCGAGTGTAGTGCCGTCGTCTTTGCGACCGGCATGCACACCGAGTTTGGCCGCATTGCCCACCTGACGCAGACTGTCGGCGAAACAGAATCGCCACTACAGAAGGAAATCCGTCGCGTCTCACGCCTTGTCGCCATGCTGGCGCTGGGTCTGGGGATTGTGTTTTTTGCGATTGGCTATGCGATCGGGCTGCCGTTCTGGGCCAACTTCATGTTTGCCATTGGCATCATTGTCGCCAATGTTCCGGAAGGGCTGCTGCCGACGGTGACGCTGGCATTGGCGCTGGCGACCCAGCGCATGGCCAAACGCAACGCACTGGTGCGCCATTTGCCGGCGGTCGAAACACTGGGCAGCGCAACGGTGATCCTGACCGACAAGACCGGCACGCTGACGCAAAACTGCATGACGGTGCGCGAGCTGTTCGTCTCCGGTCGCCATCATCTGGCGGCAAAGCACTGGCCACGGGGGCGGGATTTGCATTTGCGTGCCATTGCACGCTTCTGTCATTCCCTTAAGTTTCCCGATGGCCAACCCAAAGGGGACCCGATGGAAACTGCCCTGTGGCAGTTTGCCGGTGACATTCCGGAATTGGGCGAACGTGCCGGCGAAATTGCGTTTGATGCCGATCGCCGGCGCATGTCGGTGATCACGCGTAGCGCCGATGGTGGCGGCTTTCTGTGGTGCAAAGGGGCGCCTGAGGTGGTGATGCCGCTATGCACGGGCTGGAATGACGGAGAGGTGTGTCATCCCTTCGATGCCGCCGCGCAGGACTTGTTCCGTCGCGCGCATGAAGACATGGCGGATCGCGGCTTGCGCGTGCTGGCGCTGGCATGGAAGCCGCTGGCGCAGAACGAGGCTGTTGCAGAGTCCGGTCTGGAGCTCTGCGGGCTGATTGGGCTCGAAGACCCGCCGCGCCCCGACGTGCATGCCGCAGTGACCCGCTGTCACACCGCAGGCCTGCGCGTCATCATGGTGACCGGTGATCATCCGCATACCGCCGTGGCGCTGGCACGCGAGGTGGATGTGGTGCGCTCGGCGAAGCCGCTGGTACTGACGGGCGATGTTGTCCGGCACATGAGCGAAGCCGAGTTGCAGTTGGCGCTCGGGGCACCGGAAATCCTCTTTGCGCGCGTCACGGCCGAGCAGAAGATGCGGGTTGTGCTGGCGCTGCAACGCAAGGGCGAGATCGTCGCCGTGACCGGTGATGGCGTGAATGACGCCCCGGCGTTGAAGGCGGCCGACATTGGCATCGCTATGGGGCTGTCCGGCACCGACGTGGCGCGCGAAGCCGCCGACATCGTGCTGCTCGACGATCACTTCGCCACCATCGTCAATGCCATTGAGGAGGGGCGTGCGGTGTTCGAGAACATTCGCAAGTTCCTGACCTACATCCTGACCTCGAACATCCCGGAACTCGTGCCCTATCTGGCGTTTGTGCTCTTCCGTATTCCTTTGCCGCTGACCATCATCCAGATTCTCGCCGTAGATCTGGGGACGGATATGCTGCCGGCGTTGGCCCTTGGTGCTGAGAAACCGCACCCTGACGTGATGAACCGCCCACCGCGACCGCGCGGCGAACGTCTGCTTTCGTGGCCGGTGCTGGCGCGTGCTTATCTTTTTCTCGGCCCGCTGGAGGCGCTTGGCGCGATGGCGGTGTTTTTCTTTGTGCTGGATAGCGGCGGCTGGCGCTACGGTGAAATGCTTGGCAGCCTCGAGCCGTTGTATCTGCAGGCGACGACGGCTTGCCTTGTCACCATCGTGCTGGCGCAGATGGTGAATGTCTTTGTCTGTCGCCATCCGGTGCTGCCGGCATGGCGTTTCCCGTTGCTTGAAAACCGGCTTCTGCTCGCCGGTCTGGCTGCGGAAGTCGCGCTGGTGTTGATCATTGTCTACACCCCCCTCGGCAATCGCCTGTTCGGCACCACTGGTCTGGCGGCAAATGTATGGCTGTATGCGATTCCGTTTGCCTTGCTGCTGGGGTTCGCCGAAGAAATACGCAAGGCCTGGGTGCGGCGGCGGGATCCTATTTTGCAGCCGTCGCCAATTCGTTGAGCTTCTGCGTCTGGGCGAGCAGAACGGCTTTTCGCTGCGTGACGAAATCGCCAAAGCTGATGTTTCCCTTGTACAGGCTGAGCAGCAACTGACTGGATTTTTCAGCAAATTCCATGATGACATTGTTTTTCGGGTCGCCCGGATAAAACGGCATGACGGCCTTGCGGATGTTGAAGCAGGCATCGCGTTTCGACGCCCAAAGTGCGATGGCTTTTCTTTCGCGGTCGTTGGGTTTTGAGTCATCCGTCAGCATCGACAACGCCGGGGCATCCGGTTTGGCCAGTGCAACCTTGTTGGCGATATCGGCAAGGTCGGTATCGGTCTCCAGTCGCTTGTAGCAGTCAGCCGATTGCTGAAACAGGGTGCGGTAGGGGGTTGGGTCGGCAATGATGGTGACGTCTTTTTGCTCGGCGGCCTGCTTTTCGATTTGCTCGATCAGAGAGCGGACATTGCGTGTGCCGTCCCAGCGTTCGGTCTGCGCGGCGAACTCCAGACGGAAGGCAGTCGGCTCAGGGTCGTCGCTTTTGGTCAGCGGGGTGACGGTTACTGCCAGTCCGATGCGACCGGTGACCAGCGTTTTGAAACTGACCCAGTAGCCGATCCGGCCATTTAACGGGGTGGTTTGCGGGTCGGCGATATCGGCATCGATGGCTTTTTTCAGCAGCGCCAGCACGGCGTCCTGCTTGCCGGTTAGTGTGATGTGCGTTTCGGTGGGTTCGGCGGCCATGGCGGATGCCGAAAAGAAGAGAACGCATGCAAAAAATAGTTGAAGTTGCTGTTTCATGGGTGGTCTCGCAGATAAGCCATGGCGCAGTTTACTAGATCAAGCCCGTCATCAATTGCACTTGGACTATTTCGTCTGAAGCGACGTTACCCTGTTCGGGCGGTAGCACAATGAAGCAGTCGGCCTCCGACATCGAACGCAGCACGCCGGAACCCTGTGCGCCGGTTGGGCGCACGCACCATGCGCCGTTGTCGCATGACAGCGTGCCGCGCTGGAACTCGGTGCGGCCTTTGCCTTTCTTGATGGCTTCGGTGCAGCGCGCCGGGAATGTGGGGAAATCCGGCAGCGGGTCGACGCCGGCGAGTTTCAGGATGGCAGGGCGGACAAACTGATAGAAGGTCACCATCACCGCTACCGGGTTGCCGGGCAGGCCGAACAACCAGGCACCGGAATGGTTTTGACCATCCGGTTCGATGCGACCAAAAGCCATCGGCCGGCCGGGCTTCATGGCAATTTTCCAGAACGCCACTTCGCCCAGTTGCGTCATCAGTTGCTTGATGAAATCGGCCTCGCCGACCGAGACGCCGCCGCTGGTGATGATGGCATCGGCGGATGTTGCGGCTTCGCGAAACGCCGCCTCGATTGCGGCCGGGTTGTCCTTGACCACACCCATGTCGATCACCTCGCATCCAAGCCGGGTGAGCATGCCCCACAGGGTGTAGCGGTTGCTGTCGTACACCGCGCCGGGGGCGAGCGGCGTGCCCAGCGAACACAGTTCGTCGCCGGTGGAAAACAGCGCCACGCGCACGCGCCGGCGCACCGAGACTTCGGCCACGCCGAGCGAGGCGATGATGCCCATTTCAGCTGGGCGCAGTTTTTTGCCTGCCGGCACGGCCGGTTTGCCGGCGCTGAGATCTTCGCCGCTGCGGCGAATGTTCTGCTCGCGCCGTTGCCCCGCCGGAATGATGACGGTGTCGCCTTCGGTGCGCGTGACTTCCTGCACCACCACGCAGTCGACGCCTTCTGGCAGCACCGCGCCGGTCATGATGCGCACCGTAGTTTCAGCGTCGACTTTTCCCTCAAAGGCACGCCCGGCAAAGGCGGTGCCGATATTGCGCAACCGTGTTTCACCTGCCGGGTTCAGATCGTCAAAGCGCAGCGCCCAGCCATCCATCGCCGAATTGTCGTGCGCCGGTACATCGATGGGCGAAATCACATCCGCCGCCAGTACCCGGTCAAGTGCTTGCCGCACAAACAACTGCTCGCGCCCGGTGACGGGTTGCAGCAACGAAAGAATCAGGGCGCGGGCACGCTCAACGGAGAGCGAATCCGGATCGTAGCCGTCGGCGCAGGAGAGGGTTTGGAGGAGGGAGGTCATGGGGGAGGGAAAGCTAAAAATTATTAACAACGGGGGACACGGGGAGCACGGGGAGCACGGGGAGCACGGGGAAAAACAGGGTTTTGA
>CAJAWW010000238.1 GCA_903946745.1 uncultured beta proteobacterium
ATCATGGATCATCAGATCGAGCACCACCGAGACATCGATGCCGCGTGCCTTGAACGGCGCCATACGATGCGCCTCGATGAATACCGGCCGCGTGATCATGTCTTTGACCGCCAGCCAGGCCGGATTGAAGCGTTCGAGATGACCGACCTGCAAGGCGAGCGCGCGGGCATCGGCCAGCGCAATCAGTTCGTCGGCCTGCGCCACGGTGACGGTGACGGGCTTTTCCACCAGCACATGCAGGCCGGCAGCGAGGCAGTCGCGGGCGATGGCGTGGTGGGTTTCGGTGGTGCTGGCGATGGAGACCAGATCCACCTGGTCGAGCAGTTCGCGGTAGTCAGTGAATGCTTGGGTATTCAGTTCTTTCGCCACGCGCTGGGCGGTCTCAATGCGCGCATCGGCGACGCCTACCAGCGTTACATCAGTAAGCGCCGCGTATTTCTGGGCGTGAAAGCGGCCAAGGTAGCCAACGCCGATGACGGCGGCACGAAGAGGAGAGGACATGGGCGATAATTCTACTTTCTTCGCTGCCCCCGTGCCTGCAACCGTGTCTGCCCTGCTTCCTGCCCTGTTTCGCTTTTTGTCCCGCCTGCCGCTGCCCGTACTGCATAACTTTGGCGCTATCACCGGCTGGGTGGCGTGGCTGCTGTCGCCCACCTATCGGCGCAATCTCGCCTTTCACATCGCGCAAGCCGAAATGTCGGAGGCGAAATTTGCCGCCATTGCCGAGGCGGGAAAATCTCTGCTGGAATTGCCCAAAATATGGTTGCGCCCACAGGAAGAGGTGATTGCTCGTGTGGTCAATATCTCCGGCTGGGAACTGGTGGAAGAGGCCTGGCGTGCAGGCAAGGGCATCCTGTTTCTCACCCCGCACCTCGGTTGTTTCGAGATTACCGCTCAATACTACGCGGCCAGAAAGCCGATGACCGTGCTCTACCGTCGCCCCAAGCAGGATTGGCTGGTGCCGCTGATTGAAGGCGGGCGAGGTGCCAATCTCAAGCTGGCACCGGCTGATCTTTCAGGCGTGCGTCGCTTGCTCAAGGCGCTGAAGACGGGCGAGGCGGTGGGCATGCTGCCCGATCAGGTGCCGGGCAACGGCGAGGGCGCATGGGTGCCGTTTTTTGGACGTCCGGCCTACACCATGACACTCGCTGCGCGCCTGGCCGACACCGGCGCAACGGTGCTGCTGGCCTATGCCGAACGCCTGCACTACGGCGCGGGTTATCACCTCAAGTTGTTTGCGCTCGCAGCCCCGCTGGAAGGTGATTTGTTGCAGCGTGCGGCGCAGCTCAATCGCGAACTCGAAACCCTGATCCGGTCGTGTCCGCAGCAATATCTATGGGGTTACAACCGCTACAAGGTACCGGCGGGGGCCGAGCGCCCTTGAGGTGCGAGCAAGGGCTTTTTGCGCGCGTTTGACGGCGATGAGGCAAGTCAATTAGAACAAGTTTGGTCTGGGTGGAGCTTTCCCGCAGGGGCTGGCGATTACTTTGACGTCTTCAGGCGAATTGGCCGGCCCGCCCGCCTTTTTGTAGATTTCCCATTGCTGTTCAAGTTCCTTCTCCTGATTGGCAAGGTTTTGAGCCAGAGATACCTCGGGGTCTGGCGTAAAGACCGCGCCATTTTCCTTTTCGGCTTTCAGTCTCTTGAGTTCTCTTTTAGATTGTTCTATCCACTGCACCAAAGAGATGATTTGGGAACGATTGTTAGCGACACGTTCGGCAGGATCGTTGGCGCGAATACAAGCGCCGTACTGTGCCGAGGCGGCCTTCCATTGGTTGTCCAGTACCACTCCATAGAAGGCAATTGATGCGCCAACCAGGTGCAGAGTTATCGCTATCAGCGCCGCCTTGGATACAGCTTTGTTGGCGTAGTCGCGGCCCCAAAGCGCGCCGTATGTCGGAAATTGGAACAGGGAGATCACAAAAAGAGTGGTCAGGATGAAGGGCGGTGTGTGACTTGAAAGATGGCTGGCAATTCCGATGCCGGGCAGCAGGGCGTTGACGATGACGTGGGGATGGCCGCCATGAAACAAATTGGCACCGGAGAAAGACCACAACAATGATCCGATCTCGGCAGCAATGCCTGCTGCGATGCCAATTGCGATAAGCCCAAGTTTGCTCATAGTGCGTTACTTCGGCGTTGAGTCGCGGATGCGGCGAATGATTTCACGTTCGAACCCCTTTCCGTGCGACATCATGATGCCAAGGCTGCTGACGAACCGACGGGCGGCCTCCCTCCCGGCAT
>CAJAWW010000239.1 GCA_903946745.1 uncultured beta proteobacterium
ACGCCGGCACGGCCGCGTCGCCCACCTCCACGGCCAGATCGCCGCGCGCCACCATCACGCCGTCGGTGGCGCGCAGAATGTCCTCAAGGTTCGCCACCGCCTCGACACGCTCGATCTTGGCAATCACCAGCGCATCCGACCCGGCCTCGTGCAATAAATGTTTTGCCTGACGCATATCGGCACCGGACTTTGGGAACGACACGGCGACATAATCGACATTCAGCAAGGCGGCGGTCTTGATGTCCGCCATATCTTTGGGCGTCAGCGCCGGTGCGGAAAGCCCGCCGCCTTGCTTGTTGATGCCCTTGTTGTTGGACAACTCGCCATCGTGGCGATTGCGGCAGAATATTTCCTTGCCTTCGATGCGCTCAATGTCGAACACCGTGCGACCATCGTCGAGCAACAACACGTCACCGGCCACCACGTCGTCGATCAGTTCCGGATAGTCGAGACCGACGCGGTGGGCATCACCCAATTTACAGGCGGCATCAAGAATGAATGCTTGCCCGGCCTTGATCGCAACCTTGTTCTGGGCAAACTTGCCGATGCGGATTTTTGGGCCTTGCAGGTCGGCCATCACGCCGACTGTTCGACCGGCATGGTGCGCGGCGGCACGCAGGGTATCCACACGCAGCTTGTGATCGGCCACCGTGCCATGCGAAAAATTCAACCGCACCACATCAACACCGGCAGCCACTAACGCTGCCAGTTGTTCCGGGTTACTGGATGAGGGGCCGAGTGTGGCGACGATTTTGGTGGCGCGTGGCATGAATAAAATCCGGGTCAATGGTCAGTGCTTAGTGCTTAGCGCGCTGTTCGAGAATGTCGACGGCGGGCAAACGCTTGCCTTCAAGAAACTCAAGGAATGCCCCCCCGGCAGTGGAGATGTAGCTGACGCGGGTGGAAAATTTATGGATAGCCGCAACGGTATCGCCCCCACCGGCGAGCGAAAACGCCTGCGAGTTGCCGATGGCATTCGCCAGCGTCACCGTGCCGTGGGCAAAAGCGGGGAATTCAAACACACCAACCGGGCCATTCCAGACAATGGTGCCGGCCTTGGCCGCCAGTTCGGCCAGCACTTGGGCTGACTCCGGGCCGATGTCGAGAATCAGGTCGTCGTCGTCGACCTCATCGACACTTTTCACGGTGGCCACGGCGGATGCCGAAAACGCTTTGGCGCACACCACATCGGTCGGCAAGGGCACATGCACCTTGGCCATGACTTTTTTGGCCTGCTCCACCAAATCATGTTCCGCCAGCGATTTGCCGATATTCTTGCCGGTCGCCAGCAAAAAGGTGTTGGCGATGCCACCGCCCACGACCAGTTGATCGACCTTGTCGGCCAGCGCTTCAAGCACCGTCAGCTTGGTTGACACCTTGGAGCCACCCACAATCGCCATCAGCGGATGCGCAGGATGTGCCAGCGCTTGAGTCAGCGCATCGAGTTCTTCGGCCACGCAAGGGCCAGCACAGGCTACCGGCGCGTACTTGCCCATGCCGTAGGTGGTCGCCTCGGCGCGATGCGCGGTGCCAAAAGCATCATGCACCCAGATGTCGCACAGCTTGGCCAGTTTTTGCGACAGCGCATCGTCGGATTTTTTCTCGCCCTTATTTACCCGGCAATTTTCCAGCAGCACCACTTCACCCACCGCCACCGTAACGCCATCTACCCAGTCTGCCACCAGGCGCACCGGCTTGCCGAGCAGTTCTGCCAGACGCACACCCACCGGTGCCAGCGAATCCTCGGGCTTGAACGCACCTTCGGTCGGGCGACCCAGGTGCGAAGTGACCATCACCGCCGCGCCGTTTTCCAGGGCGTAGCGAATACCGGGTAGTGCTGCGCGGATGCGCGTGTCGTCGGTAATAGCGCCCGCATCGTCCTGTGGCACATTGAGGTCAGCGCGGATAAAAACGCGCTTGCCGTGGACGTCGAGATTGGTGAGTTTTTTGAAGTTCATGATGAAAACCTATTTACCACGGGGAACACGGGGGGCACGGGGAAATACCAAGATGTCCCGACTTTGACTTTCCCCGTGCCCCCCGTGTCCCCCGTGGTTAACTGCTTTTTAGCGCGTAATCACCCGCACCATCTCCAGCACCTTGCACGAATAACCCCACTCGTTGTCGTACCACGAGACCACCTTGACGAAGGTGCTGTCAAGGGCGATGCCGGCTTCGGAATCGAATACCGAGGTGCAGGACTCGCCACGGAAATCGGTGGCGACGACCTTTTCGTTGGTGTAGCCGAGCACGCCCTTCATGGCACCTTCCGAGGCGGCCTTCATGGCGGCGCAGATTTCTTCATAGCTGGCCGGTTTTTCGAGTTCCACCGTGAGGTCGACCACCGAAACGTCGGAGGTCGGCACGCGGAAAGACATGCCGGTGAGTTTCTTGTTCAATTCTGGAATCACGACGCCGACAGCCTTGGCGGCACCCGTGGAAGACGGGATGATGTTTTCCAGAATGGCACGCCCCCCGCGCCAGTCTTTGTTCGAGGGGCCATCGACGGTTTTCTGCGTCGCCGTGGCGGCATGCACCGTGGTCATCAGGCCGCGCTTGATGCCCCAGTTGTCATTCAGCACTTTGGCCACCGGTGCCAGACAGTTGGTGGTACATGACGCGTTGGAAATAATGGCTTCGCCGGCGTATTTTTTGTCATTGACGCCGAACACGAACATTGGCGTGTCATCTTTCGACGGTGCCGACATGATGACTTTTTTGGCACCCGCCGCAATGTGCTGGGCAGCGGTTTCCTTGGTCAGGAACAGGCCGGTGGCTTCGATCACCACATCGGCACCGATTTCGCCCCATTTCAGCTCGGCCGGATTCTTCACCGCGGTCAAACGAATGGTTTTGCCGTTCACGATGAGGTTGTTACCCTCGACCGAAACCTCGCCCTTGAAGCGGCCATGCACGGAATCGTATTTCAGCATGTAGGCAAGATAGTCCGGCTCCAGCAGATCGTTGATGCCAACGATCTCGATGTCGGAAAAATCCTTGATCGCCGCACGAAACACCATGCGACCAATACGACCAAACCCGTTGATGCCTACTTTAATCGCCATGCCAAGCTCCTAGATTGTTTCAAAAAATGACTAGATCACACCCTTCACGGTCGCCACGACATGGTCGACCGTGAAGCCAAACTCCTTGAACAGCGCGCCGGCGGGTGCCGATTCGCCAAAACGGTCGAGGCCAATCACTGCACCCTGCAACCCGACATATTTGTACCAGCCATCGGTCACGCCCGCTTCGACCGCCACGCGCGCAATACCCTTGGGCAACACGCTGTCACGATAAGCCGCATCCTGGCGATCAAACACATTGGTGCAGGGCATCGACACCACGCGCACGGC
>CAJAWW010000240.1 GCA_903946745.1 uncultured beta proteobacterium
AACATCAATGAAAAGCCCGCAGCCAATCTACGCCGCCGCAACTTCCTGGTGACGGCATCGCTGGGCAGTGCCGGTGTGGCTGCCGTAGCGATTGCGACGCACAGCCCCGTGGCTGCCGAGCCGCCACCAGCGGCCAAGCCGGCCGAAAAGGGCAATGGCTATCAGCTTTCCGACCACGTGCTTCACTACTACCGCACCACGCGTACCTGAGGAGGCGATCATGCTGATGCAAAAAAAGAAAACCACTACCGAACGTAGCAGTTCCCGCAGTCGCCTCACGCGTGACGTGCCGCTGGCAGCGCCTGAAGCCATCGACCGCCGTACCTTCCTCAAACGCTCCGGCATCGGCATTGGTGTCGGCGCCGTGGCCGGTCACCTCGGTGGCGGCATGATGCGCCCGGCCGAAGCGGCGACGGATGCAGGAAAAGAAGGCAAGGTCGAAATCAAACGTACCGTTTGCACCCACTGCTCCGTTGGTTGCGCAATTGACGCCGAGGTGGTGAATGGTGTCTGGGTCGGCCAGGAACCGGTGTTCGATTCACCGATCAATCTCGGTGCGCATTGCGCCAAGGGCGCGGCGGTGCGCGAGCACGGCCACGGCGAAATGCGCCTCAAATATCCAATGAAACTGGTCGACGGGAAATACCAGAAAATCAGCTGGGAACAGGCGCTGCGCGAGATCAGCGAAAAGCTGCTGGCGATCCGCAAACAGCACGGCCCGGATGCCGTGTACTGGATCGGCTCGTCCAAGCACAACAACGAACAGGCTTACCTGCTGCGCAAGTTTGTCTCGATGTGGGGCACCAATAATTGCGACCACCAGGCGCGCGTTTGCCATTCGACCACGGTTGCCGGCGTCGCCAATACCTGGGGCTACGGCGCAATGACGAATTCCTACAACGACATGCAAAACGCCAAGGCGATCATGTTCATGGGTTCCAACGCCGCCGAGGCGCACCCCGTGGCTATGTTGCATATTTTGCGTGCCAAGGAAAACGGCTCCAAGATCATCGTTTGCGACCCGCGCTTCACGCGCACGGCGGCCAAGGCCGACCAATATGTGCGCTTCCGTTCCGGCACCGACATTCCGATGATCTGGGGCATTCTGCATCACGTTTTTGCCAACGGCTGGGAAGACAAAAAGTACATCAACGACCGTGTTTACGGCATGGACAAGGTGCGCGAAGAAGTCGCCAAATGGACGCCGGAGAAGGTCAAGGAAGCCACCGGCGTCGATGGTGAAGCCTTGCTGCAAGTGGCTGAAACCATGGCCAAGAATCGTCCCTCCACCATTGTCTGGTGCATGGGGCAAACCCAGCACACCATCGGCAATGCCATGGTGCGGGCGTTTTGCACGCTGCAGCTGGCGCTGGGCAATATCGGCACCTCGGGCGGCGGCGCAAACATTTTCCGTGGTCACGACAACGTGCAGGGTGCCACCGACGTGGGGCCGAATCCGGATTCGCTGCCCGGCTATTACGGCATTGCACCGGGCGCGTGGAAGCACTGGTGCCGTGTCTGGGGCGTCGACTATGAGTGGATGAAGGGGCGTTACGTCTCCGAGGCCATGATGACCAAACCCGGCATCACCGTCTCGCGCTGGATTGACGGCGTGCTGGAAAAGAACGAGTTTATCGACCAGGGGCCGAACCTCAAGGCCGTGGTGTATTGGGGCATGGCACCCAACTCGCAAAATCGCGGCAAAGAGATGATTGAAGCCATGAAGGCGCTCGATCTGCTGATGGTGATCGACCCCTATCCATCGGCCACCGCCGCCATGGCCGCGATGGTGCGTAAAGACGGCGTGTATCTGCTGCCAGCCGCCACACAGTTTGAGACCGTGGGTTCATGCACCGCGTCGAACCGCTCGATTCAGTGGCGCGAAAAAGTCATCGAGCCGCTGTTCGAGTCCAGGCCCGATCACACCATCATGTATCTGCTGGCGCAGAAGTTTGGCTTCGAAAAAGAGTTCACCAAGAACATCAAGGTGACCAACAACGAGCCGAGCATGGAAGACACGCTGCGCGAAATCAACAAGGGCACCTGGACCATTGGCTACACCGGCCAGTCGCCCGAGCGGCTCAAGTTGCACATGAAGCACATGAATACGTTTGATGTGAAGACGCTGAAAGCGGTTGGTGGCCCTTGCGATGGCGAGTATTTCGGCCTGCCATGGCCATGCTACGGCACCCCGGAAATGAAGCATCCGGGCACGCCAAACCTCTACGACACCAGCAAGCATGTCATGGATGGCGGTGGCAACTTCCGTGCTAACTTCGGCGTCGAGCGTGATGGCGTATCGCTCTTGGCCGGTGATGGTTCCGCCTCCAAAGATGCCGATCTGCAATTCGGCTACCCGGAATTCGACCATGTGCTGCTGAAAAAACTCGGCTGGTGGAACGATCTCACCGACGACGAGAAAAAAGAAGCCGAAGGCAAAAACTGGAAGACCGACTTGTCCGGCGGCATACAGCGCGTGGTGATGAAGGTGCATGGTTGCCATCCCTTCGGCAACGCCAAGGCGCGCGCCGTGGTGTGGAACTTCCCCGATGGCGTGCCGCTGCACCGCGAGCCGCTGTTTTCAACGCGTCCCGACATGGTTGAAAAATATCCGACGCACGACGACAAAAAAGCCTTCTGGCGCTTGCCGACCCTGTTCAAGAGCGTGCAGCAAAAGAACAAGGACATCGTCAAGGATTTCCCCATGGTGCTCACCTCCGGGCGTTTGACCGAATACGAAGGCGGTGGCGAAGAGACGCGCTCCAACCCGTGGCTGGCCGAACTGCAGCAGGAAGCCTTTGTCGAGATCAACCCCAAGGCGGCCAATGATCGCGGCATTCGCAACGGTGAAGATGTCTGGGTCAAGACACCGACCGGCGCGCAGCTTAAGGTCAAAGCACTGGTGACTGAGCGCGTCGATGCCGGCACCTGCTTCATGCCTTTCCACTTTTCCGGCCGCTGGATGGGTGAGGACATGCTCAAGTATTACCCCGAAGGCGCGCATCCGATTGTGCGCGGTGAGGCAGTCAATACGGCGACGACCTACGGCTACGACGCCGTGACCATGATGCAGGAAACCAAGACGACCGTTTGTCAGGTCGTCCGGGCCTGAGCAGAACGAAGGAGAGAAAAATGGCACGAATGAAATTCCTGTGTGACTCCGATCGCTGCATTGAATGCAACGGCTGCGTCACCGCCTGTAAAAACGAGCATGAAACCCCCTGGGGCATTTCACGCCGCCGTGTCGTCACTCTGGGTGACGGTCTGCCCGGCGAGAAGAGCGTCTCGGTAGCCTGCATGCATTGTTCTGACGCACCCTGCATGGCGGTGTGCCCGACCGACTGTTTTTATCGCACCGACGAAGGTGTGGTGTTGCACGACAAGGATCAGTGCATCGGCTGCGGCTACTGCTTCTATGCCTGCCCGTTTGGCGCGCCGCAGTTTCCGCAGACCGGCAACTTCGGCATGCGCGGCAAGATGGACAAATGCACCTTCTGCGCCGGTGGCCCGGAAAAAGACGGCTCGGCCGAAGAGAAGAAAAAATACGGCAACAACCGCCTCGCCGAAGGCAAGCTGCCGCTGTGCGCCGAAATGTGTTCGACCAAGGCGCTGCTGGCTGGCGACGCTGATGTGATTTCCGAAATTTTCCGCGAGCGCGCCCTGCATCGCGGCAAGGGCGGCGAACTGTGGGGCTGGAAACAAGCCTACGGCAAAGACGGTGCGCCGGTCGCCAAAGCAGTGAAGGAGGAAAAGAAATGAAATCCACATCACTCAAAATTGTTGCGGCGCTGGCCGCGGCCTGCCTGCTCAGTGCCTGCGGTGAAAAAGTGCAAACCGCCGGCGACTATCGCGGCAAGACCGACAGCAAAGCCTACGACGCCAATTTTGGCGGCGACAAGGCCAAGTGGGAAGCGGCCACCCGTGCCCGTGCCCAGAACCAGAACGATCACAAGCGCATCCCGTAAAGGAACCCGCCATGAAATTCACCTCCATGATTCTGGGCGCAACGGCTACCGCGGCTACCTTGGTGCTCTGTGGCACGGCCAGCGCCAAATTGCCCGATCCCTCACCCGAAGCCAAAGAAAAAGCCGCGCTGACCAAGGCCGAAAACGCGCATAAAGACAAAATCGGCAATTACCAACTGTGCCAGTCGCAAGATGTCGCCGCCAAGAAATATCTGGCTTCGGCCGCTGGCAAGGGCAAAAAGGGCGATGCGGTGCCGCCTTGTGCCGACCCCGGTAAATTTGTAGCACCGCCGCCGGCACCCGCAGCCGTTGCGGCACCGGCGGCTGCTCCGGCTGCTGCTCCGGCTCCTGTTGCCGCTGCGCCCGCCGCCGCTGCACCGGCGGCCGCAGCCCCCGCTGCCAAAAAATAAGGGCGCACCATGTTGATGGAAAGCCGCCCGCGGCTGACGCAAGCGACCTGCGAACCGGTGGTTGCCGGTACGGTGATCGACCAGAACGGGGTCGCTATCGCCACGCAGTTGCCGGGCGAGCGCCCCTTGACGCTGTATCTGGACAAAACCGAAATCGTCACGCTGATGACCTTGGGCTGCATGCCCGAGGCGCTGGTGCTGGGCTATCTGCGTAACCAGCGGCTGGTAGAAAACCTGCGTGACATTGCGTCGATTCAGGTCGACTGGGAAGTGGGTGCCGCCGCCATCACCACGGTGTACGGCGACGCCGGTCAGCGCTGCGAAGATTTGTTGCGCCGTCGCACCGTGACGGCAGGCTGCGGGCAGGGCACGCAGTTTGGCGACCAGCTGGAACGTCTGGTGTCCTTGCCGCCGCTTGAGAAGGGCGCAGCAAAGCTTGCACGTTCCACTCTGTTTGCACTGATCGAGCAAGTCCGCAGTTTGGACACCATCTACAAACGCTCGGGTGCCGTGCATGGCTGTGTGCTGGCCGACGTTACCCATGGCGCTCGTGTACTGCATCACGTCGAAGACATCGGCCGCCACAATGCGGTGGATTCCATCTCCGGCCTGATGTGGATGGAACATGCCGCCGGTGCCGACAAAGTGTTTTACACCACCGGCCGTCTCACCTCAGAGATGGTTATCAAGGTGGTCGAAATGGGCATCCCGATTTTGATTTCGCGTTCTGGCACGACTGAAATGGGGCTGGAAGTCGCGCGCCGCTGCGGTGTCACGCTGATCGGCCGTGCCCGCAACGAGCGTTTTCTGGTTTTCAACGGCGCTGAACGGATGGATTTTCAGGGCTGAACGGCCATCAATCCGCCATCGGTGGCTTGAGGCTGAGCCGAATAGATTCCTGCGGACCACGAAATATCAGTGGGTGGCTGGTGGCTGGTACGGTAACCCCGGCTGCAGCCTCGGCGACGGCATCCGTAACACGATGATGGAGCGCGCTCTTGGCGCAGACCGGATCGGTGGCGTTGGCATCGCCAGTCAACATATAAGCCTGACAACGACAGCCGCCAAGGTCGATTTCTTTTTCCGGGCAGGACACACAGGGTTCCTGCATCCAGCCGGTGCCACGGAAGCGATTAAAGCCTTCTGATTCGTACCAGATTTCCCCTAAGCCGGATTCCCGCACGTTCGGAAAATTCAGGCCGGGCAGCATGCGGGCAGTGTGGCAAGGCAGTGCCGTGCCGTCCGGTGTTACGGTCAGAAACACCGCACCCCAGCCATTCATGCAGCGCTTGGGGCGTTCCTCAAAATAGTCCGGCACGACAAAAAAGATCCGCATACGCTGGCCGGCCTTGCTGCGCCATTCGTTGGTGATGGCCTCGGCGCGGACCAGTTGTTCACGCGTTGGCAGCAACTGTTGCCGATTGAGGTAGGCCCACGAGTAATACTGTGTGTTCGCCAGTTCAAGATATTCCGCACCCAGTGCGTCGGCCATACCGATGATGCGGTCGACGTGATCGATGTTCATGCGATGCACCACGACATTCATCACCATCGGATAGTCGTGCGCTTTGATGAGTTCGGCCACCCGCTGCTTCAATTCGAAGGTGCGGGTGTGCGATAGAAAATCGTTCACCTCACGGGTCGAATCCTGAAACGACAGCTGGATATGATCCAGCCCGGCTCGTTTCAATGCAGCGATGCGCTTTTCATCCAGACCGACACCGGAGGTCAGCAGGTTGGTGTAGTAGCCGAGTTGGCGGGCTTCTGCTACCAGCACTTCAAGGTCGTCGCGCAGCATCGGCTCGCCGCCAGAAAAGCCGCACTGCACGGCACCCAGCGCGCGGCCTTCGCGCAACACGCGAATCCAGTCTTCGGTCGGCAGTTCGTCACTGTGCTGTGCAAAGTCGACCGGGTTGTAGCAAAACACGCAGTGCAGCGGGCATCGGTAGGTGAGTTCGGCCAGCAACCACAGCGGCGGGGCAAGTTTGGCGGCGGTGCTCATGGGGCAGATGGGGCAGATGGCCAATCCACCCAGTGTCGGGTATGCGCCATATTCAGAAACGCTGCGATATCCGCGCGCAACGCCGTGGCGTCAAAGCGCTGCTCAAGTTCAGCGACAATCTGGGTAAACGTGTGTGCGCCGTCGCAGCGCTGGAGAATTTCGCTGGCGGATGGATTCAGCTTCACCATGCCCTCAGGGTATAGCAGCACATGCGAATCTTGTGCGGCCTCCCACTGCAGACGAAAACCACGGGCAATGCGCGGACGCGCGTCGTCCGTCAGAGATGGTGGATCAGAGTGTTGTGTGTGCATGTGGATCGGTGCACCGGGTAGCGGTGCACCGGACTCACACATTAGCGGTTGGACACGTACAGGGTGATTTCAAAGCCGAAGCGAAAATCACTGGCAGTCGGGGTTTCCCATTTCATGATTTATTCTCCTATCGGTTTGAGGAGGTGTCTTCAGCAAGGGCTGAGGGCACCGGGTCAGGCGATCAAGTGATGCTCTTGTATCCGCTGGCCTGATTGCACTATAGTTAGTCGAGCCACAAAGACTGCCCGTCAATCATTGAAAAACGCATCATGCTATTCATGAGATTCCGCCACCTGCTGTTTGCGATATTCGCCCTCGCGAGTGGCGCCGCTATGGCGCAGAACAACCCCTTGACCGGATTGCTGCGTTCGCTGACCAATACGGTGGCACCCGATCAGGGCAAGGCAGCGGCGACCAATCAACCGACGTCTGTGATGGGTGTGCGAGGCCTGGACGAAGTGGCGTTGAAAGATGCCACCCCCGCGCCGGCAGCGGTGGTGGAACTCGAAAAATATGCCGCCAGCGCCGAGAGCGCCACGGCCGCAGCAAAGCAGACGGGCTTGCAGGAACGCACCGTCAGCTACCAGAAGCCGTGAGCCGCCTCACCATGACAAATTTTCGCTTGCCGGTTCGTTTTGGGGTTCGCTTTGGGGTTCTCTCGCTTATCGCCATACTGACCAGTGTTGTGTGCGCACCTGTGTCGGCGCAAACATTCAACCTGAATGCCATCGGCAGCGTCGTCAGCGGTTTGGTCGAGGGCGCGCGCGTCAGTAATATCAGCGAAGCCGAAGAAATTCAGATCGGCAAGGAAATTTCCGCACGGGTGCTGGGTGCGGCACCGCTGGTCAAAAACGAAGCCGCACAGCGTTATCTGAACCGCGTGGGTACCTGGGTTGCGCTGCACACCGAGCGCCGTCAGTTGCCGTGGCGTTTCGGCCTGATCGAATCGCCGACCATCAATGCCTTTGCGGCACCTGGCGGCATCATTCTCGTGACGCGCGGCCTGTATGCCTCGCTAGAAAATGAGGCCGAAATGGCCTGTGTCGCAGCGCACGAAATTGCGCACGTCAACATGAAACACCATCTCGATCTGATCCAGAAAGGCGCGCTCACGCAGGCCGGTGCCAAGTTGCTTGAAATGCGTTCAGGTGGCAATGAGATCAAGCAGTTCGCCATTGGTCAGGGCGCTGAAATTTTCACCCGCTCGCTCGATCGTGGTGCCGAACTGGATGCCGATAGCAAGGCGCTGGTCTATGTTGCGGCCGCCGGTTACGATCCGGGTGCTTGCCCGGCGGTGATGAAGCGTCTGGCGGCGATGAAGGCCGATGCCTCGTCACTCGCCATGTTGTACAAAACCCACCCCGCCCCGGCCGACCGTGCTGTGCGCATGGAAGAAGACCTCGGCAAACTCGCGGGTGCACCGGCCGGCAGCGGTTTGCGCCCGGAACTGGCGACCAAAATCAAATAGCGGTGGCACTACACGCAGCCTCCGGGTTTGCCGCCACGGCGGCAGATATTGCCTCATCTGCGCTAACGCTCTCTGATTGACATTGTTCGGCATTGATTTAACAGCAAATTAACAAACTGGCATGACCTGTGCGATACGTCGACTCGACATCGATTATTCGCGGAGAGTTCATGCAAATTGCGTCATCCACTGCCCCGAACCTGGCAAGCCTATTGCCGGCACCCGGAGATGCAACGGATCGTGCGGGCGGCACGCCCCCGGCTGTCACGACAAATCGCAGCACGCAGTTACCGGTTGCCGATGCGCCTGATGTTAACAATGCTGCCGATGATCTGTGGAATACCGTCACACTATCCTCTGACGCCACGCGCCGTCTGGATAATCTGGTTGCACCGGCGATCTATGCAGAAATCTGGAAAGGCAACATCAAGGTGGCACAGATCGATGCCCATGGCGGCGTGACCTCATTCGTGGGGCGCATTGCCGGCATGGCAGGTGCCTCGGGCGGGGGCGGCGCCATCATGGCATCGCTGCGCGCGGCACAGATCGCTCAAGCGGTGGGTGGTGAAATCCGCGTTGCCGGACAGATCACCGGCGGCGCAGCACTGGCCCTGCGCGCACGCGTGGAGCAGTTTTATGGGCAGTCGGTTTAGAAAAGATTTTAGCCACAGAGGACACAGAGAAAGGCAAGGCTGGGTTTTAACCACGGGGGACACGGGGAGCACGGGGAAACCCAAAGCATTGCCGCGCACGCCTCGCTCACCCGTTCGATTGCTGCATTGCCGACCGTACGTTTTTGTTTTTCCCCGTGCCCCCCGTGCCCCCCGTGGTCAATAGCTTTTTCTGGCTTTAAGATTTTCTCTGCGCCCTCCGTGGTGAATATTTTTTTCTAACTCATTCAACGATGCAAAGATTTATTTTCATTCTATGCCTGGCCATGCTGCCGGCCGCGCATGCCGATGTACTGCCGGCACCTGTTGCGCAGGCGCTCAAGGCTGCGGGTATTCCGGTGGCGGCTACGGCGGTTGTGGTGCAACAGGTGGAGGCGTCGTCGCCGAGCGTGGCGGTCAATGCGCGCGTGACGATGAATCCGGCGTCGGCCATGAAACTGGTGACCACCTTCGCCGCGCTGGAACTGCTCGGCCCCGCCTACACCTGGAAAACCGAGGCGCTGGCCAGCGGTACGCTGCAAGATGGCGTGCTGATGGGCGATTTATTCCTGCGTGGCGGCGGCGACCCGCGGCTGACGTACGACCAGTTCGACCGCCTGCTGCGCCAGTTGCGCGGACGCGGTGTGCGCGAAATTCGTGGCGATCTGGTGCTCGACCGCAGCGCCTTTGCCGTGGCTGAATCCGACCCGGCACGTTTCGATGCACAACCGATGCGTCCCTACAATGTTGCGCCCGATGCCCTGCTGCTCAACTTCAAAGCCGTGACGCTGCGCCTGCTGCCGGATGATGAGGGCAAAGCGGTGATCGTCGCGGGCGAACCGCTGTCGACCAATCTCGATATTGTGAATCAATTGAAACTCGGCAAAGCCACGCATGGCAATGGCAATGGTGACTGCGGCGACTGGCGCGAGCGTTTGCGTGCCGATACCTTCGTGCATGGGCAGACGACGCGACTGGTACTGACCGGCACCTACCCGGCCGACTGTGGCGAGCAACGCTGGAACATTGCCGTGCAGGATCACCCGGCCTTTGTCTGGGGGGTGTTCCGTCAGTTGTGGGGCGAACTCGGGGGCAGCATAAGCGGCAATGTACGTAATGGCGAGGTGCCGGCGGCGGCGCGTTTGCTTGCCGGTTTGCCATCGTCGACTTTGGCCGAGGTGGTGCGCGACATCAACAAGTATTCCAACAACGTCATGGCGCGGCAGTTGTTCATCACGCTGGGCATGGAATCTGGTCGCCGCCCGGCGCGTGCCGAGGATGGCGATGCGGCGATACGCGGCTGGCTGGAGGCGCGCGGCGCGAAGATTCCAGAACTGGTGCTGGAAAATGGTTCCGGTCTGTCGCGCCGCGAACGTATTTCAGCGGGCAGTCTCGGTCAGTTGTTGCAGCGGGCATGGCGCAGTGCGGTGATGCCCGAGCTGATGTCGTCGCTGCCTGTTGCCGCGACCGATGGCACCATGAAAAAACGTCTGAAAAAAAATGGCATCGCCGGTCAGGCACACATCAAGACCGGCTCGCTGGAAGGTGTGCGCAGCATCGCCGGCTATGTGCTTGATCGCAGCGGGCGGCGCTGGATCGTGGTGTTCTTCGTCAATCACGCCAACGCCGCCGGCGCACAGGCCGCGCAGGATGCGTTGCTGCAATGGG
>CAJAWW010000241.1 GCA_903946745.1 uncultured beta proteobacterium
CGGTGAAACCTTGCGCCGCATCCATCTGCCCTTGCTGCGCGGTTGCGTGCTCACCGCCGCGCTGCGGGTTTTCGTTGATGTGATGAAGGAGCTGCCAGCCACGCTGGTGATGCGCCCGTTCAACTTCGATACGCTGGCGACGCAGACCTACACGCTGGCTGCGGATGAGCGCCTTGCCGAGGCCTCCGGTGCGGCGCTGGCGATTGTCGCAGTCGGTTTGTTGCCGATCATCCTGCTGGCCCGCCAGATTTCAGCGGGCCGCAGTGATATTAAGGGATGCTGAATTTTAGAATCTTAGTTTAACCACGGGGAACACGGGGGTCACGGGGAAAAATAGTGCGTTGCGACGCATTTCGGGCACCGTATTGCTTTCCCTTGATTTTCCCCGTGCGCCCCGTGCCCCCCCGTGGTCAACTGTTTTTCAGGCGGGTCGTCATTTCCATCCAGCGCGGTCGTAGATGCGTTGCGCGGTGACAGCATTTTTGGACAGGGTTGAAATCGGCAGCGTATCGGCCTTGAATTTCCCCATGGATTCCAGCGCCGGATTTTTGACCACAACACTGGCAACGGCCGGCCATTCGTTGTTGCCATCGGCAAAGTAGCGCTGTGCTTCATCGGTCACCAGATATTCAAGAAACTTGACGGCCGATTCCTTGTTTGGCGCCGTCTTCAGCATGCCGCCGCCGGAGATGTTGATATGTGTACCGTAGCTTTTCTGGTTCGGCCAGACGATGACCACCTGTGACATGAGACGGCGATCTTCGGCTTTTTCAGAACGCAGCAGGCGTGCCAGATAGTAGCTGTTGGAAATCGTCACGCCGCATTCTCCGGCGGCGACAGACTTGATCTGATCGGTGTCCCCCCCCTTGGGCTGGCGGGCAAAGTTTGCCACCACGCCGCGCGCCCATACCTCTGCCTGGGCTTCACCCAGATGTGCGATCAGCGCCGCCATCAAAGAGATGTTGTAGGGATGGGCACCAGAGCGCGAACAGACCTTGCCCTTGAGTCGTGGATTCGCCAAGTCTTCGTAATTCTGCACGTCTTCCGCTTTGACCATATCCTTGTTCATGACGATGACGCGCGCGCGGGTGGAAAACGCAAACCAGTCGGCGCTGCGTAGGTTGGCGGGCAGTCGCTCTTCAAGCAGGCGTGATTTGACGGGTGCAAACAGCCCCATTTCGTCAGCTTTGGCCAGACGTGCCGCATCAACGGTGAGGAAAATGTCGGCCGGGCTGTTGGCACCCTCGTTGCGGATGATTTCGAGGAGCTCGTCTTCCTTGGCTTCCTTGCGGTTGATCTTGATGCCGGTCTGTTTGGTGAAGTTGGCGTAGAGCGCCTCGTCGGTCTGGTAGTGCCGGGCTGAATACAGGTTCAGCACTTTTTCTTGTGCGTTGGCTGAAAAAGCGATGCAAAGCAGTAGTGCGGACAGTATTGGAAGGGGGCGACGATGTTTGGTCATGGATGCAAAGCCTCTGTCAATGTCGGAAAATGAATTGTATTGATAGTCATTCGCAATTGCAAGCCAAAGAAAAGCCGGCGCATGGCCGGCGGTGGTATCGGTGCCAAAAGAGCTTAGTCCGTGCGAACGCGGCGTGCGCCGTTGAAGCGTTTGTTCCAGTAGGTATCGCGCAGATCTTCGATGCGAACCCGGCCACCGGCGCGTGGTGCATGAACAAACTGGTTGTCGCCGAGATAGATGCCGACATGGGAAAAAGCGCGTCGCATGGTGTTGAAAAAAACCAGATCTCCGGGTTGGAGTTCGTTTTTTTCAATCTCGTCACCTGATTGGCTCAACTCGCGTGAGTTACGCGGCAGAATCAAGCCGAGGCCTTCGCGAAAGACGTGACTGACGAATCCTGAGCAGTCAAATCCGGCTTCTGGAGAGCTGCCGCCCCGGCGGTAACGGATTCCGAGCAAGCCCATGGCCTGATCGATTGCATCCTGCGCGCTCGCAGTGGCGCGGTCTACAAAAGAAACAGCGGGCGGATTGGGCAGAACGATAACGGCTTCTTCGGCACGCGCAACCGGGGAGATTGCAAACACGGCGGCCAAAAAAAGCCCACGAAAAAAGTGGGTATTGAATTCATGCTTCGGACTATACCGTGGTTTGGCCGTTTTGAAAACAGCGAGCATTTCGAGTGGGTTTTCGATTCAGATGCGCGTAAGCTTCATATGGCTATAATCAAATTCCATTTTGATGACAAGATCGGCAACAAGCCGGCATACTCGAATGGTGAATGGCGCATTTTGTGGGACGCAATGAGGAGACCCGTGCATGACGTTCAAGGCTTACCTGATCGATCAAGAAGACGGCAAGGTCGTCAGTCGTTTCGTCGACATGAACGACAGCCAGCTTGATTCCGGCGAAGTCGTCATTGCTGTTTCTCATTCCAGCATCAACTATAAAGATGCACTCGCTGCTACAGGTGCAGGGCGCATTATTCGTCGCTTTCCCTGTGTTGGCGGCATCGATCTGGCGGGTCGTGTTGTCGCCAGCAGCGATGCACGTTTTGCCACGGGCGACAATGTCTTGGCGACCAGCTACGATATTGGTGTCGCGCATCATGGCGGATACGCTGAGCGGGCGCGCGTGCCTGCCGATTGGGTAGTCAAACTACCGGCGGGTTTGACGCATCGTGACGCCATGGCGTTGGGTACGGCAGGGTTCACGGCTGCGCTGGCAGTGGTTCGCATGGAGCACGAAGGACTGACACCCGCCCATGGCCCGGTCGTTGTTTCCGGCGCAACCGGGGGGGTGGGTTGCATTGCCATCCAGATTCTGGCGAGCCTTGGCTATCATGTAGTTGCTCTGACCGGGAAGGAGGCGGAAGGCGATTATCTCAAGAGTCTTGGTGCTGGCGAGGTTATGTTGCGACAGTCGCTTGATCTGGCGAAAATCAAGCCGCTTGGTAAAGAGACTTGGGCGGGTGCCGTGGATAATCTCGGCGGCGACGTGCTGGCTTGGATATTGAGCACCACAAAAACCAATGGCGCAGTCGCAGCGATCGGATTGGCCGCAAGCATGAGCCTCAACACAACCGTAGCGCCCTTTATCCTGCGCGGCGCGAGTCTGCTCGGCGTGGATTCGGTCAATTGTGCGATGTCGCAACGTATGGAGGTCTGGCGCCGTCTGGCGACCGACATGCGGCCTGCGCACTTGGCGAAAATCACGCGCGATGTGGCTTTTGCCGATCTTCCTGCGGCATTTGATGATTTTATTCAGGGGCGCGCCAAAGGCCGAACCGTCGTCAACGTGGCCGCATGAGGCCGTATCTGAATCAGTTTTTTTACCCGTAAGCACAGCGTCACCTTCGATCAAAACGTCAGACAATAAACGAGGAAAACATGGGCAATTACGCAGAGTTTTACAAACGTTCCATCGAGCAACCCGATGCCTTCTGGAGTGAGCAGGCGCAACTGGTGGACTGGCAAACGCCGTTTACGCAGGTGTGTGATTATTCGCGGCCGCCGTTTGCTAAATGGTTCGCCGGCGGCAAGATCAACCTCTGTCACAACGCGGTTGACCGCCATGCGGCGAAACGCCCGAATGATCGTGCGCTGATTTTTGTCTCGACCGAGACGAATGAGGAAACCGTTTACAGCTTCGCCGAACTCAAGACCGAAGTCATGCGCATGGCGGCGATCTACAAGAGCCTCGGTGTCAAACGCGGCGACCGGGTGCTGATCTACATGCCGATGATTGCGCAAGCGACATTCGCGATTCTGGCCTGTGCTCGCATTGGGGCAATTCACTCGGTGGTGTTCGGCGGCTTTGCTTCCGGCTCGCTGGCGACGCGGATTGACGATGCCAAGCCGGTGCTGATCGTGTCGTCCGACGCCGGCATGCGCAATGGCAAGCCCGTTCCCTACAAGCACTTGCTCGACGAAGCGATTACGCTGGCCGAATACAAGCCGGCCAATGTGCTGATGATTGATCGTGGCCTTGAAAAAGACTATTCAAAGGTCGCCGGTCGCGACGTCGACTACGCCACGCTGCGCAGCCAGTTCATGGATGCCGACGTACCCTGTGAGTGGCTTGAGTCTTCTGAGCCTTCCTACATTCTGTATACCTCCGGCACCACCGGCAAGCCCAAGGGTGTGCAGCGTGACACCGGCGGCTATTGCGTTGCGCTGGCCGCGAGCATGAAGCATATTTACTGCGGCAACGAGGGCGAGACGTATTTTTCAACCTCCGATATTGGCTGGGTGGTCGGCCATAGTTACATCATTTACGGCCCGCTGATCGCCGGTATGGCGACCGTGATGTACGAAGGCACGCCGTTGCGTCCTGATCCGGGTATTTGGTGGCAGATTGTGGAAAAGTACAAGGTCAACGTTATGTTCTCGGCACCGACCGCTGCGCGGGTGCTGAAGAAGCAAGACCCGGCTTACATGCACAAGTATGACATCTCGACGCTGAAGCACTTATTCATGGCCGGCGAGCCGCTGGATACGCCGACGCATGAGTGGATCATGGGCGAACTGGGCATCCCAGTGATCGACAACTACTGGCAGACCGAAACCGGCTGGCCGATGCTGTCATCGTGCCCCGGTGTGGAAAAGACCAAGCTCAAGTTCGGCTCGCCGAGTTTTCCGGTCTATGGCTACAACCTGAAGATTTTCCGTGAAGATGGTTCCGAGTGCCCGGCCAATGAAAAGGGTATCGCTGCTGTGATTCCACCGCTGCCGCCCGGTTGTTTGACGACCGTGTGGGGGCAGGACGATCGTTTTGTCAGCACCTACTTCAAGCTGTTCAAGGAACCGGTTGTCTATTCGTCTTTCGACTGGGCGATCAAGGATGACGAAGGTTATTACTTCATTTTGGGACGTACCGACGACGTCATCAACGTTGCCGGCCATCGTCTAGGCACGCGCGAAATCGAAGAGGCCGTGCAGGCGCATCCGTCTATCGCTGAGGTTGCGGTGGTGGGTGTCGAAGATAAGCTCAAAGGGCAGGAGCCGGTGGCGTTCGCCGTGGTGAAGAATCAGGCCGATGTGGCCACACCCGAGCAGCGTGCGGCCTTGGAGGCGGCCATCAAGAAAACCGTCGATGGCATTTTGGGTGCGATTGCCCGTCCCAAACATGTGCACTTCGTGACTGGTTTGCCTAAAACGCGCTCTGGCAAGATGCTGCGTCGCTCGATTCAGGCGCTGGCTGAAGGGCGCGATCCAGGCGATCTGGCCACCATTGACGACCCCGCAACGCTGGATCAGATCAAGAACGCACTGGCTGGCTAAGTTGTCATAGCGTTGTCATAGCGCAAAAACAGAGGGGGTGGCGATGTTGAATCGCCACCCCCTCTGTTTTGTTACGGGCTTACTTATTTCGAGAGCATGAAGTCCACGGCGGCCTTGACGTCTTCGTCAGCGGCTGCGGCGTTGCCGCCCTTGGCCGGCATCATGCCTGCCTTGCCGGTGAAGCCGGCAATTGCATGCTTGTAGAGCACTTCCTTGCCTTGTGCAATGCGGGCATCCCATTGATCCTTTTTGCCGGGGATCGGTGCGCCTGCCGTGCCTGAAGCGTGGCACATGGCGCAGGTGGTTTTGTACAGCGCTTCGCCCTTGGGGTTTGCCGCAGCAACGGCCGCAGGTGCCGCCGCCGCCGCTGGTGCCGCTGCAGCGGGTGCTGGCGTGCTGGCCGGTGCCGGTGCCGATGCAGGTGCCTTATCTTGACCGCAAGCGGCGAGCACCAGCAACAAGGCGCTGGCTGTGATGAGTTTGTTCATGGATACTTCTCCTGAAAAATAAAATGATGAGTGAGCAGTGTTGCCCGATACGTTCAATGACTGCTACCGCCATGCAGCGCGCCGCCGTCCATCACCACCATGTCGGGTTTGATGCTGGCGAATTGTAAAATTGTTCCGCCCTGTTGGGCGACAAATGTCTTGGCCGCAGCTTCGTCTGCAAACGATACAAAAGTTGCGCCCATCGCACCACGTTTGCGGCTGTCTTTGACGAACCACGCGGTGCGCGCATCGATCCAGTTGCCACGCGGTGCATTCCAGTCGGCCTTGCCCATATCATTCACAAAGGCGGCAAGCACTTTGCGTTTTTGTTCCGGTTGCAGCAGCATGGAAAGCACTTCAACGGTGTCACAGAAAAAATCAGTTTTACCGTCAGCGTACTGAATTTGCCCTTTGGGGCCTGGGTAGTCCGCCAGCGACATGCCGTCGAGCGTGCAGACGGTGGTTTTGGTGAATTCCTGTGCGACCGCAGGCGCTGGCTTCTGTTCGCAAGCGCTTAGCAAAAACAGTGCTCCGAGCATGATTGTCCACTTCATGGGGCTTCCTTTTGATGGGTTGTGCAGGGGTTGATCGCGTATATTTTGCCAGCTTCATGCCTTGTTGAAGCGCCAAGCGGCCACACCCAGCGGTACGACTATCCACGCGGTCATGACGCCGCCGAGCAAGGCCGGGTTGGCCAGCGAATCCGGGAATACCGTGGCCAGCCCGTAGATGGTTTTGACCTCTTCAAGACTGAAAATGTTCAGCAGTCGATAGACATCGGCCGGGTTTAGTAACAGCAGCACAGGGAACAGCGCTGCACCGGTTTCTCCGCCGGTTTCGCCACCGGTTGCGACCAGAGCGCCCAGCAGCAGCAGGTCATAGATCAGTACCAGAAAAAACCATGCGGCAATGGCCGTGCCGCTGGCGCGGGTGCGGTCTTTTGCCAGCACGGAAATCAGCACCGCGATGCTGAGAAATGCCAGCCCTAGCAGCAGCGTGCTGAAGATGAAGCCGCCATAGTGAAAGAGTGCGTTCCAACCGCCTTGCCAGGCGATCATGCCGCCCACCAGACCGAATCCGCCCAGTGTGGGCAGTGCCAGTGCGGCAGCTAGCCCCAAAAACTTGCCTAGCAGCAGTTCGCTGCGGGTGATCGGCATCGACAACAGCAGATCAAGCGAGCCGCGTTCGCGTTCGCCGACGATGGCATCAAAGCCCAGCATGAGCGCAATCAGGGGGATCAGGTAAATCACCAGACTGACGAGGCTGGCGATGGTGTAGGCCAGCCCGCGAAAGCCGATGGCGCCTTGTTGTGCAGCGCCAAAATAGGCGATCGCCATGGCGAAAATGGCAAACACGATGGCCACGGCCAGCACCCAGCGGCTGCGCACGCGATCGCGGAACTCTTTCGCGGCCATGGTGCGGATGGGTGCGAATTCGATGTTTGGCAAGAGGCTCATGCGGTGTAACCCAAGTAGACATCTTCCAGCGAGGGCTCGCGCACATGCACGTCGCGCACGGTTTCACGTAGTGCCGCGACGGCTGCCAGCACGCTCATTTTTGATTTGCGGGCGCAGGAAAATTTGAGTTCGGTGTCATCGCTTTGCAATGCCTCGGCACCCGCTGCCACGAGATCGCGCTGGATATCTGCCAGCGGCGCACCCTCGGCCAGCAGCAGCACCATGCTCAGGGGTAAGTCCATTTTTTCGCGCAATTCATGAACCGAGCCGGTCGCTTGCAGACGGCCAGAGCGCAGGATTGCCAGCCGGCTGACCCGCTCCTGAATTTCCGAAAGGATGTGCGAGCTCAAGATGATGGTGACACCTTCCGCACGCAGGTTCTGGACGGCCTGATAAAACTCGTGGATGGCTTCCGGGTCGAGCCCGGTGGTGGGTTCGTCGAGAAACAGCAGTGCCGGTTTGCCCAGCAAAGCCTGTGCAAAGCCCAAGCGTTGCCGCATGCCTTTGGAGTATTGGCCGACCGGACGTCCGGCAGCAGCGGCCAGACCTACACGTTCGAGCAAGCCGCTACATTCGGTTTCATCCGCGCCCTTCATCCGAGCGAAGAAGCGCAGCGTTTCGATGCCAGTCAGGTTGTCGTAAAACACCACGTTTTCAGGCAGGTAGCCGACCTTGCGGCGAACGTCGCGAAAACCGTCGCCATGCACTGATTGGCCGAGTACGCGAATTTCACCGGCGGAGGGGGCAATCAGGCCGAGCATCATGCGGAACAGGGTGCTTTTGCCGGCACCGTTGTGTCCGATCAGGCCGAACAGTTCACCGGCGTCGACAGCCAGGTCGACGCCATCCACGGCACGCAGTGCGGCGAAATCTTTGGTGACGGCACACACTTCAATGGCGGATGCGTTCAATCCATTGTCTCCAGTCCGGGTTGGTAGGTTTCATGTGCGGTTTGTTATCGACCACGCTGGTTGCGCGCAGTAATGGGAATTGCCGGGCGATCATGCGCAGGGTTTGAATGGCCGGGCTGCCCATCAGCAAGCGCACCACAGGCTGGCGCCAGATCAGTCGGTCGACCAGATCGTTGGCCTCGTAGGGTACATCGCCGATGCCATCGCCGTCACGATCCCAACCCAGATAATTACCCCAGTAGTTGCCCGACTTGACGCCCCAGTATTCGTCACGCGAGGCGACATAGCGAATTTGTTCCTGATTCTGAATGAAATGATTGCCTTCAACCTCGTTGCGCGTCGAGCCTGCCCAGAGATGCACGCCGACGGCATTGCCGACCACCAGATTGTTGCGCAGGGTATTGTATTCTGCGTCATAGATGAAGAATCCCCGCGCATTGCCGGCCACGACGTTGTTTTCGATCACCGAATCCTGAATGGTGCGCAGCATGATGCCATGATCGGAGTTGCCCCAGGCGCGGTTGTTGCGCACGATCTGGTCGCGCACTTCCATCAGTGCCAGCCCGCCACGATTCAGATAGGTCTCGTTGTTCTCCCAGACATTATTGAATGACGTCATGTAATGGGTGCCGTAGCGCGAGTGGTGCATGCGGTTGCCACGGAAGATTGCATGATGGGTGACGTCGACATAGAGTGCATCGCGCGCGAAACTGATGTTGTTGCCTTCGATCAGCGCACCCTGCGTGTTGTAAAGCTGGATGCCGTTGCCGCGCGCAACGGAGGCAAGATCGCGCTTGCCGGTAATCAGATTGCCGATGATGCGCACGTCTTTCACGCCCTCGATCCACAGCCCGAACAGCGAATAGACAACGTCGCAGCGACGAACGATGGCGCGATCTGAGCCTTTTGTGATGTAGATGCCGGCGTTCTGCTCGCCCAAGTCGTCGCCGCTGTCGGTGACGATCAGGTCTTCGATGATGACATCGGGTGATTTTACCCGGATGACATCACCCTTCAAGCCTCCGCTGATCGTTGGCCGGTCGATGCCACGCAGTGTGAGCGGGCGGGGTACGACAAGATTTTCTGCGTAACGCCCGCGCAGAATTTTCACCACATCGCCCGACGCGGCTGCGTCGATGGTGCGCTGGATAGATTCGCCGGGGCGCACCGTCCACTCTGCCGCCATGACCGACGTGCATTGCAGGCACAGCAAAAAAATGCACAGGCCGCGCATGGCTTTAGTCGGCCAGCAGCCCCAGCGCATTGAGCATCAGGAATAGCCCGCTGCCCAGCAGCAGGTTTTTGAACAGCACATAGCTGATGAGATCCATCCAGTTGGCGACCCGCCAGGTTGAGCCCCACCACGGGCCTTCTTTCACATAGGGCTTGCTGTGATGCCGGATCAGCACTTCCAGCAGGCTCCAGCCAAACCACCAGGCGATGACGCTGTGGCGTGACAGGTGCCCCAGTGCAGCCGCGCCCCACGCCACCGAGACCAGCACGGCCAGCACGATGCTGGCCATGGCCAGCGCGCGTTGACGCCGCAGAATCGAGGAAGTCCATGGCCACAGGTGATCCCAGGCTTCATGCGCCAGGCGCAGCCAGATGTTGGCCGTGCCTTGCTGATAGGCCGGAAATTGAACACGATCGTTCGTGGCAGTTTTCATGAGGACACGCTCACTGAACAGGTTTGATGGGAATGTAATAACCGTCGGCACCGATGGGCGTGAGCGGCAGCCCGGCCTTGGTGCGTTGCTTGCGCTCACTCGACAGCGGCGGGCAGGCATGTTCTTCGTAATACATTACCATGCAATCAAGGCACAACATGCACTCGCGCTGGTCGATGGCACCGCTGTTGTCGATGGCCAGCGAGCCGCAACCGACCGCGCAGGCCTTGCATGGCCCGCATTCTTCCTTGCGCTTGAGACCAAACCAGCGGAAGGTGGTCGGCATCGCCAGCGCAGCGCCGAGCGGGCAGAGATATTTGCAGAAGGGACGCTCCGTAAAGAGTGAAAGCCCCAGCAAACCGCCGGCAAACAGCGTGTAAGGCCAGGCACGGTTGAACAGGCCGACCAGAAAGGTGGTTTTGAACGGCTCGATTTCGGCCAATTTTTCGGCCAGCGTCATGGAGAAAAATGACACCACGATCAGCCCGAAAAATACGCCGTATTTCACCCATTTCAAGCGATCATGCCAGTGTTGCGGCAATTGCCCTTGCCAACGCTTGAGCCCGATTGCTCCGGCGATTTTGTAGAGCAGTTCAGAGAGCGAACCGAAGGGGCAGACCCAGCCGCAGAAGAGCCCGCGCCCCCACAAAAATACGGTGATGATGATGAACCACCAGAACACGAAAATCAGCGGATCGGACAGGAACAGTTCCCACTTCCACTGGAATAGCAGCGAGTGGAACCACGTCAGCACTTGCGTGATCGACGGCTGCGCCATGGCGGTGAAGCCGACAAAGCCGATGCTGACGATCCAGGCGATGTATTTCGGAATCGACACCCAGCGTTTGTCGTTGCGCCTGGAGCGACGTACCAGCGCGTCGCGCTTGGCGTACACCACGGCGACGGCAACGAGGAACGCGGTAAATAGGGCAATTTCGACGGCGCGTTGCTTCCACACCTTCAACCAGGTGGGATCGGCCTCTTCAACCACAGGGCGGCCGCCGTCGAGATGGCGTGCCGGCGTCCAGTAGGTTTTGTCGAAACTGGCGAAACTGCGTGCGCCGGTATCACGATCCATGCGATTGCCGAGGAATACCAGATTCCATGGATAGGCTGATGAAAATGCCGGGTTGCGGATGATGAAGATGACTGACTCGTTGTAGGCCGGCGCGCCGGCGGCTTCAATGCCGTAGAGGTTGATGTAATCGAGATCGCGGAAGGTGGTGGTTTCGCCATCCTGCACCACTTGCACGCGGTCGAAGATGCCGCCACGCACGAAGCCGGAACCCTTGAAGGATTCGCGGCCGGAGCCAATGACGAAAATCGGATGGTCACCCGGTTGCATGCGCGCCATCAGGTCGGCATAGCCGCTGTCGCCAAGTATGCTGCGACCGATGGCCGGGGCTTCCAGTGGGCCGAACCAGAGATCGATAAAGGCTTCGCCACCACGGGGCAGACCCACATCTTTCGGATCAACCCGCAGACGTTGCACCGCGCCTTCCTTGACGAGGCCAGCCCAGTCAAACTTGCCTGCCGGATCGAGATAGCGCGCCTGCGCACGCACCTTGGGTTTGATGATGCCAACTTGCTGTGCCACAGCGCGCCCGGAACGCAGCATGACCTGATTTTGCGCAATCACGGTGACGGTGGCACCCGTAATGGCATCGAGACCTAGTACGCCCTGATCTTTGTGCGAATGGCCGATCTCGATGTAGTCACCGACGAACTTGCCGAGATACTGGTTATTGAAATTGGTCAGTGCATCTTCCGGAATGCCTAGCAGCAAGATGGGTTCGGAGTGTTTGAGAATGCGTACCCCGGTAAATTTGCCCTGCAAATCCATGCCGATCAGGGTGATGACCGGTTTGCCGGAATAGGCGGGAATGTCGACAATGTCGGTCGACAAAAAGACATAGCCGAGCGGAATTTTTTTACCCGCTTCGGTGCGGTAGGCCTCAACGTAGGGCGGGCGTCCCTTGCGTTCGGAAAAGCTGTCGGCACCTGGCATCACTTCGCGGCATGGCGCATAGGCGCACATATCTGGTGATGAGGTGAGTTCTGGCGGGAGTTGCGCTTCGTAGGACTGTGCGCAGACGACGCCCGTCTGGAACAGCAGCACGGCGATACACCACTGCAACAACCGAATCAACATTGCCAATCCCCGACAAAACATGCTTTTTCGCTCACGGCGGCCAAGCGCACAAAAAAAACGGAGGGCAAGCCCTCCGTAATGCTCGTCCTAAAAATCGTTGTATCAGCGCATCGCTGGTCGATTGATCTGGCGATGCGCTGATGATTCTGCAGTAGCTTAGCCTTCGACGATCATGCGCGAGCGCATTTCGAGGTGTAAGGCATGGCAGAAGTGGGTGCAATAACACCAGAACACGCCAGCCTTGTCAGCCTTGAATGTCACCGACGCAGTTTCCTGCGGGTTCACGATGAAGTTGACATCATGGTTCGGGATCGCAAAGCCGTGACCCAAGTCTTCGATTTTGTCGAGATTGGTCAGGATGATGGTGACTTCGTCACCCTTCTTTACCTTGAAATCACGCAGACCGAAGGCCGGTGCCAGCGAGCCGATGAACACGGTAACTTTGTTGCCCTTGCGTTCGACACGCGAATCCTTGATGTCCTTGATCGCCAAGGGGTGCTCTTCAAGTTTATTGACCTGCGAAGTCTTGATCTTGTTGCGCTTGACGATGATGAAATCGTGCGGCTCCGGCCAACACGGGTGGTCGGACAACAACTTCATCTTTTCACCGGAAATGTCGATCAACTGCTCGTTTTCCGGGTGTAGCGGGCCGACTGGCAGGAAGCGATCCTTGGAGAATTTGCAACCCACATTGAGATATTTGCCGTCGGCCTCTTTGGTTTCGGACATCGAAGCATTCAGGTGCCCCGGCTGGTATTGCACATCCAAGCGATCAACGATGTACTTGGCATTCTTGTCGCCCTTGAAGAAGGCGATGGCCTTGTCTACGTTCCACTTCACCACCTGGCTGTCGAGGAACAGCGTGGTGAAGGCGTTGCCGCGACCGTCGAAGGCGGTGTGCAGCGGGCCAAGGCCCAGTTCCACTTCGGCAGCGATAGTTTTCTTGAGATCATCGACGCCACCGTCAAACCATTTCAGCACTTCGGCCAGATCAATCACCGTTGCCGTGGGCGACAGCTTACCGGCGCAGATGAAGTATTTGCCATCCGGGCTCGCATTGACGCCGTGGGGGTTCTTCGGTACTGGCACATAGCCGGTGAGTGCGGTTTTGGCATCTTTGTTGGCAGCCTTGGTGCCATCGACCACGGGCACTTTGGAGTCGCCGTAGGTCTTGAACTTGCCATCCTTAACAGCCTGTTCGATGCGCGCCACATGGAAGAACACGCAGGCGTCACGTTCGGCAGACATCATGTCTTCGTACTTGGCACCCATCTCGGTGTTGTACTGGTTGGTGGCAGCCAGTTTGCCGTCGTAAGACGTGGCGGTCAGGTCGCAGTTGCCATCGATCAGCACTTGCCAGCGCACGGCCATGGTTTCGGCATCGACGCAGGTGAACAGTGAGTGATACTTGGTCGGATCAGCGGCATCCTTGCCGGTGTTGGGCAGCGGAATCGAGAACTCGGAGCCGCAGAACACGCGCGTGGTGTGGTTGATCTTGGGATCAACCGGGTCACGCTTGTCCGGAAACACGCCATGGAAGCCCTGAATGTTCGGCAACTGTGTGATCTTGTCGCACACCATGTAGTCAAGACGGATACGCGCCAGACGCGAATTGATCTTGTCATTCACCCAGGCGTATTTGCCATTGTAGGTGCCGTCGGTGTATGAGGCATGCACATGGTGCGTGTCGCCGACGGTGTACTTCATGGAGCCATCGGGCTTGGTGCCGATGATGGCCTTGGATTCGTTGGTTGAACCCCAACCAGTCAAGGCGCAACGGTTGAACACCGGAATGCGCTTGATTTCACGGCCGGAAGGCAGGCCGAGCACGCGCACTTCGCCGGAGTGACCACCCGACCATAGACCATAGTATTCATCGAGCTGACCGGGTTTGAGGTGCCCACCATCCCCAGCAGCGTGCGCTGCGGCAGCGGCGGGGGCAGCCGGAGCCGCACCAGCGGCCGGTGCTGCGGCTTGCGGTTCCTGCTTGCAGCCAACCAGTGTGGCCGCACCCAGTGCAACGCCCGCTGCGGCTGTGGAATTCAGAAAACGGCGGCGGGGCAGATCTGCGCCGGCATCCGGTTGTTTCTTGTCGTTAGTTGTATCCATAAAAGATCTCCATCCGGGTAAATTTCAGTGAAAACCAAGCCTACCGCTGAAGAAGCAGGCTTTTGCTTGAATGCGTGCCAGAGTCTTGCGAATTTCTGTCACGCCGACATTGATATTTATCAAGAAACACTATACCTGCATATAGCCTCGGCTGCTGTTGAATTTCTGAAGTAAAGTGGCAAAAAGGCGGAGGGAGCGCAATTCAATGGCAAAAAAAGTGGCGGTGGTGGTGTACGCGGGCAACCTGCATTTTCGTGATTATCAGTTCGAGCAGGATGTCATTACCATAGGCCGGCGTCCGGATAATGATATTTTTCTGAAGCATGCCAGCGTCAGTGGTCTGCACGCGAAGATTGATGTGACGTTGATGCGGGTGACCGATATGGAGAGTTCCAACGGGACGCTTGTTGCGGGCGAAGTCATTACCAGTACGCTTTTTCGCTTTGGCCAGCCGATCACCATCGCTCCGTATCACATCACCGTTTCCGAACGCGTACTGCCTGCGGCTGAGCGGCATTCTGACACCCTGCCGGCGTACCGGGTTGCGTCGCTGGAGGGTGACAATGCGGAAGACCTCGTCGGTGAAACCGGGAAACCTTCCGCAGTCACAGGCGTCGTCGGTGACTTGCCGGATTGGCTCGCTGTGGGCTTTCTAGCGCTGGCTATCGCCGTCGCCGGGTTGCTGATTGCGTTGGCGTTGTGGGGTGATTAGTCGCCATTAGTTGCCATTAGTTGCCATTAGTTGCCTTTGGGTCAGGCGGCCTCTTCGCGGCTGGCGCGCTTGCGCTCGTGCTCTTTGAGGAAGCGTTTACGCATACGGATCGATTTGGGCGTGATTTCGACCAACTCGTCGTCGTCAATGAATTCCACTGCGGATTCCAGCGTCAGTTGGATCGGCGTGGTCAGGCGCACGGCTTCGTCGGTGCCTGACGAGCGCACGTTGGTCAGTTGCTTGCCCTTGATCGGATTGACCACCAGATCGTTGTCGCGGCTGTGGATGCCGATAATCATGCCTTCGTACAATTTGTCGCCGGGGCTGACAAACATGCGGCCGCGATCTTCCAGCTTCCACAGCGCATAGGCCACGGCTTCGCCGTCGTCCTGCGAAATCAGCACGCCATTGTGACGGCCGGGCAGATCGGGCTTCACCGGGGCGTAGTCGTCAAAAATGTGGCTCATGAGGCCGGTGCCACGCGTCATGGTCATGAAGTCGGACTGGAAGCCGATCAGACCGCGCGCGGGGATGTGGTATTCAAGGCGGGTGCGGCCCTTGCCATCGGATTCCATGTTGGTCAGCTCACCACGGCGGCGACCGATCTCTTCCATGATGGTGCCTTGTGTATTGTCCTCAAGGTCGATGGTGAGGTTTTCATAAGGTTCGCATTTCTCGCCATCCACGTCTTTGTAGACCACGCGCGGTTTGCCGCAGGCCAACTCAAAGCCTTCGCGGCGCATGGTTTCGAGCAGGATGGTGAGATGCAATTCACCCCGGCCGGAAACGCGGAAAATGTCCGAGTCGCCCGTCTCTTCAACGCGCAGGGCGACGTTGACCAAGAGTTCTTTTTTCAGCCGCTCACGAATTTGGCGGCTGGTGACGAACTTGCCTTCGGTGCCGGCAAGTGGTGACGAGTTGACCATGAAGTCCATGGTCAGCGTCGGCTCATCCACGCCCATCACCGGCAGGCCGATCGGGTTGTCCTTGTCGCAAATGGTGACACCAATGCCAATGTCGTCGATGCCCGAAATAATGACGATGTCGCCGGCTTCGGCTTCTTCCACGGGAATTCGCTGCAGGCCTTGAAAACCGAGCACCTGATTGATGCGCCCCTGCGCGACTTGTTCTTCGTGATTCATCACAGCAACAAATTGACCAGGCTTGATGCGGCCATTGAGTACCCGGCCGACGCCCAGACGCCCCGTGTAGCTAGAATAATCCAGTGCGGCCAGTTGCAATTGCAAGGGCGCGTCGGCGCTACCAGAGGGCGGCGGAACGTGCTTCAGTACCGTTTCAAACAAGGCCACCATATTGTCCGGATTTTCCTGTTCGAGATCCAGTTTGGCAAAGCCGTTGAGCGCGGAAGCGAAAATGATCGGAAAATCCAGTTGCTCGTCGGTAGCACCGAGTTTGTCGAATAGGTCGAAGGTTTGATCCACGACCCAGTTCGGGCGTGAGCCGGGGCGGTCTATCTTGTTGATGACGACAATGGGCTTTAGTCCCAGCGCCAGTGCTTTTTTGGTGACGAAGCGGGTTTGCGGCATCGGGCCTTCAACGGCATCGACCAGCAGCAGCACACCATCGACCATGCCCAGCACGCGTTCCACTTCGCCGCCGAAGTCGGCGTGTCCGGGGGTGTCGACGATGTTGATGTGGGTGCCGTTGTAATCGACGGCGGTATTTTTTGCCAGAATAGTGATGCCGCGTTCTTTTTCCAGATCGTTGCTGTCCATCACTCGCTCGTCAACCTGCTGATTTTCGCGGAACGTGCCGGACTGGCGGAGAAGCTTGTCGACGAGGGTGGTCTTGCCGTGGTCGACGTGGGCGATAATGGCGATGTTTCTGAGGGCGCGGGACATGATGGCGGCTACCGTAAAGTGTGAGGGCGCAGCGTGATTGGCGAAGACGCAGCGACGGCCAATGTTGCAGTGCGGAAAAAGGCGCGCATTCTACCACGCCATCGCCCCTGCCACGTTGTTCGTCGCACTTGAATTATCAGGAGATTTTTAATGCTTGGAATTATCGGTGGCAGTGGTCTGACGCAGTTGGCGAATCTCGACGTTTCACATCGCGAAGTTGTGCGCACGCCGTATGGCGAACCTTCCGGCCCGCTAACATTCGGCCACATTGGTCGTCATGATGTGGTTTTTCTGGCGCGTCACGGTTACGGGCATACCATTCCGCCGCATCTGGTCAATTACCGCGCCAACGCGTTTGCCCTGCAAAGCGCAGGCGTGACCGAGATTGTTTCCGTCGCCTCGGTCGGCGGTATCCGCAGTGATCTCGGTCCGGGTGTGTTGGTGGTGCCGAGTCAGATTATCGACTACACCTGGGGTCGTGAGATGACCTTTCAATCCGGCGGCGATGGCCCCGTGGTGCATGTCGACTTCACCGACCCCTATGATGAGGGTGTGCGCCGTCGTTTGCTCGATGCCGCGTGCAAACTTGGCGAGTGTGTGAAAGATGGTGCCGTCTATGCGGCCACACAAGGGCCGCGTCTTGAAACGGCGGGTGAGATCAATCGCCTTGAACGCGATGGTGCCGATATTGTCGGTATGACCGGCATGCCCGAAGCGGCTTTGGCGCGCGAACTGGGCTTGCCTTATGCGGCATTGTGCGTGGTCGCCAACTGGGCGGCCGGACGGGGCGATTCTGCGCATGGCATTCGTTTCGAAAGTCTTGAGGCGGTGTTGCATGTAGCGATGGGGCATGTGCGCCAGATCATCGATCAGTTCTGCGTCAAACCATGATCCGGTCGGTACTGCGCATGGGCGATCCGCGCCTGTTGCGGGTCGCGCAGCCGGTGACGGCCTTCGGTACGCCAGAACTTGATGCGTTGCTCGCCGATATGCGCGACACCATGGCGCATCTGGAGGGTGCGGGGTTGGCCGCGCCACAGATAGGCGTTGATCTGCGCGTGGTGATTTTTGGCGGCGGCACCAGCCCGCGCTATCCGGATGCGGCGGAAGTGCCTGATACGGTGCTCATCAACCCCGAACTGCTGGCGCTGGGCGACGAGGAGGAAGACGGCTGGGAAGGCTGCCTGTCGGTGCCCGGCCTGCGTGGTTGGGTGCCGCGCTGGAAACGGCTGCGCTACGTCGGCTACGATGAACACGGCAAGCGCCTTACCCGCGATGCCGAAGATTTTCATGCGCGCGTGGTGCAACATGAATGCGATCATCTGGATGGCATTCTTTACCCGATGCGCGTGCAGGACATGACGCGCTTCGGCTTTGTCGAAGAACTGTTTGGCGACAATCCGCCGCCGGCTGAATAAGCGTAGCCCTGCACGCATGAAGCATTTGCTGGTCGCTATCTCAGCGCACGGGTTCGGTCATCTGTCGCAGACCGCACCGGTGCTTGATGCGTTGCAGCGGCGGTGTCCCGGGTTGCGCATGACGGTGCGTAGCGCATTGCCGGCGGCGCAACTGCGCAGACGACTGCCTATGCCGTTCGATCACATTTGTGTCGATGATGATTTCGGTTTTGTCATGCACAACGCCATCGATATTGATTGTGCCGCCAGCGCCGCACGCTATCGGAAAATTCATGCCTGCTGGGCCGTGCGGGTTACCGACGAGACGGCACGGCTACGTTCGTTGCAGGTCGACGCGGTACTCAGCAACATCGCCTATGTGCCCTTGGCGGCAGCTGCGCAGGTGGGCGTTTCGGCTGCTGCGATGTGCTCGCTCAACTGGGCCGAGATGTTTGCTACCTGTTTCAGTGGCGAGCCATGGGCGACGGCCATTCACGCCCAGATGCACGCCGCTTACCGCGCAGCGGATGTGTTCTTGCGTGTGACCCCAGGATTGGAAATGCAATCGCTTGGCAACATCCGGCCTGTCGGTCCGATTGCCAGAGTGCCCACGGTTGATCCGGAGCGTCGGGGGCGTATTGCGCGGCAACTGTCGTTGCCAGAGCGGGCGCGCTGGGTTCTGGTGGCGATGGGGGGCATGGATTTCCGTCAGCCGGTCGAAAATTGGCCGCTGGTGGACGGCATTTACTGGCTGCTGCCCGCCCAATGGGGTGTGGTACGGTCGGATGTGCGTTCGGTCGACAGCAATGAAATCGCGTTTATTGAGTTGCTCGCCGCCGCAGATGCGGTGCTCACCAAGCCCGGTTATGGCACGTTCGTCGAGGCAGCGTGCAGTGGTACGTCGGTGGTGTATGTCGGTCGCGACGATTGGCCGGAGGAGGCGATGCTGGCGCAATGGCTTGCCGCGCACGGCCGTGCGGCGCGGGTGAGTCGTGCCCAATTGGCGCGTGGTGAATTGCATGAGGCACTGGCTTCCGTGTGGCAGGCAGCGCCAGAGGCTTCGGTGCGTCCGGTGCCCAGCGGCATTGATGAAGCCGTTGAGGCTTTACTGGCGCTGTTGTGTTAACCGCAAACTATTGTCTGTCGGGAATCCTGAGCACCAGCCCGTCGAGTGCGGGTGACAGCAGAATTTGACAGGACAGCCGGCTGGTTTTTTTGTCGCGCTGGGCGGCGGTGCCGCCCAGCATGGCGGCTTCATCGGGGGCGGGGGGCGGTAAGGCGCGCGGGCCTTTCAGGTGTTCGGCGCTTTCTACATAGACATGGCAGGTGGCGCAGGAGCAAAAACCGCCACAGGCGGCCTCGATGCCCGGAATGTTGTTGAACTGCGCCGCCTGCATGGCATTGGGATGGTCGTCGATATCGACCATGCGGCGGCTGCCGTCCTTGAGAATGAAGGTGATTGTGCTCATGGAGTCAGTCCGTTCTGGTGTTGTCCGGCAAATCCTCGCGGGTAACAAGGAATACCTTGCCGGCTGCGGTTTCGGTATCGAGCCAGGTGGTGGTCAGATCGGGAAACGCGGCGTCGACCAGATCACGGTTGTGTCCGACTTCGATGGCAATAATGCCGCCGGGGTTCAGATGGCGGCGTGCCTGAGCGAGAATGCGTCGCACCACATCGAGCCCGTCTTCGCCGGCGGCCAGCGCTAGCGCCGGTTCGTGCCGGTATTCGGGGGGGAGGGCGGCCATTGCCGCCGAGGTGACATAGGGCGGGTTGCTGAGGATGAGGTCGTAGCGCTTCTTTTTTGCTGCTGCAAACAGGTCGGACTCAATGGCATGCACGCGCTCATTCAGCTTGTAGTCATCGATATTGCGCCGGGCCACGGCAAGCGCATCCGGTGAAATGTCAATCGCATCGACTTGGGCGTTTTCGAAGACGTGTGCCATAAGAATGGCGAGACAGCCCGATCCGGTGCACAGATCGAGTACCGAAGTCACTTCGTCGGGATTTTCGATCCACGGGGAGAACCCTACCTCGAGCAGTTCGGCAAAATAGGAGCGCGGCACGATGACGCGTTCGTCAATATAAAAACGGAATTCGCCCAGCCATGCTTCCTGCACCAGGTAGGCGGCGGGCAGACGCCGGGCAATGCGTTGCTGTAACACGTTAAGTATGGCCAGACGTTCGGTGTGCGTCAGGCGCGCGTCGAGCCAGGGTTGGAGCGTGTCGCGCGGCAGGTGCAGGGTGGCAAGAATCAGCCAGGCCGCTTCGTCCCACGCGCTGTCGGTACCATGGCCAAAAAACAGCTTCGATTCATTGAAGCGGCTGACGGCCCAGCGCATCCAGTCGCGCACGGTCAGCAGTTCGTCGGCGAGTGTGTTCATCGGAGCAGGCGATCCAGCGTGTGTTGGTAGATGCGGGCGAGTGGTTCGAGATCGCTCACGGCGACGTGCTCGTCGATCTTGTGGATGCTGGCGTTGATCGGGCCGAACTCGGCTACTTGCTGGCAGATGTCTGCGATGAAACGTCCGTCGGAGGTGCCGCCGGTGGTCGATAATTCGGTGGTCACGCCGGTTGTCGCAAAGATGGCATCGCCAAGTGCCGCGCACAGGTCGCCACGCGGGGTGAGAAACGGACGGCCACCGATGCTCCAGTGGATCTCGTAGTCGAGGTGATGGCGGTCGAGCAGGGCATGGACGCGTGACTGCAAGTCTTCCACGGTGCTGGCCGTGGAATGGCGAAAGTTGAACAGGATTTCAAAGCTGCCCGGTACCACGTTGGTCGCGCCGGTACCGGCATGGGCGTTGGAAATCTGAAAGCTGGTGGGCGGGAAATATTCGTTGCCGTCATCCCAGGTGCTGGCGGCGAGTTCGGCCAGCGCGGGGGCGGCCAGATGCACCGGATTTTTTATCAGATGCGGATAGGCGACGTGGCCTTGCACGCCCTTGACGAGGAGCCGGGCGGAGAGTGAACCGCGACGGCCGTTTTTGACGGTATCGCCTAAGTGCGAAACGCAGGTGGGTTCTCCGACGATACAGCAATCAATGTGTTCATTGCGTGCCTTGAGTGCTTCCACGACGCGCACGGTGCCATTGACGGCGTCTCCTTCTTCGTCCGAAGTGAGCAGCAATGCCAAAGAGTCGACGGCCAGCACACGCTGCGCCAGCAAGCGCTCGATGGCGACGACAAATGCGGCAATCGAGCTTTTCATGTCGGCAGCGCCACGGCCGTAGAGCATGCCGTCGCGGACGCTGGGCACGAAGGGGTCGGAGTGCCACTGGTCGAGCGGGCCGGTGGGCACCACGTCGGTGTGGCCGGCGAAGCAGATCACCTGACCGCTCGTGCCGCGTCGCGCCCACAGGTTAGAAACTCCGCCGGCATCGATACGTTCGATGCTGAAGCCCAGCGGTGTCAACCAGCTGGCGAT
The DNA here is from genome assembly GCA_903946745.1 of uncultured beta proteobacterium. Taxonomy (GTDB): domain Bacteria; phylum Pseudomonadota; class Gammaproteobacteria; order Burkholderiales; family Rhodocyclaceae; genus CAJAWW01. The sequence continues at coordinate 21,419 of CAJAWW010000241.1, forward strand.
GAGTTCAAGGCATCCGGCATCGTGCGGCGTGACCGATGGGCGGGCAATCAGCGCACAGGCTTTTTCCAGAACCGGCATCAGGAATCCATTTTCAGGGTGAATTCGCTGAATGAGGTGCCGGGCGCCATCGACTTGGTCGGGTTGGCAATTGCGGTTTCTGCTGCGTCCGGTTCTTCTTTGGCCGTATTGTTGATGAGTTGTTGCAGGTTGTTTGCCGAATCGGCGTTATTCAGGGCTTCATCAATGGTGATGATGCCGCTGCGATACAGCGAGAAAAGGCACTGCTCGAAGGTCTGCGATCCGGGCACCATGCTGTGGTCCATGGCGTCCTTGATTTCGTTGAGTTCGCCCTTTTCGATGAGTTCGGCGATATGGCGCGAGTTGAGTAGTACTTCCACTGCGGCAACGCGGCCACCGCTGGGTGTCTTGACCAGACGCTGGGAGATCACGCATTTCAGTGTGACCGCAAGGTCGGCCAGCAGTGCGGCTCGGTTGTCGAGCGGATAGAAGCTGATGATGCGGCTCATGGCGTGGTAACTGTTGTTGGCGTGCAGTGTCGCCATGCACAGGTGTCCCGACTGGGCGTAGGCGATGGCCATGCCCATGGTGTCCTTGTCGCGCACTTCGCCGATGAAAATGACATCCGGCGCCTGGCGCAGGGCGTTTTTCAGTGCGGTCTGGAACGCTTTGGTGTCGTTGCCGACTTCGCGCTGATTGACAATGGATTTTTTGTTCTTGAAGAGGAATTCGAGCGGGTCTTCCAGCGTCAGAATGTGGCCCGATGCGTTCTCGTTGCGGTAATCGATCATCGAGGTCAGGGTGGTCGACTTGCCCGAACCGGTGGCACCTACCATCAGGATCAGCCCGCGCTTTTCCATGATGACTTCTTTCAGTACCGGTGGCAGATTCAGCGAATCAAAGCTCGGAATATCCACCGGGATGTAGCGTGCAACCAGCGCTGGCGTGCCGCGCTGGAAAAAGCAGGAGAGTCGATAGACGCCCACATCAGGAACCACATAACGGGTTTGCAGTTCTTTTTCGTTTTCCAGTTCAGCAAATTGTTCGGGTTTCAGCACTTCTGCCAGCAGACTGCGAATCGTGGTGTTGTCGAGGATCGACGGATTGACGGGGATCGCGTTGCCTTGGATCTTGATGGTGATGGGGGCACCGACCGACAGAAAGAGGTCGGTCGCTTTCTTGTCAGACATCAGCTTGAACAGTTTGTCCATCGTTCCCATGATTGTGATCTCCTTGGTGCGTGGTGCTTAGTTGCAACCTTAGTCGCGCAACAACTCGTTGATGGCGGTCTTGGCGCGTGTTTGGGCGTCGACACGTTTGACGATGACCGCGCAGTAAAGGCTGTACTTGCCGTCGGCCGATGGCAGGTTGCCGGACACCACGACCGAGCCTTCGGGAATGCGGCCGTAAATCACCTCGCCCGTAGCGCGGTCGTAAATTTTGGTGCTCTGGCCGATATACACGCCCATCGAGATCACGCAGTTGTCTTCAACGATCACGCCTTCGACGACTTCCGAGCGTGCGCCGATGAAACAGTTATCGCCAATGATGGTGGGGTTGGCTTGCAGCGGTTCCAGCACGCCGCCGATACCAACGCCGCCGGACAGATGCACGTTTTTGCCGATCTGCGCGCAGGAGCCGACGGTGGCCCAAGCATCAACCATGGTGCCTTCATCCACATACGCGCCGATGTTTACGAAGCTGGGCAGCAGCACCACGTTTTTGGCGATGAAACTGCCGCGTCGCGCTACGGCCGGGGGCACCACGCGAAAGCCGCCTTTCTCAAACATGTGGGTGTCGTAGTGCGCGAACTTGGTCGGCACCTTGTCGAAATAACGCATCGGCCCGCCATCCATCAGCACGTTGTCTTCGAGACGGAACGAGAGCAGCACGGCCTTTTTGATCCACTGGTGCGTGACCCATTCGCCATTTTCTTTCGACGCTACGCGCAGCGTGCCGGCATCCAGTTCGGCAATAATGTGGTTGACCGCATCCCCGATGCGCGCCGGTGCAGTGCCGGGTTTCAGGTTGGCGCGATCGTCCCAGGCCTGTTCGATGATTTGCTGGAGTTCTTGCATGATGGTTTCCTTGGTGAGATCAGAGTGAAGTACAGAATGCGCTGATGCGCTGCGCTGCTTCGCGGCATTCTTCGAGGCTGGCAACCAGCGCGATGCGGATAAAATTTTCGCCGGGGTTGATGCCGTTTGATTCGCGCGCCAGAAAGCTGCCTGGCAGCACCACAACATTTTTCTGGCGCAACAGTTCGCGGGCGAATTCGGCATCCGGAATGGGCGTGCGCGCCCACAGATAGAAGCCGGCATCGGGTGCTTGGCAATCCAGATGGCGGGCGATCAGCGGCGTGACTTCGTGAAACTTTTCGGCGTACTGGCGGCGGTTGTCGCGCACATGCGCTTCATCATTCCACGCCGCGATGCTGGCGGCCTGCACCGCCGGGTTCATGGCGCTGCCGTGATAGGTGCGGTAAAGCGTGAATTGCTTGATTACGCTGGCATCACCGGCCACAAAACCGGAACGCATGCCGGGCACGTTGGAACGCTTCGACAGGCTGGAGAAGATCACCAGGTTACGGTAATCGCTGCGCCCCAACTGCGCGGCGGCGGTCAGTCCACCCAGTGGCGGCGCGGCTTCGTCGCAATAGATTTCGGAATAGCATTCGTCGGAGGCGATGACGAAATTGTGGCGATCCGAGAGTTCAAACAGGGATTTCCACGCATCGAGATTCATGATCTTGCCGGTGGGGTTGCCGGGGGTGCAGACATAGACCAGTTGTACCGTGCGCCAGGTGGCTTCGGGCAAGGATGCCCAGTCCATCGCAAAATCGTGCGCCGGCAGGGTGTTCAGAAAAATCGGTTCGGCACCGGCAAGCAAGGCCGCGCCTTCGTAGATTTGATAAAACGGGTTGGGACAGACGACTTTTGCCTGCGGCTGCGTGCGATCGATCACGGTCTGGGCGAAGGCAAACAGCGCCTCGCGCGAGCCATTGACCGGCAGCACCTGTGTGGCGGCATCGGGCGCAGCCACGCCGTAGCGCCGGCCGACCCAGGCGGCGATGCTCTGGCGCAGCGCGTCCGAGCCTGCGGTGGTGGGGTAGTTGGCCAGGCCGCCAATCCCCTGGGTGAGTGCGTGCTGGATGAAGGGCGGCGTGGGGTGCTGCGGTTCGCCAATGGAGAGTTTGATCTCTGAAAAAGTCGACGCTGGAACCACGCCGGCAAACAACTGGCGTAATTTCTCAAATGGATAGGGCTGGAGCCGGGCGAGATCAGGATTCACGGAATGCCATCAAACAAATGCGGAAGCCGGCATTATAGGCTGGGTCGGAGTGCGCAGATTTGCGGTAAATTCATAACATGCGACTATTATTGCGATCAACTTAAAGGGGCACGACATGGGACAACTGATAGCTTTCAATCGACCCGACGGCAGCACATGCCGCGGCTATCTGGCAACGGCTACCGGTGACGGCAAAGCGCGGCCGGGTGTGGTGGTAATTCAGGAATGGTGGGGGCTCAACGATCAGATCTGTGGCGTGGCCGACCGCTTCGCCCGTGCCGGTTTCAATGCGCTGGCGCCCGATCTGTTTCAGGGGCGCGTCACACAGGCACCCGATGAGGCCAGTCATCTGATGAACGGGCTGGATTTTCCCGGTGCGACCCATCAGGATATTCGCGGTGCTGTGGATTATTTGCGCACACTCGGCAATGGCCGGGTGGCCGCCATGGGTTTTTGCATGGGCGGGGCGCTGACGATCGCGGCGGCCGTGCATGTGCCGGGTGTTGCAGCGGCAATCTGCTTTTATGGTATCCCGCCGGCGGATTTCGCCGATCCGGCAAAAATTCGTGTTCCGTTTCAGGGGCATTTTGCCAATAAGGATGACTGGTGCACGGTGGCCGCCGTGGATGGCCTTGCGTCTGCGATGCGCAGCGCCGGTCAGTCGCCCGACATTCATCGTTACGATGCTGATCATGCGTTCTTCAATGAACGACGTGGCGAGGTGTATGACGCAGCGTGCGCCACGCAGGCGTGGGAGCGAACCGTGGCATTCCTACAGCAGCATACGGCGTGATCGGGAGTTGATTCGTGGCAATCATCGAACTGACGCCGGCGGATTGGGTCAATATCAGCCTGACCGAGGCCATGCTGGCACGCGATGGACCGCCGCTGTATGTCGCAGCCCGGCTGGGTTGCATTGCGGCAGTGCGCGTGATGTGCGAGGCCGGAACGCATCTCGAAGTGCAGGGGCCGCGCGGTGAGCGGCCGCTGCATGCGGCGGCTGCCGGTGGGCACGCCAGCATCGCGGCGACGCTGGCCAGTGCCGGTTGTGAGATCAACGCCCAGGATGACGATGGCAATACGCCGCTGATTACTGCGGTGCTTGCCGGGCAGGCCGGCCCGGTTGATCTCTTGCTGGCAATTGGGGCGGACACCAACATTGCGCGACTTGACGGCATGACTGCGGTGCATCTGGCGAATCTTCCCGGTACGCCGCGCAATATCCAGGAACTGATGCTGCTGGGGCTTGAGCAGCGTTGAGCGCGTGTTGCGGATGAAGTTGTACATCGCCGGCCCCGACGTGTTTCGACCCGATGCGCTGCATTGGGCTGATACCGTGCGTGCACTCTGCCACGAGCGTGGTCACGAGGCACTGATTCCGCTTGATGGCGATACCGCCACTGCTGAGGGTATTTTTCGCAACAACCTTGCGCTGTTGCAACGTGCTGACACCGTGCTGGCGAACCTGAATCCGTTTCGTGGTGCCGAGCCGGATTCTGGAACCTGTGTCGAGATTGGTTATGCGCTTGCACTTGGCAAGCCTGTCATTGGCTATGCGGCGGCACTAACTGCGTTGCGTCAGCGGGTTGGTGGCGGCAAGGCGGTGGATGCCGACGGTTACAGTGTGGAAAATTTCGGGCTGCCCTTTAATTTGATGCTCTCCGTGCCGCTGCAAATGGTGGCCGGCGACATCGCGGTGGCGCTGGATCTGCTTGCGCGGGAGTTTACGCAGAATGCGTCGCTTTCAGCACGACAGGCGTGACGCGCAGGTTTTCGCCGTCGATAATCATCCACAGTTCGCCTTCTTGCAGCGTGCATTGAATCTGCATGTTGCGTGAAACGCGTGCTGCCAACGCACGGGTTTCATCCACGGCCAGCGTGATGACTGTGAGGTTGTCGTTCCGTTGCAGCGCGGCGGCGTTTTGTGCCCACCACAAATCGGCCACGCGGCCACCATAAGTGATGACCAGCACTTGCGCAGCACGGCCGCAAGCGCGCCGGATGCGTTTTTCGTCGGGTTGACCAACCTCGATCCACTGCGCGATGGCACCGGTCAGATCCTTGCGCCAGAGGTCAGGTTCATCTTCCGACGACAAGCCCTTGGCAAACACCAGTTCATCGCCGGCGTTGAGCGCAAAGGCGATAATGCGCACCACCATGCGCTCATCGGTCTCCGACGGATGGCGGGCGATGGTGAGTGTATGGGTCTGGTAGTAGCCTCGGTCCAGATCGGCCATCTGGAGTTCGGCCTTGAATATGGTTGCTTTTAGCGCCACGGGAAAGGCAACCGGTGCAGGCAGGAATGCATCTGCTTACTGAAGGTAGCTGATTTCCATTTTCGAATCGAGACCGGTCACCATATCGAGAACCTCTTCGGTGAACTCCTCATCTTCGTCGCTCCATGTAGCATCTGCGTCAGTCGAGTGGGTCACCAGCGGAGCAATGTCGAAATCGACGAACTTGTCGCCCACCTTCAGTACGGTGATGCCCGAGGCGTGTTCGACGAGATCCCATTCATCGGGAATTTCGAGTTCAATCTGGAGGTTTATCGTCAGCGTTTTCATGCGGTGCTCCGGGAGGAAAATGGTTGAATCTGGCGTCTGTGGCGGAGCAAAAATGTGCTCTGAACAGAGGTCGAAATCGGGGTGCACCATAGCACACCGACTGATGTTCTTGACTCTCCGGCGAATCTCGCCCACAATGCGCTCGCGCATCTTCAAGCGCGAGGTTTATGGTGCTCGACTGACTGACGCTTTATCAGTTCTTCATTTTCCCCGTCTTGGTGGTTGCATCCTGGGCATTTCGCCCGTCTTAATTTGATTTGGGAATTTGAATAATGGCAACTGGTACTGTTAAGTGGTTCAACGACGCTAAGGGTTTTGGCTTTATTACTCCGGATGGTGGTGGCGACGATCTGTTCGCGCACTTCTCCGCAATCCAAGGCGGTGGCTTCAAAAGCCTGCAAGAAGGTCAAAAAGTCAGCTTCGAAGTCACGCAAGGCCCTAAGGGCAAGCAGGCTTCGAACATTCAGCCGGCTTAAATTTCGATTAATTTCGAAAAGGAACGCCAGAAGAATATTCTGGCGCCCCAATAAAAAACCCGACTTTGGTCGGGTTTTTTATTGGGGCGCAGGCTCTGTGCGGAGCGTTATCGTTGTTCAGTTTGGCGCGCCCCGCACCGATGGGTAGAATGGTGCACTCTCTTGCTGCCGAGACATCGAAAACCAGTTGTTCATGACGGATCATCCTGCCCCGTTTTCCCGGCACCTGCTGCTCTGGATATTGCTGCTCAACCTGCTGGTAGGGGTGATGGCCGCCAGTTCGTTGTATGCGACGCGACTGGATTCCATAGAAAAAACGCGCACCGGCGCTGAAAATCTTGCGCTATCGCTGGAGCGCGATATCGCCGGCACCTTCGACAAGATCGATTTGGGGCTTCTGAATCTGGTCGATATTCATACGCGTGAAATGGCTCGGCCGCGGTTCGATGCAGCGGTCTGGAATCAGGCACTGATTCACCAACGGACACGTCATTCGCTGCTCAACGGTGTGCGCGCCACCGATGCGGCCGGAAATGTTGTGTATGGGCTGGAAGCCGGCAGTAAGTCTGGCACCAGCATTGCTGATCGCGACTATTTCATTCGTCTGCACGACAACGCCGATGCCGGTTTGGTCATGACGCCACCGGTATTCGGACGTACCACCCAGACATGGGTGGTGGCCTTGGCGCGACGCCTGAATGATCGTGATGGAAAATTTGCAGGCATCGTCTACGCGATTGTTCCACTTGAGCACTTCCGCCAGATGTTTTCCCAGATCAAACTAGATGGTGGCGCATCGGTGGCTTTCCGCGATGGCAATATGCGGGTCATTGTGCGTCATCCGTCCTTGCCGGGTGCCGGGGATGTCGGGGCATCAAAAATATCGGCGGAATTTGTTCAGGCATTGCGAGCCCGTGCGGATGATGGCAGTTACCGTGTGGATGCGGGCAGTATTGATGGCATTCCGCGTTTGCATGCCTATCGTCGTAATGTTGCCTACGGCTTTTACATCAATGTGGGTTTTGCCCAGGTCGATTTTCTCAGTCAATGGCGCGGAGAGCTTTTCCGAACGCTTGGTCTCGTTGCGCTGTTCGCAATCATTACCGCTCTGCTGGGCTGGCAGGCACGGAAAACATGGCAGGCGCAGCAATCCGGGTTGCTTGAACTGCAACTGAGCGACCGCCGCTTTCGTTCCTTGTTTGTCAATATGACCGAGGGGATGGCGCTGCATGAAATGGTTTTCGATGCGCAGGGTCGAGCAGTGAATTACCGGATTCTGGAGGTCAACCCGGCGTATGAGGCGCACACCGGTTTGTCGGCCGGGCAGGTGGTCGGCAAACTGGCGACCGAGGTTTACGGCGCACCGGATGCGCCCTATCTGGAAGCGTATGCGGCAGTTGTTTCAGGTGGACAGGCGGTCAGCATGGAAAGTCATGTGCCGTCGATGGATCGCTATTTCCGCATCCTCGCCTATTCACCGCAAGCCGGACAATTTGTTTCGGTGTTTGAAGATATCACCGCGCGTAAAAAGGTGGAGGAAAGTACGCGGTTGATGGCCACGGTATTCTCGGGCAGTGATGAGGCGAATCTGATTACCGATGCCCATAATCGGATCATCACCGTGAATCCTGCATTTTGCCGATTGACCGGCTATTCGCTGGAGGAGGTACGAGGCAAGAATCCCAGTTTTCTTTCTGCCGGAATCACCCCACGCGAGGTCTATGCCCAGATGTGGGAAGCCCTCACGCGCGACGATCGTTGGGAAGGCGAGATGTGGGATAGGCGCAAATCTGGCGAGACCTATCCAAAATGGCTGTCGATTAGTATCGTGCGTGACAGCGAGGGCAACATCAGCAACTACATCGGCACTTTTGTGGATATTGCCGAGCGCAAGGCGTCAGAAGAACGGATGCGTCATCTTGTGCATTTCGATGTGCTGACCGGTCTGCCCAACCGCGCCAATTTGCAGGAACGCCTGCCGCAGATGCTGAGTTTCGCTAAGCGCAACAATAAGCAAATGGCATTAATGCTGATCGATCTTGATCGATTCAAGGTCATCAACGATACGCTGGGTCATCATGCCGGTGACGAATTGCTGATACAGGTGGCGCAGCGTCTTTCTTTGTGCGTGCGAGAGAGCGACATGATTGCCCGTCTTGGCGGTGACGAGTTTGTCGTTGTTCTGCCGGTGATCGATGCCCCGGCCGATGCCGCCCATGTCGCGGGGAAAATCGTAAATGCGGTTTCGCAGCCGTATGCGTTCGAGAACAGCGAGATGCGCACTTCACCGAGTATCGGTATCTGCCTGTTTCCGGACGATGCCGCAGATATCGGCGACATGCTCAAAAATGCCGACGTCGCGATGTATCACGCCAAGTCGCGGGGCCGCAACAACTATCAGTTTTTTACCGAAGCGATGCAAATCGCCGCGTTGCAGCGCATGTCCATTGAGTCGGATCTGCGCCGCGCGCTGGAACAGCATCAGTTCGTGTTGCATTATCAGCCGCAACTCGATCTGCGTAGCGGGCGTGTTTCTGGTGTCGAGGCGCTGGTGCGATGGGAGCATCCGCAGCGCGGATTAGTGCCGCCGATGGACTTTATTCCGATCGCCGAAGAGACCGGGCTCATCGTCCCGCTGGGTGATTGGGTGCTGCGCGAGGCTTGCCGGCAATTATCCGCATGGCAAGCCATTGGCATCTCCGGGATCGAAATGTCCGTCAACCTCAGCGCCAGCCAGTTTCTCGATCCGCAATTGCCGGCACGCATTCGGGGCATGCTGAAAGAGTTCAACCTGAGCGCCGGCAGCCTGGATCTTGAAATTACCGAATCGATGTCCATGTCTTCCCCGGCAGCCACGATTGCCGCCATGGATATTCTGATCGAGCACGGCATGTCCTTGTCGATTGACGACTTCGGCACCGGTTATTCGTCGCTTTCCTATCTCAAATTATTCCCGATTCGCACGCTCAAGATCGACCGTTCCTTTGTCAAGGATATCGAGACGGACACCAATGATGCTGAAATCTGCGACGTCACTGTGCTGCTTGCACACAAGCTTGGGCTGGATGTGGTGGCCGAAGGCGTGGAGACTGAAGCGCAGCTGAAATATCTGCATAGCATCGGTTGCGAAAAGATACAGGGCTTCCTTATCAGCAAACCGCTACGAGCCGATGAGGCCGAAACATTTTTGCGCAACGATGCGCCGATGAAAGGGCTGGGAACGATCGACCTGTGGTGAGCGGTCAGCCGATGGTCAAGATTGCAGCTGCAGTTGCTCCCCGTAGCGGCGGGCATTCTCGACATAGTGCGCCGCACTGCGCAAGAGGCCGGCAACCTGTTCTTCGGTAAGTTGGCGCACCACCTTGCCCGGTGAGCCCATCACCAGCGAATAGTCGGGAATGATCTTGCCTTCCGGGATCAGCGAGTTGGCACCGATCAGGCAGCCACGGCCAATCACCGCGCCATTGAGGATCACGCTCTTGATGCCGATCAGTGCGCCCTCTCCAATCGTGCAGCCGTGCAGCATAACCAAATGGCCGACGGTGACGTTGGCACCGATATGCATCGGCACGCCTTCGTCGGTGTGGAGCACCGAGCCATCCTGAATATTGGTGTTGGCACCGATGCAAATCGGGTCGTTGTCGCCGCGCAGCACCGCATTCCACCAGACGCTGGCGTTGCTGCCCAGGCGCACGTCGCCAATCACGGTGGCGTTGGGTGCCACCCAGACACCCTCAGCGCGTTGTGGGCTTCGGTCGCCGAGGCGGAAAATCGCCATGAGTTTTCTCTGGTTTGCTGAATGGGGACGACGGGGAATATGGGCGTTTTTTGTCCGCACGCGGGGCGTCGGGTTTCCATTCTTTCTTGAAGGCCGGTTTGCTGCTGCGTGGTGGCCGGGTGTCCTCGATGAACTCACCGGCGGCCAGCGGACGGACGCGCAGCGGCACCTGACGCACGCGAATGCGACCCAGGTTGGCGAGCATGTCGGCGGGCATGTCGGCGGGTAACTCCACCGTGCTGTAGTCATCGAACAGGTTGATCTGGCCGATGTTCTTGCCCTCGATGCCGCCTTCATTGGCGATGGCACCGACGATTTCCTTGGGCAGCACGCCAATGGCACGGCCGACTTCAATGCGGTATTTGGCGAGTTTTCCGGCCGAGAATTCGCGCCGCTTGGCGAGCACTTCTTCACGGTTTTCGCGGACGGGGCGTTCGGTGCGCTCCGAACGCTCCGGGCGTTCGAACCGTTCAGTACGCTCCGGGCGTTCGAACCGTTCGGTACGCTCAGTTCTATCAAATCGTTCAGTGCGTTCCGGGCGTGTGTCGGTAAAAGTCGATACCCCAGGGGTACTTCCTTCGGGGCGCGCTGGCGCAACGCGGGCATCGCCGGCAATTTGCAATGGCCGCTCGCGTTGCTGCATCCACGCCAGCGTGGCAGCAATTTCGCGTGCCGAAAGGCCGTGGGTTTCTTCAATGTCGCGGATCATGTCGAAAAAGAAATCCAGCTTTTGCTCGTTGCGGGTATCGATGATCTGCTGCGTGAATTGCACCACGCGACGACTGACGACCTCATCAAGCGTGGGCATGGCCAGTGGCTGAATCTTTTGCCGCGTGGCATATTCAATCGACTTGAGCATGCGCATTTCGCGCGGCGCGATGAACAGGATGGCACGGCCGGTGCGCCCCGCACGGCCGGTGCGGCCGATGCGATGCACATAGGCTTCGGTGTCGTAGGGAATGTCGTAGTTGATGACGTGGCTGATGCGCGGCACATCCAGACCGCGTGCGGCGACGTCGGTGGCCACCACGATGTCGATGCTGCCTGCCTTGAGGCGTTCAATCACCTGTTCGCGTAAACCCTGCGTCAGGTCGCCATTGAGCGCGGCAACCGAGTAACCGCGCGCTTCGAGCTTTTCCGCGAGTTCCACCGTTGCGGTTTTGGTGCGCACAAAGATAAGTGCGGCATCGAAATCATTTTCCACTTCGAGGATGCGGGTCAACGCTTCCATTTTCTGCCCGGCATGGGTCTGACAGTAGGCCTGGCTGATGGCTGCAACGGTGGTGGTGGCGGCCTTGATCTTGATTTCTTTCGGGTGACGCAGATGCTTGTGCGCGACACGGCGGATCGGGTCGGGCATGGTGGCCGAGAACAAGGCCGTCTGGCGGCTTTCCGGCGTGTGTTCGAGAATCCATTCCACATCGTCGATAAAGCCCATGCGCAGCATTTCGTCGGCTTCGTCGAGCACCAGCGTGGTCAGGTGCTCCAGCGACAGGCTTTTGCGTTCGAGGTGATCCATGACCCGGCCGGGGGTGCCGACGATGACATGCGTACCGCGCGAGAGCTGGCGCAACTGCACCACCATGCTCTGGCCGCCATACACCGGCAACACATGAAAGCCGGGCAGATGATGGGCGTATTTCTGCAAGGCTTCGGCCACCTGAATGGCCAGTTCGCGCGTCGGTGTCAGCACCAAGGCCTGCGGTTTGGAGATGGATAGATTGATCTTTTGCAGCAGCGGCAGCGCAAACGCAGCGGTCTTGCCGGTGCCGGTCTGGGCTTCGCCAAGAATATCGTGGCCGGCCAGGAGCGGCGGGATGCACGCCGCCTGAATCGGCGACGGTGTTTCATAGCCGACATCGGCCAGGGCCTTGAGCAATGGGGGAATAAGGCCGAGTTGGGCGAACCCGGCGATGGAGTTGTCTGGGGTGGTGGTCATGATGAGCCTGCGTCGAGCAGGGTTTTCCGAAGAAGATAAAAAAGCCGCGCGCAGTAAAAACCGGCAAATACAGCAAGCGCGAACCGCGCATTATCGCAGACAGGCTCGTGCTACGCCTGATTTTGTTCGTTAAACCCGCAACAGGGCAATCTTGAGCGGAGGCTGTCCGTCAGACGAGGGGAAATCTTCTTCCGGCACAATCCATTCCATCGATTGAATCGGCCGTCCGGCCTTGGCGGCGGTACGTTGCAATTGCTCGAACCAGAGCTCACGATCAACGTCCGCGACGTTATTGGTGCAGATCAAGGTGCCGCCGGGTGCTGTGCACAGTAGTGCCGGCTTGAACACCGAGGCGTAATCTTTGACCAGATCGACCACACCGAACGGGCTTTTGGCGTAGCGCGGCGGATCGAGAAACACCATGTCGAAGGCCAGCTTTTCGAGCTTGGGGAAGGGCGGCATGGGCTTGCCGCGCACGCGCTCGGGCTGGCCAATGCCGGCGTATTGGCGCATCGCCGCGAAGGCATCACTTTTGATGAAGCGCGGCCGCACGGGGAGTTCGTTGAGACGTGCATTTTCCTTGCCGACTTTGATCGCGGTGTCGGCAAAATCGACATTCACCACAAAGCGCGCACCGGCCTTGGCGGCCGCGATGCCGACACCACCGGTGTAGGCGAACAGATTGAGTAACGATTTCCCCGGCACTTCCTGCATCACGCGGCGGCGTGCGGCGCGCAGGTCAAGAAACAGCCACGGGTCTTGCCCGGCGTGTCGCCCCTGAATGCGGTAGGTGACGCCGAGCTCGTGCATTTCGCGCGGCAGCATCGCGGCTTCTAGTTGCGCTTGTGACAAAGGGTTGCCGATGCGTGAGTTGGCCTGGCTGCGGTCATTCCAGACAAACGCCAGATCCGGCAGCCGGGTGGCGTAAAAGCTTTCCAGTGCGGTGAGTGCTTCAGCGTCCAGCGGGCTGTGAAAGCACTGTGCCAGCAGCAGATCGCCATAGCGGTCGACAGTCAGCCCCGGGTGTCCTTCGACGCTGCCATGAAACAGCCGCAGGGCATCGGTCTGCTCATTGGCGAGGCGCTGCATCAGCGCGGCGCGCGCATCGAGTGCGGCGGCAAGCTGGGCGGTGAGTGTGGCGGTGAGTATCGATGTGTCGGTCATGGGTTTGGCGTAGCGGCTGAAACGGCGAAGGCCGCCATCATACGCGCCGAAGTCATGCGCTTCAGTGGAATTGCTGAACTGGTGGATTGTTGTACCTTGCTTGCCTTGTGTCGATGCGGGGTTTGATTCGGGCTTGATCCGCGCTTGAATCCGGGTTGGCAAAAAGTCGACGCTGAAACTACGCTGATTTTTTCGGCTATTTGCATTCTGAGGTTGGATTCAGCCTCTCGAGCGTAATTTTTCCAGAACTACAATTGGTTGGAATTGCGTTCGTAGTGCCAATGGCGGCTAATGTCATGGACCAGCCCGTGTGTGTAATATGACGTCGGGCAGGTGCCGGCCTTGACCCGCCGGTGAATTTTCTGCTCCAATCCGGCCATTCGTTTTGGTTGATGCTCCGAACCGGTCGTTCAGCCGAGAAATTCGCCAATTTCAGCTTGGCGGTCGGCAGTGCAGCGGTTGCTGCCGTTCATGTCAGGGGCACCACGGGCAGGACCCGGCCAACAAGAGTCAGTGGTATGGTTTGCATAAATCGGCCACTGAAAATGCCGGATTGACAGATGAATACAGAAATCTGTATATTAAGTCCATGAAGACCACTCTCGATATTAACGACTCCCTCCTTGCCAATGCGAAAGCGTTAGCAGCGCAGCAGCGAACCAGTTTGACGCGACTGATCGAGGAAGGATTGCAACTCCGCCTCCGATCTTCTTTCCCCTCAACCAAGGTAAGCAAACGAAAGATCCCTGTTTTCAAGGGACGAGGGGGATTGGTTGCCGGACTAGACCCCAGCAGCAATAAAGCTATGCTGGATGTCGCTGACAATGACGCCTGATGTTAATGTTTTAATTGCGGCATCGCGTGGCGATCATCCTCACCACAGAACAGCCTATTCTTGGCTGGATGAGGCCATTTCTGCCTGTGCGGATGGCGCAAGCCTGAAACTGATGCCCATGGTTACTGCCAGCTTTTTGAGGCTAGTAACTAATTCCAAGATATTCATTCAACCAACTCCCGTAGTCGATGCCATCAAATTTCTGGACTCACTCCTTGCCGTGCCTGGCGTCGACATGCCCCATCTCGGTAGCGAATGGCCCTTATTGCGGCAACTTTGCATAGACAAGAAGTTGGCTGCCAATGATATTCCTGATGCGTGACTTGCGGCGGTGGTCATTCAACTTGGTGAACACCTTGTCACATTTGACGCCGATTTCAAGAAACTGCTTGGGCGGACGCAAGTAACCGTACTTATTGCCGAATAAGTAGTTGGTAGTTTCGGGACCAATGGCCGCTTCCATTCTCTCCACCGTCGGCTAAGGGCATGCTGCCGTCACGCGATCGATCCAACGTTCAACGGCAGCAAACCGAGTAGACCGGCCATAGCGTATGCATATGTCAGCAGGCAGCAGTCAGTCTGGAACAGCCTCTGGCGTGGGGTTTCGCCATCATCTTTCCGGAATGAGTGCTACAGACTGGGAAGAGACGCTCAGATTGTTGGGGTCACTGACTTCTGGGTGTCCATTGAGGACATGGCGACTCATCCATTGACTAGATTTTCTTGACCTTTGCTGCGCCTTACTGTAAAGTAAGGATTAGCAGATTACAGGAGATTTACTATGACAACAGCGACCATGACAAGCAAAGGGCAGGTGACCATACCCGCTGCCGTGAGAATGGCGCTCGGCGTGGAGTCGGGTGATCGCCTGGAGTTTGTTCAGGTACAGCCTGGACGCTTTGAAC
>CAJAWW010000242.1 GCA_903946745.1 uncultured beta proteobacterium
CCGTGCTCCCCGTGTCCCCCGTGGTTAAAAAAATTTCGAAATGAAAGATAACCCATGAGAATCATCATTCTCGGTGCCGGGCAGGTCGGTGCCAGTGTTGCTGAAGCGCTGGCTTCAGAGGCCAACGATATTACGATTGTCGATCAGGACAAAGCGGCGCTGGGCGATCTGGGGGTGCGGCTGGATGTGCGCACGCTGGTCGGCAACGGTTCGCTGCCCTCGGTGCTGCGTAACGCCGGGATCGAAGACGCCGACATGCTGGTCGCGGTGACGCAATCTGACCAGACCAATCTGGTGGCCTGCAAGATTGCGCGCAGTTTGTTCAACGTGACCACCCGCATTGCCCGTCTGCGTTCCGGCGATTTTCTCGGGGACCCTGCCCTGCTCTCCGACGATAACTTCGCGGTCAGCCATGCGATTTGTCCGGAACAAGACATCACCGACTACATCACCCGGCTGATTGCCTTTCCTGAAGCACTGCAGGTGCTGGAGTTTGCCAACGGGCAGGTGACCTTGGTCTGCGTCAAAGCCTTTGAAGGCGGCTTGCTGGTCGATAAGCCGATCAAGACCATGCGCGAACATTTGCCCGGTGCCATCGATGCCCGCATTGCCGCCATCTTCCGCGATAACCAATCCATCCCTCCGGACGGCAACACCATCATTAAAGCCGGTGACGAAGTATTCCTGATCGCCGCGACCCGCTACATCCGGCCGGTACTGCGCGAACTGCGACGCATGCTGGCTCCGGTAAAGCACATCATGATCGCCGGCGGTGGCCACATCGGCACGCGCGTGGCGCTGGCGCTGGAAGCTAGCCATCAAGTCAAGCTGCTCGAACGCGACGCCGCACGCGCCGAGGTCGTGGCCATGCGCCTTGCAAACTCGCTGGTACTGCACGGCGAAGCCACCGACGAAAACGTGCTGGCACAAGAAAATATCGAGGAAATGGATATGTTCCTCGCGCTCACCAACGACGATGAAGACAACATCATGGCCGCCACACTGGCCAAACGTCTGGGCTGCAAGCGCGTACTGGCGCTGATTAACCGGCGCGCCTATGTCGACATCGCGCAGGGTGGCCCCATCGACATCGCCTTGAGCCCGGCGCAAGTGTCGATCGGCTCGCTGCTGGCCTTCGTGCGCTCGGGCGACATTGCCCGGGTTCACAGCCTGCGCCGGGGTGCCGCCGAAGCACTCGAACTGGTGGTGCATGGCGACTTTTCCAACAGCAAAGTTGTGGGCCGCCGTATCGACGAACTGCCGATTGTTCAGGGTGCCCAGATCGGTGCCATCGTGCGTGATGCGGGCGATGTCGATGTGGTGGCGCGTGAAGGATTTCTGGTCGATGAACACGTCAAGCGCGTCATCATCCCGCACCACGACACCGTGATCGAAGAAGGCGATCATGTCATCGTCTTCTGCACCAACAAGCAGCAGGTGCCAAAAGTTGAAAAACTGTTTCAGGTCAGCGCCGGGTTCTTCTGATGCTCTACCGACTGCTTCCCGTTACCCATGTGCTTGGCGGACTGCTGATGGTGTTCAGCATGGCCTATCTGATGCCCATGGTCAGCGCAATCATCTATGCCGATGGCACGCTGATGAACTTTATCGACGCCATGCTGATTTCCCTGGCAGCGGGTTTCATACTCTGGTTTTGCACCCGCCGCCACAAGCGCGAACTCAAACCGCGCGACGGTTTTTTGCTGGTCACCCTGTCGTGGGTACTGATGGCCGGTATCGCCGCGGTGCCGCTGATGCTGGTCATCGACGACCTATCCTTCACCGACGCCTACTTTGAAGCCATGTCCGGGCTCACCACCACGGGCTCGACCGTCCTCTCCGGGCTGGACAAATTGCCGCCCTCGCTCAACCTGTGGCGTCACGAACTCAACTGGCTGGGCGGCATGGGCATCATCGTGCTGGCCGTCGCCATCCTGCCGCTGCTGGGGGTGGGCGGCATGCAGCTCTACAAGGCCGAAGCCACCGGTGTGATGAAAGATTCCAAGCTCACCGCGCGCATCGCCGACACCGCCAAGGCGCTCTGGCTGGTGTATTTCGGCATCACGGTGGTCTGTATCATTGCACTCAAGCTGGTAGGCATGAACTGGCTGGATGCCATCTGCCATGCCTTCGCCGCGCTGGGGTTGGGCGGGTTTTCCACCTATGACGACAGCGTTGGACACTTTGATTCACCGGCCATCGAAGGCGTGCTGATCTTTTTCATGATGGTGGCCGGCATGAATTTCGCCACCCACTTCGTCGCCTTTCGCGAACGTTCGTTCAAAACCTACTGGGTCGATGTGGAAGCCAAGGCCTTCGTCGCCCTGATTGCCGCCAGCACGCTGGTGTGCACACTTTATCTGCTGGCGCACAAGGTGTATCCCGACTTTGCCACGGCCTTCCGGCATGTTGCATTCAATCTGGTCTCGATCGCCACCGACTGCGGATTCGTCAGTCAGGATTATGACAAATGGCCGATCTTTGTTCCCCTGTGGATGTTGTTTCTTTCCTGCGTTTCGGTCAGTTCCGGTTCCACCGGGGGCGGCATCAAGATGATCCGCACCCTGATTCTTGCCCAGCAGGGCTTAAGCGAACTCAAGCGGCTGGTGCATCCCAATCTGGTCGCGCCCCTGCGTGTCGGTGACACGGCGATTCCACAACAGATCGCCGGTGCCGTGCTGGGCTTTATTTTTCTCTACATTCTGGCGGTTGGCGAACTGACCTTTTTGCTGGTTGCCTCGGGTCTGGATTTCACCTCATCGATTACCGCCATCGTCGCCAGCATCAACAACGCCGGCCCCGGTCTCAATGTGGTCGGCCCGGCACAGAACTACGGCACGCTCACCGATTTCCAGACGTGGATCTGCACACTCGCCATGCTCATCGGCCGGCTGGAAGTGCTGACAATTTTTGTGCTCTTCACCCCGGTGTTCTGGCGCAAATGAAAAAAATCAATCGCATCAGTATCGACATCAGCATCAGCATTTTTTTCTTGCACCTGGCCTGGAGTGCGGCCGCACAAACTACGCCACCAGCATCCCCGCAAGTCGCCAGCGTGGCGCAGGTCGATCTCACCCGCTACACCGGCAAGTGGTACGAGATCGGCAGCTTTCCGATGTTCTTTCAGCGCAACTGCCTGGGCGACACCACCGCTGAATATGCCGCACTGCCCGACGGCGCGATCAGCGTAACCAACCGCTGCCGCACCGACCGCGGTGTTGATGAAGCACAAGGAAAAGCCACGGTGGTGGAAAACACCGGCAACGCACAGCTCAAAGTTTCATTCTTCTGGCCGTTTCGCTCCGACTACTGGATCATCGGTCTGGATGCAGAATATCGTTGGGCGGTGGTCGGCAACCCGAACCGTAAATTTCTATGGATACTCGCCCGCAACCCGCAACTGCCGCCCGAACAACTGGCCGCAGCAAAGCGCGCCGCAACACTGCAAGGCTACGACCTTGGTGCGCTGCGGATGACGGCGCAGGGTGGGGTTCAACCGTAATGTATTGCGACCAGCACTCACGACTCCAATGATCCCCGGACTAATTCTCGGCACGCTGTTGTTGCTGGTGACGGTCGTGCTCTGGCGGCGCAACCGACGCCTGCAACGTGAACGTTTTATCCGGGAATTCTCTTTTCCGCAGGGGCTGTACGCCAAGCTACGCAAACGTCGTCCCGACTTTGACCTGAAAGACTGTTCGCTGGTCGCCCGGGGGCTGCGGCAGTTCTTTCTCGCCTATCTCAATTCTGGCTGCAATTACGTCGCCATGCCCTCGCAAGCGGCGGATGATCTGTGGCATGAGTTCATTCTCTACACCAAAGCCTACGAGAGCTTCTGCCGTCAGGCTTTCGGCAGCTTCCTGCATCACACACCCGCCGTTGTGCTGGGCTCGGCCAAACACGACAACGCAGGCCTGCGCCGCGTCTGGTGGCATGCGTGCAAAGAAGAAAACATTGACCCGCATAAGCCCTTGCGCTTGCCACTGCTGTTTGCACTCGACACCAAACTGGGCATCAGCGACGGCTTTCATTACGCAGCGGATTGCTCACGCCTGTCATCGTCAGCAGACGGCGGTGCCGTGCATTGCGGTGGCAGCTTCAGCGATAGCACAGTGGATGGCTGCACCGATGGCCTGGGCGAAGGCGCCGGTGACGGTGGCGCGGATGGAGGTGACGGCGGCGGCGGGTGTGGGGGTGGGGGGGGTGATTAACTGGAAGACCGGCCAAGCGTAACCCAAACACCGCTCAAGGTTTGCGCAAACATTGCACATCGCCAGTGGTGCGATAATTCTTAAAGATTTAATTCATCCTTCAAGAACTCGGGGGGCACGGAGAAATTCTGTGCTTTGCAATAAGACTCTGACTCACCCAAAAAGCAATAGGTGCCAAGCCCCAGTAGCCCCAGTGGCGCCAGTAGCAAACAAGATCAACGACCGGAGTCCTCTATGCTTAATCTTTCCATCCCTTTGCCCGAAACCGTTTTTTCTGCCCTACACCTTGCCCCAGAGGCATTCGTTCGGGAGATGCGCGTGGCCGCAGCAATTCAATGGTATGCCCAAGCGCGCATCAGCCAGAACAAGGCTGCTGAGATCGCCGGGTTGAGTCGTACCGATTTTATTCGCGCCCTCTCGGAAGCCAGAGTTTCACCGTTCCAAGTCACAGCAGAATCCTTACACGAGGAACTGTTTGATGCGGATTGATCGGGTGGTGGTCAATGCCTCACCGCTGATTACACTGTTCCTGTGCTCTCCGTGTTCTCTGTGGTGAGCGGCCTTTTCTAGGATAATCCATCCTTTCCCCCCACCGGAGCGCTGCGATGTCCCGCCCCAAGAATGATACTTTCCTGCGTGCGCTGCTGCGTCAGCCGGTTGATTACACCCCCGTTTGGCTGATGCGTCAGGCTGGACGCTATTTGCCCGAATACTGCGAAACGCGCAAGCGCGCCGGCAGTTTTTTGAATCTGTGCAAAAACCCGCAGCTCGCCTGCGAGGTCACTTTGCAGCCGCTGGCGCGTTTTGAGCTCGATGCCGCGATTCTGTTTTCCGACATTCTCACGGTGCCCGACGCCATGGGGCTGGGTCTCTATTTTGCCGATGGCGAAGGCCCCAAGTTCGAGCGCCCACTGCGAGAAGAGTGGGTGATTCGTGACCTCACCGCACCGGACCCCAACGTGCATCTGCGCTATGTGATGGATGCGGTGGTCGAAATTCGCCGGGCGCTCAATAATTCGATCCCGCTGATCGGCTTTTCCGGCAGCCCGTGGACGCTGGCGTGCTATATGGTCGAAGGAGGCTCCTCAAGCGACTACCGCACGGTCAAGACCATGCTCTACAACCGTCCTGACCTGATGCACCACATTCTCGATGTCACCACGACGGCCGTCACCGACTACCTCAACGCGCAGATCGAATCCGGCGCGCAAGCCGTGATGATTTTTGATTCCTGGGGCGGCGCGCTGTCACATGCGGCCTACCGCGAATTTTCGCTGGCCTACATGCAGCGTATCGTCGCGGGCTTGAAGCGCGAGCAGGACGGCGAGCGCGTGCCCTGCATCGTGTTCACCAAAGGCGGCGGCCAGTGGCTGGAAGCCATCGCGGATATCGGTTGCGACGCCATCGGGCTGGACTGGACGACCGATCTGGGTGAGGCGCGGCGGCGTGTCGGCGACCGTGTTGCACTGCAGGGTAACTTTGATCCGGTGGCACTTTTTGCAGACCCCGAGAAGGTCGCCGCCGAAGCCTGTCGGGTGGTCGACAGTTACGGTTCGGGCACCGGTCATGTGTTCAATCTGGGGCACGGCATCAATCAATTTACACCACCAGAAAACGTCCGCGCGTTAGTTGACGCGGTGCACAAGCACAGCCGGCGCGGGTATTCAACACCTTAATCGCTGCAACGCCCACGGCATCGCGCTTTCCGCCTTTCATCCGGCGGAAAGCCGCTCCCCGCAAGGCTTTATGGGTAAGCAAAAAATAAGGTGCAACTTGTTGACTTATGCACAGAAGTGGGTCAGCCATTGCAATCCCATTCAAGAAATGTGGCGATTTTGCAGAACGTTTACAACACCATGTTTATAAACGATAAAATTCTGCTCAAATATTGCACAAAACCTACAAATGCCTTGTTTTGCGGCAACTTAGGTGATTTTTTGAAGGCTTACTCACAAAGTTATCCACAGAATTTGTGGGTAAGCATTTTCTCTTTATTTGGCAATGAGTTGAGTGGCTATTCCAAGGTTAAATCGAGTAGTCATCGCCAAGCGATTGAACGGTCATGAACATCATCCGTGTGGCGCTTGGCGTACCGCTGCCACGACTCTTCGATTACCTTGTGACGGACTATGCCGAAAGTGATATCGGGCATCGGGTAACCGTCCCATTTGGCAGTGGTTTCAGAACCGGAGTGATTGTTGCGGTGGCGCATTCCAGCGCTCTGCTGGAAACCAAGCTGAAACCCGCCACAAGCATTTTGCGCGACATGCCACCACTCCCCGCAGACTGGTTGGCGCTGTGTGAGTTTTGTGCGCGCTACTATCAGGCACCGCTCGGCGAAGTGATGGCATTTGCCCTGCCGCCCATGTTGCGGCGCGGAAAATTGCCGCGTCGCCCGCGTGCTACCGTTGTCCGAGAGTCGACTTCTCCACCCGCTCTGCCCACGCTCTTGCCAGCGCAACAGGCCGCCGTCACCGCCCTTGACGCCTGCCAAAAATTTCAGACCTTTCTGCTGCACGGCGTCACCGGCAGCGGCAAGACCGAGGTCTATCTGCGCGCCATCGACACGGTGCTGGCGCGCGGCGGGCAGGCGCTGATGCTGGTGCCGGAAATCGCCCTCACGCCGCAGTTGCAGGGCCGTGTCGCGGCACGCTTTCCCACCGCCCATGTGGTTGCTGCCAATAGCGCCGTCGCCGATGCCGCGCGCGCGCGCGGCTTTCTCGATGCGCTCGAAGGCCGCGCCGACATCGTGCTGGGCACCCGGCTGGCGGTATTCATACCGCTGGAACGGTTACAGATCATCATCGTCGACGAAGAGCACGACGCCAGCTTCAAGCAGCAGGATGGTTTGCGCTACTCGGCACGCGATGTCGCCATCTGGCGCGCACATCAACGCAACATCCCCATCGTGCTCGGTTCCGCCACACCTTCACTGGAAACCTTCCACCATGCCGGACGCGGAACAGGACCGGGGCGCTATTGCATGCTGGAACTGCCGCAGCGGGCCGTGGCCGAAAACCTGCCGGTGGTGCGCATCATCGACACGCGCCGTGAAAAGCTGCAGGACGGCATGAGCGCTGCGCTCCTGACCGCGCTGGAGCTGCGGCTGGCGCGCGGCGAGCAAAGTCTGGTATTCCTCAATCGACGCGGCTTCGCACCGGTATTGGCCTGCCCGTCCTGCGGCTGGATTTCCGGCTGCAAGCGCTGCGCCTCGAATCTGGTGGTGCATCTGGCCGACCGCCATCTGCGCTGTCATCACTGCGGCTTTGAAACCGGCATCCCGCGCACCTGCCCCGATTGCGGCAACCTCGACCTGCAACCCTTCGGCCGCGGCACCCAGCGCCTCGAATCGGTGCTGGCCGAGCGCCTGCCCGACGCCCGGGTGCTGCGCATCGACCGCGACTCCGCCAGCACGCCGAAGAAATGGCAGGCGCTGCTGCAGCAAATCCATGACGGCGGCGCCGATATTCTCGTCGGCACCCAGATGCTGGCCAAGGGTCACGACTTCCCCAAGCTCACGCTGGTCGGCGCAGTCGGTGCCGACGCCGCACTGTTCGCCGCCGATTTCCGCGCCCCGGAACGCCTGTTCGCCCAGTTGATGCAGGTCGGCGGGCGCAGCGGCCGCGCCGATCTGCCGGGCGAGGTGCTGATCCAGACCGAATATCCGCAGCATCCGCTGTATCAGGCGCTGACTACGCACGATTACAACGCCTTTGCCATCACGCAACTGAACGAACGCGAAGTCGCCGCCTTCCCGCCCTTCAGCTTTCAGGCGCTGCTGCGCGCCGAAGCGCGTGAAATGCAGCAGTCGCTGGATTTTCTCGTTACCGCCCGCAGCGCGGCAGAACCACTGGCCGGCGAGCGTGTGGCGCTCTACGACCCGGTGCCGATGCGCATGCCGCGCCTGATGACGCTGGAGCGCGGACAACTGCTGGTCGAATCAGCCAACCGTCCGGCCTTGCAGGCCTTTCTGGCGGCATGGATGGAACGCATCTACGCGCTGAAAATGCCGGCCGGCCTGCGCTGGCATCTGGATGTCGATCCGCTGGAGTTTTAGCGCTGGCGCAAAAACCACAGCCATCCCGCCAGTTGCGCCGCGAGCAGAACGCCGAGCGTGATGCGAAAGGCATCGCGTGCCGCCCAGCCGGCCGCCTGCAGTCCGTCCAGTGCCGCGCCAAAACCCCACTGAATCGAGAAAGCACCGACAAACACCATGAGATTGAGCGCTGTATTGACGCGCCCCGACAGCGCCACCGGATAGTGGGCCTGCAGCAGCGCATAAGTCAGGTTGCCCGTCGAGAATACCAGCCCGAGCGCAAACCACAGGGGCGCACGCGCACCCATGTCGAAGAGAATACAGCCCGTCACCAGCAGCCCCAGCGCCATCCCTGCCGTTAACAATCGTTCGGCGGAAATGCCGCGCGCCGCCAGTGGCGCCACACCAACTGCAATCGCGACGAAGCCGCACAACATGCCCAGACCCATCAGCAACAGATGATGCGCTGCGTCCGTGCGCGACAGGCCGACGACGACCATCAGCCAGGGCACGGCCCACAACCCCTGCAGCGCCATGAAACCGCCAATCACCAGCGCCGACTGTGGCGCAAAACGCCAGAACACGCGACTGGTCAGCACCGCAGCCACGCCGGCGAGCTGCCGGCGCAATGGTTCCGCCAGCGCGCTGCCCGGCCGTTCCGGGGTACTGAAAACCGCAGCGGCAGCCATCACGCCGGCCAACGCCAGCGCGGCGAAGATGCCACGCCAGCCGAACTGCGGCACCGCCCATGACAGCGGAGTCGACGCCACCAGCGCCCCCAGCCCGCCGGCTGCCATGATCGCGGCATTGAGCGAAGCTTGTCGCGCGCTACCGAACCACGCACCAAAGGCCTTGAAGGACGCCATCAGGCAGGCCGACACGCCCAAACCGATCAACGCCCGTCCTGTTGCCAGTTGCAGCAGTGAATCACCGAGCGCAAACAGCGCACAGCCACTCGCCGCGATCAGCAACAACCCGGCCTCAACCCGGCGCGCACCGTAGCGATCCAGCAATATGCCCAGGGGCAGTTGCGCCGCCGCAAATGCCAGCAGATACACGCTGGTAAGCAGACCCAATTCGGTGGCCGAAATGCCAAGTTCGTGCGTCAGCTCCGGTGCAATGACGGCATTGGCGTTGCGCAAAAAATAGGAAAAAAAGTAGCCCGCCGCAAAGGGTAGAAAAACGCGTCGCCACAGCGCCGGCGTACTCACTCCGCGACGGCTATCGGGTTACGCCGCAGGTACGCGGCGCGTTCCTGAAGACGCGTTCGCCAGTCCGGCTCCAACCCGGGCGCCGTGGCGAGCTGCTCAAGCGCTTCGGCGGGGTAGCGTTCGTTGCGCGTGAGGTTCCAGAACGCCATCAGCGTGGGCGCGCCCACAGGGCGTTCACTATGCGTCATGACATCATCGACCGCGATGGTGCCCGCCTCCAGCACACGAAAATACCAGCCAGCGATGCCATGCAGAAAAATGTAGGCCGCCATGCCGTCGCACCCGGTGCGGTGATCTATTTTCCAGCAGGGGCGGCGTGGCTGGCTCACTTGAATCCACGCTGTACCAATGCGAAATATGTCGCCGATGCAAACATCACATTCGGTTTGGCCAGCGGTCGAGATGTTCTCTCCCAGGCCGCCGGGATAAAGATGGCGCGCCTCGGGGAAGGCGGATTGCAGGCGTACCAAATGTTCGGCCGGCAGCAGATGCAGCGCCTTGCCTTCATCACCATGCACGCGGCGGTCGGCCTGTTCATCGCCGACGAGTCCCGTCGGGGTCAGCGCCAGCCGGCCTGACACCGCAGACTTGGCAATCGCGCTACTGCGGCTGTCATTCTCCAGCAGGGCGACCCGGCCGGCAAACAGCCCGTCCACCCGCGTCTCGCGAATCAAGGCCATAGCCAGGCAGCGCCACGCACGCCGGAGGAGTCACCGTGATGGTGCTTCACCAGTCGCGTGACAACCGTGTCGGAAAAAATGAACTCGCCCCACAGCGCCGGGACGTTGGCATACAGACGATCAATGTTCGACAAACCACCTCCCAGCACGATGACGTCGGGGTCAAGAATGTTGATGACGCCGGCCAGCGCGCGCGCCAGTCGTCGCTCATAGCGTTGCATGGCGGCTTCCGACTCAAGGCCGCCATCGGCGGCCAGCGCCGGCCCGGACAAATAGGTTTCGATGCAATCTCTGCGGCCGCAGTAGCACAATCTCGCCAGCGACTCCCCCGGCAGCGGGTTGTGGCCCCATTCGCCGGCGATGCCGTTGGCGCCGCCAAGCACGCGACCACCCACCGCAATGCCGCCACCGACGCCGGTACCGAGAATCACGCCGAACACGACTTGAGCGCCGGCACCGGCACCGTCGCGGGCTTCCGACAACGCAAAACAGTTGGCGTCATTGGCGAGGCGCACCGGTCGGCCGATAGCGGCTTCGAGGTCGCGGCGCAAGGGCTGGCCGATCAGGCAGGTGGAGTTGGCATTCTTGATCAGGCCGGTCGCTGCGGATTCAGTCCCCGGAATGCCAACCCCTACGCTAGCCGTATCCCCACCGTCGTCCGGGTGGATACCGCTACGCATAACTTTTTGCGCGGCATGTGCCACCAACCCGGCAATCGCGCGCACCGTTCCCGCATAATCCCCCTGCGGTGTCGCTACCCGCTCGCGCAAGCGCACGGTGCCATCATCGGCCAGCGCGATGATCTCGATCTTTGTGCCGCCCAGATCGACGCCGAAGCGCATCGTCATGCCACCCATCAACGCCTCA
>CAJAWW010000243.1 GCA_903946745.1 uncultured beta proteobacterium
GAATGCGGGCTGCCGGCAACCGGCATGGTGTTCTGTGCCTTCAGTCATGACTACAAAATATCCCCCGCAATTTTTGATGTCTGGATGCGCGTTATGCGGCAGGTGCCCGACAGCACGCTATGGCTGATGTCGCGTGGCACACTGGCGCAGAAGAATTTGCGCCTTTCGGCTGAAGCGCGCGGCGTGCGTGCTGACCGGCTGGTTTTTGCGTCACGCGTTCCGATGGTCGAGGATCATCTGGCGCGCTATCGGCTGGCGGATGTTTTTTTGGATACGTTTCCGTACAACGCGCATACCACGGCTGCCGATGCATTGCTCGCGGGTCTTCCGGTGGTGACCTGCATGGGCGAGGCTTTTCCGTCGCGTGTTGCCGGAAGCCTTCTGCATTCCTGCGGCCTTGCCGAGTTGGCGACGCAGTCCATCGAGGCGTATGAAAACCTGATTCTCAAATTGGCGACCGAACCCAGCCTGCTCGATGGTATCAAATCCCGCCTGATGGCTGATCGGGCGCAGCATCCGCTGTTTGATGCCGACCGGTTTTGCCGGGGACTGGAAGGCGCTTTTCTTACCATGTGGCAGAAGCATCAGGCAAGCCCGGTGCATGATGCGTAGATTTTTGTCATCGTAAAATTACTGCCGCCCCGCTGTTAATTCTTCGTTCAAGGAACCCCTCGCAGTGCAGACCGAAAATATTGCCGACCTGTACCTTCGCCTGCCCGACCAGGGTTTGGCTGCACGGCAAATGGACGAGTTGGTACATCACGCGCAGCAGATCGAGTTTTTTCATCTGGTGGCTGCCAAAGATGCGCGGGTAAGCCGTCTGCGACAGCATTTTGCCGCGACGCCAGTTGCAGCGATTTATCTCAGCGCAAACCTTGAAGCGCTCGATTTTCAGCACCCCGGCATCCCCACCGCCGTCTTGGAAAAAGATTTCTTCCATAAGGATTCTGCTGCGCCGATTGAGCAACGGGTCAAACGACTTGAGAACACCATTGTGATTATCAATAACAATGATGCGGCTCCGAAGGCCAGCTTGGAAGGCTATGTTGAGGTATTCAGGCGCAGTGAGAACACGATTTTTGTGGCCTGGGACTGGGACAATCATCATTGGCTGTCGCTCAGCTGTTTCTTCGCGGCGCATTCCGACGTGTATGGCCCTTCGCACTACGACAACCTTTTTTTGCTGAGCCGCTACAACTGGCTCACTGTTGGCCCGGTGCATTGTGCGTCGGTGCAGTGGTCGCGTCGATATTTAACTGAAAAGTTGCCGATGATGACTACCATTGCGCGTTCGGACGAACCGCTTGGCCGGCATATCCGCTATGCCAAGTTTCCGTTTCGCAATCAGGTCATCACCACGGTGAATCAAAAGTGCCCTTCGGTGAATCTGACAGATCACACCTACCACGGGCGCACGATTGAGGATCGTCTGACAGAGTGGTCATCACACAAATCGCATTGGATTGTGCCTGTGCTGAACGATATTCCCATACGCGTCTTTGATGCGCTGATGTGTGGTGGTGTGCCTATCGTACCGGCGACGATGCGTTTTCTTCCGGTGCTGGATGCGATCGCACCGGAACACATTGAGTTTTATGGCCCGAACGACATCATGAATCCGCAGGATGTGATCGCGCGTGCGAATCTAAAATTCGATCAAGGTGGCGTGGATGGCTTGATAGCGCGACATCGATTTGCGCTCGACAATCATCACGGACATACTCGCATCGAACAACTGCTTGGCTACGTCTCGCGCATAGTCGACCTTGGGACAAAACTCGGTGGCAGAGAAAATGAGCATGCTTGATCTTGCGGTTCTTGTGCCGGTCTACAAGGCGGATCTCGATGAGCTTGAACATTATTCTCTGGATCAATCATTACGCGTACTTAAAAAGCGCATCATTTTTTTTATTGCGCCAGAGAACCTCGATATTGCCTACTACCGGAAGCATTTCCCCGGGGTTCCCTTTATCTACTTTGCACCGGATTCATTTGCGTCAATCGTCGGCTATAACCGCCTTTTGTTGAGCACGGCGTTTTATTCAAGATTTGTCGATTATGAATTTGTTCTAATTTTGCAGACAGACGCCATCATTCTGCGCGACGAGCTTGACGACTGGACGCAGTCTCCATTCGATTATGTGGGGGCGCCATGGCCTGCGGGACTGGATCTGTTCGTTCATCTCGACAGATTTGGTGGTGACTACGGAAGAAAAATTCACGTTACCGTCGGTAATGGTGGATTAAGTTTGCGGCGTACAAGCAAGTGCATTGCGCTGATTAACGAGTTTCCCGTGGCGGTGGACGTGTTCAATCGAACCGGTTCCAGCGAAGATCTGTTTTTCGCCTACATGGGGGCACTGTCAACCAAATTCATTATCCCGAATGAGATTGTTGCATCGCATTTTTCCATGGAACTCAACCCAGATTATTACCTCGCAGTTAATGGCGGGCAGGTGCCTATGGGGGGGCACGCCTGGTGGAAATCAGCACCAGAATTCTGGGCAAGACATCTTCCTGCTTCACCGTTACTTGATCGCTACCACACGCTGAATCAGGTAGCTACTTCGTCTGGTTTGTCCAAGGAATAAAAATGGAACAGGTTACCGCTGGATTTTTTGAGGTTGTGCAAAAAATTGAGGAAGGCACACTCGACGTTGTTTCGCTGATTTCAGCGACGGTAGCCCTCGACAACGCCGGCAGCAACCAGTTGGCAATTCTGCTGTACAAATACTGGTTGATGGCGAACCCTGAGCATCATTTAAGGTATGCCGTCGCTTACAACTGTGGTTCGTCCTTGCTGTCCCGTGGCGATGCAGCCGGGGCAATTGATTTTTTGCGACGTGCTATCGAGGCAAAAGTCGACTTTTTCCCCGCCCGGATCAACCTTGGGTCAGCCTTGGAGCGGTCCGGGTCGCGCGATGCCGCTGTGGCCGAATGGCAAAGCGTCGTGGATCAACTCGCGCTGGTAAGCCAAGCCAGCATTTCGTTCAAGGTTCAGGCACTGAAGAACATCGCCCGATTAGAAACACCCGTCAGCGCGGATGCTACGGAAAAAGCATTGCGTCAGGCGATTGAGATTGACACCACGCAGCGCCAAATCGTGCAGCACTGGATCAACGCCCGGCAGGCCGGATGTATGTGGCCGGTTCTGGAGCCTGTGGGCTTGCTCACCGTGGACGATCTGGAGCGGATCATGGCACCCCTTTCGATGAGCTTGCACGTTGATGACCCATTGCGCATCAAGGTCTGTGCGCAAAGAGAATCATCGCATATGGCAGAAATTGGCTCGACATCGCTTCCACAGGGCAACTGGCCGGTGCCTGAATCGAGTGCGCGTGAGAGATTGAAAATCGGCTATCTGTCGTCCGATTTTTACAGCCATGCGGTCGGTTATCTGATTTTCGACATATTTGAATTTCATGATCGTTCCCGATATGAAATTTCGGTATTCAATATCGGTCGACGAACGGGCGATCAGATCCAGGAAAAAGTCAGAGCCAATGTCGACCACTGGACCGATATTGCCGCAATGGACGATCAAACGGCGGCCGCAACAATTTCATCGGCCGGCATCGACATTCTGCTGGACATGAACGGACACACCAGCAGCCAGCGCACGCGGATATTGGCACTGAGACCAGCGCCAATTGTCGTGAACTGGCTGGGTTATCCCGGCACCATGGGCTCAAGCTTTCATCACTACATCATCGCGGATGATTTCATTATTCCGGCGAATGCGGAGACCTATTACAGCGAGAAGGTGCTGCGTCTGCCCTGCTATCAGCCAAACGGGAGAACTTTTCCAGCACCGCAGACCACGCACTCGCGTGCAGACTTCGGGTTGCCCGAGGATGCGGTTGTTTATTGCTGCTTTAACGGCAGCACTAAAATCAATGAGCGCATGTTTGCGCTATGGATGCAGATTCTGAAGAGTGTCGCCGGAAGCGTTTTATGGTTGCGGGGCTACGGGGCAGACACGGATAAGCGATTGCGCGCTATCGCCCAGCAACAGGGTGTGTCGCCTGAGCGACTTCAATTTCTAGGGTTCCGACCCAATACGGAATATCTCGCTTGCCATCGTCATGCAGATATATTCTTGGATACATTTCCCTACGGCGCGCACACCACGGCTTCAGATGCCCTGCGCATGGCCATCCCCATTGTGACGTTGGCGGGCAAGGGCTTCGCTTCGCGTGTTTGTGGCAGCTTGTCGCGTGCTGCAGGCATGCCGGATACAGTATGTGATAACGAGGAACGCTATGTCACACTTGCCATTGAGCTTGGGAATAACAAGAGCTACCGCGACGAGCTAAAGAGTCGGCTTGAAAGTGCATTACCCACCTGCACGTTGTTTAACCCAAAATTGCTGGTGGAGAGTCTGGAAACTCAGTTTGAACACGTATGGTTGGAGTATTGCGGCGGGCATTTGCCGGTTCCGAACATGCGATCCGATCAGATAGGTCATTGCGAACAGCAAGTCACTACGGTTTCTTGAGCGGATATCGCAAGAATTCCAGCGCTACTCCTTGCACTGCGCGGGGTTTAGACTGGTTACTCTGTTCAAGGATGTGCAGCGCATAAAAGATGGACGGGTCTGTGGAGCGCTTTGTCTGTTTCAATGGCGATTTGATCGCCTATAACGCAGTGAATCATATTTGAGGTTGTGATGAAGCTACTGGTGACGGGCGGGTGTGGTTACAAGGGGCATGTACTGGTGCCGAAGTTATTGGCGGACGGTTTCGATGTTGTGGTGCTGGATACTCAGTGGTTTGGTAACTTCCTAGTGCCGCATCCACGTCTTCAAGTGATTTGTGGTGATGTCCGCGATATCGGCAATGTACCGTTAGATGGCGTTGCGTGCATTATTCACTTGTCGTCTATTGCCAACGACCCATGTGGTGACCTGGATCCCCAGCTAACTTGGGAAGTCAGTGCTCTGGCGACGATGCAACTTGCCGATAAAGCGCGGCGACTGGGTGTCGAGCGCTTCATCTATGCGTCATCAGGCAGTGTGTACGGTGTTAAGGACGAGCTACAGGTGACCGAGGATCTGGAACTGAAGCCCATCTCCGAGTACAACAAAACCAAGATGGTGGCTGAACGCGTCCTGTTGAGTTACAGCGACGACATGGTGGTTCAGATCGTCCGTCCGGCCACCGTCTGCGGCTATTCGCCGCGCATGCGGCTCGACGTATCAGTCAACATGTTGACGATGCAGGCGTTGATGAATGGGAAGATTACTGTTTTTGGAGGCGATCAGACGCGACCGAACATTCATATTGACGACATTACCGACGTCTACCGGCATTTCCTTGCCCATCCCGAAGTCACCGGTGTTTATAACGCCGGCTTCGAGAATATATCGATACTCGATATTGCCAAAATGGTTACAGAGTACGTCCCGGCCGAGATCGTGGTTTCGGCTTCCAACGATCCGCGCTCCTACCGGGTAAATTCGGACAAGCTTCTGGCTACAGGATTCAGCCCAAAAAAATCGGTCAGACATGCCATTCGCGAGATTATCGATAAATATCAGGCAGGCACGCTCCGCGATGAAGAGCGATTCTCGAACCTGAAGTGGATGCAGAAAACCGTACTCGCCAAATAGACGAATGAAATGACTGTTACTTTTTCAGCCTATTCGAGCAAGTTGCAGCGGGTTCTCGCTGACGCTGACTGGTCGGCGGTGGAGATGTTGGCGCAAGCCATGCTCACCTGCTGGCAGGCGAAGCGCCAAATTTTCTTGTGCGGAAATGGCGGTAGTGCGGGCAATGCAATTCACCTCGCCAATGATTTTTTGTACGGTATTGCCAAAAAAAGTGGTGCCGGTATGCGCGCTACCGCGCTTGCAGCCAACCCGGCGGTGCTGACGTGTCTGGCCAATGACGTGGGCTATGACGCTATATTTTCCGAGCAACTTGCGGTGCACGCACAGGCCGGAGACATCCTGATCGCACTGTCCGGCAGCGGGAATTCACCAAACATTGTGCGCGCCATCGAGCAGGCGAAAGCCATGGGAGTAACATCCTGCGCGGTGCTTGGCTATAGTGGCGGGACATGCAAAAACATTGCCGATATTGCCATCCATTTCCCGGTTGACGACATGCAGATTGCTGAAGATATGCAATTGATCGTCGGGCACATGTTAATGCAATGGCTGTATGCCCACCGCCCTCAAGGTTGAGCGACTTTCCATGGAAAATGTTGTCGTTGTTGGAAGCAATTCATTTTCAGGCGCAAGCTTTGTCGACTTTGCGCTGCAGCAGGGCGCATGCGTTACGGGATTAAGCCGCTCTGTGGAGCCCATTGACGCTTTTTTGCCCTACAAATGGCACGATCACGGAAACTTCCGCTTTCATGAACTGGATCTGAACCGGGATTTGCGCGAGATCATGGTTCTGATACGGGATATAAAACCAGCGTATGTGGTGAATTTCGCTGCGCAAAGCATGGTTGGCGAAAGCTGGCAATCGCCTGGCGACTGGTTCATGACCAATGCTGTTTCCACCATCAAGTTTCATGACGAATTGCGCCAATGTGACTTTCTTCGGCGTTACGTGCATGTGTCGACACCAGAAGTGTATGGAAGCTGTTCCGGATTTGTTGACGAGAGTTTTCCCTTCAATCCGAGCACGCCTTACGCAGTGTCGCGGGCGGCGGCGGATATGAGTTTGCGCACGTTCCACACTGCATACAATTTTCCTGTGGTTACGACGCGCGCGGCAAATGTTTATGGCCCCGGTCAACAGCTATATCGAATCATTCCTCGGACTATTTTGTTTGTGCTGCTCGGCCGTAAGCTGCAGTTGCACGGAGGCGGCACGTCGACCCGGTCCTTCATTCACATACGCGACGTTGCCGATGCGACCTGGAAGATCATGCAGCGCGGCCGTATCGGCGATACGTATCACATTTCAACCAGCGAAGTGGTGTCGGTGCGAGAGTTGGTCGAACGCATTTGCGCAAAAATGGGCTCCGTATTCGATGAGTGCGTCGAAGTAGTTGGAGAGCGCATGGGCAAGGACTCGGCCTATCATCTAGGTAGTGAAAAGCTGCGGACTGAGTTGGGCTGGCACGATCGTATTTCACTCGATCAGGGAATCGACGAATGCATCCAGTGGGTGCGAGCCAATATCGATGCGCTGAAACACCAGCCTTTGAACTACATTCATAAGCCCTAGCAGTGATATTCATCATGCCAAGGCAGACCTTTCATTCAACGCGCGTGCCAGCGCGGTAACCATCTAAGAAAGGGAACCATGTCCGGACGCAAGGTATTCGTTTCCGGCAACTTTAATGTCCTGCATCCGGGACATCTTCGGATGCTTCGCTTTGCGCGCGAATGCGGTGATCGCCTGATTGTGGGCGTATGTTCCGACCGTATCGCGGGCGATGCCGCCCATGTACCGGAGCAGCTGCGTCTGGAAGGCGTTCAGAGCAATAGCTGGGTCAATCAAGCGTTTCTGATGGACGAATCTCCAGCCGATGCCATCAGGCGATTGCGACCGGACATTGTTGTCAAGGGGAAGGAGCACGAAGGTAACAAGAATGATGAGGAAGAAGCTCTGCGTGAATACGGCGGAGAGCTTTGTTTCAGCTCGGGCGAGGTTGTGTATTCTTCATTTGAGCTTTTGCGCAAAGAGTTTGAGGCACCATCGAAAGTTGCCTCTTCGCAATTGCAAGACTATTTGCGCAGACACCGAATCACCAAGGCTCGGCTGACAAAACTGATCAAGCAATTTTCCGGGTTGCGCGTGATGGTTGTCGGTGATCTGATCGTTGACGAGTACATTACCTGCGATCCACTGGGCATGTCGCAGGAAGATCCAACGATCGTGGTCACGCCAATCGACTCCAAGCTTTTTGTGGGTGGAGCTGGAGTTGTTGCGGCACATGCGGCGGGGCTTGGTGCGCAGGTTAAGTTTGTCACGGTGAGCGGTAACGACTCATCTCACTATTTCGCCAAGCTCGCATTGGCCGACTACCATGTTGGTGCAACCTTGTTGGTTGATCGCAATAGACCCACAACGCTCAAACAACGCTATCGAAGCAAAGGGAAGACCTTGTTGCGAGTTAGCCATCTACATCAATCAAGCATTAGTGCCGAACTTCAGGCGAAACTGTTAGCCGCAGTCCGCCGGCAAATCAAGGACTGTGATTTGCTGGTGTTTTCTGACTTCAACTACGGCTGCCTGCCCCGCGAACTGGTTGATCAACTGGTCGCGCTAGGTAACCGCCACGATGTCATTATGGTTGCCGATTGCCAGAGTTCATCGCA
>CAJAWW010000244.1 GCA_903946745.1 uncultured beta proteobacterium
CAGTAAAACGATCAACATTGAGCAAACGTAGAAAGCGCGTCGCGGTCGGCATGGAGTCAAATACCGTCAGGGTCCCGTCACAACCGGACAGCCAACGCTGCTCAATCGTCACGCCATGGCATGCCTGATGTTTGTTCAGGTTGAACGTGTGCACCGCTGCGGTGGCATCTCGCCATCTCGATGACGCGGCCAGTTCAAGCCATCCAACGATCTGACCGCAACTGTTCATGAGGCTTGATGCGGCAGGAACAGCGTCAAGCGTCAGCGACGCCTGCGGTTCATCCGCAATTGTTTGTTCTGTCATGATTTCTCCTCGTCGTTGGCATCTTCCGGTCTGAGCCGGAAGGTGCATGAAAGCCCGCCCAATATGATTCACGCAGTTCAAAATTTAGTCCGGGCAGACGACAGGGGGAATACCGTGATAACCGTATTTTTTACCGGGATGGCGGTAGAAAGATTATTGGGAGCACCCGCGCGAATGCCGGCGCTCGCGGGCTCTCAGGGCCTGATCAGGCCGATTCGGATAGCCTATTTGGTGAGGCTCACCGCGGCGCGATTATTCTTGCCAAGAGTGTTCCGAGTACTCGAAACTTGGGCTATTTGCATTCTGAGGTTGGAAACCTGCCTCCAGCCACATCTCAGAAACAATCTGATTTGTGCAATACAAGGTTGGAAGGCGAAATGCCGATGGCCGCAAAGAGCTTGCAGGAGACGTTGGGTTTTAGGCAGGCACTGATGCCTTCGTGCCCAGAAGAGCCATTCGACAATCGGCGTCATGAGAGACTGCAATGTGATGTATGGCGGTCACCGACAAATCTTGGAATCGATGGCAGTACCTAGCCTGTTTGCAGAATAGTAATAACCAATACGGCTTGGGTTTTTGCTATAATGGCACCGTGCCTACCATTCTGCGTATCGGCGGCTTGCGCGTCGTGATTTACCCCAACGATCATCGTCCAGCGCATGTACATGTCATTGGCAACGAGTGTGAAGCTGTGTTCTGCCTTCATTGTCCCGACGGTCCAGCAGAACTGCGGGAGAACTTCGGATTTGCGTCCAAAGAAATTGGGCGTATCCAGACTCGGTTGATGGACGAACTTTCGTACTTGTGCAATGCGTGGAGAAAAACTCATGGAACCTTCTGACGCCGTAATTCTGTCCGCGAACAAGCGGGGTGTGGAGCGTGTTCGCAAGACGCCGATAGCTACGGCGGTACGATATGACCGTCGCATCGGGCGGCTCGTCATCGATCTATCTAGTGGCATTGAGATAGCTTTTCGCCCCCACGATGCTCAAGGACTGGAGCACGCCAAAGTCAGTGACTTGAGCGAAATCGAGATCAGCCCCTCGGGGCTGGGTATTCATTTCCCGAAATTGGATGCTGATTTGTATCTGCCATCCCTGCTCGAAGGCTTTCTTGGCTCACGGCGATGGATTGCCGCGCAAAACGGCAAGATCGGCGGCAAGGCGACGTCAGATGCCAAGGCGGCCGCAGCTCGCAACAATGGCAAACTGGGGGGGCGTCCGCGCAAGGCAACTGCAGCCGCTTAGAAACTCTCTGCAGTCGATAATTGGGCCGCTTGTTCGCTGGATCGAATGGCTCTTCTTGGCCGGCACCTGCCCGAGGTCATATTACACACACGGGCTGATCCATGACATTAGCCGCCATTGGCACTACGAACGCAATTCCAACCAATTGTAGTTCTGGAAAAATTACGCTCGAGAGGCTGAATCCAACCTCAGAATGCAAATAGCCGAAACTTGTTATTGGCAGTGCCTTCATTTGACCGCGCATTGCGGCGCATGATGTTTTATGAAAGATTTCAGGACGCTCTTTAGCAGCGCCGCGTGTCGATGATCCCCTTTTTCGGTTGACCGTTTGATGTCGTCATGAATCATGCGCTTGATGCGTTTTTCACCGCCGGATTCATGAATGAGATAGGCGCCAAGTTCGAGAGCGACAATCTCAGGCAGATGCTCGTGTTCCGCAATAGCGAGAATTTCATCCTCGGTCAAATCCGACATATCGATGCATTCCTGGAGCGACAGGTACATGACAAACTCCTATATCTGGGTTGTGTTACAAAATTCTCGACTGACACTAACTGGCTGCAGGTGCCGCCTTGGTGGTTGCCTTGGCCGCCGACGTCTTGTTCGTCGTCTTGCGCTGCTGGACGTTTATGGATTGCACGCTCGCCAACGCTGCCTTCAGTTGGGCGTCGGTCAAAGACACCAGCAATGCAAATCCCGCGCGCAACAACTCGCTTTTCTTGGCGCTTATGCCCAGTGTCAGCAGATGCTTCTTTAGCGCAGTGAGTTGGTCATACTCGCTCTCTGGTAGCTTGTAGCGACTGGATCGCAGCTTGAGCTTTTTCGGCAATCCACCATTGGATTGGGATTGCTTCGCCATAGCTTTGGACAGCCTTATCCTGCTTGGCGTAGCAGAAGCCGGTGAAGCTGCCTTAGGAACAAGTTTCGTTGGAGTTGCTGCGGTTTTAGCTGCGGGCATTTCTAGTCCTTTCTATGGGGTTGGGCGCACGTCAGCACAAGAACAGCGATCAGGATCGGCGCAGGAGACGGCGATTTGCTTCGCCGCCGTGCCCTTCTTTTTTCAGTTTGCTACTGACGAGCGCATGACATGCGTTCGATTTCGGCTTCCGCCTGAAGCCAATCCTCCAGCTCGTTTCCCGGCAAAAAGCCACGGCGCTCGGCACAGAAATATGCTGCAACTGCGATAGCCTCTGCCTGACTGGGCGCATCGGTGTACCGCTCGGCATAGGCGTTGGCCATGATGCCGGCTGTCTTTGCAGAACCATTGCCCTTCTTGCCAACCCGAACGGCTGGTTGTACCGCTTCGCTGAGTGCTTTCATTGTTTCCTCCGGTTCGATGGATGCTTACATTGCGACATTTCAAGTCCCTGCCTGACGTTCGTAGCTCGAGATACATAATCCACGCAACTCGGAATCTAATCCGTGCTGAGGAAGGGAGGGAATACCGTGAAAACAGTATTTTTTACCGAGATGGCGGTAAGAACTTCTTCGAGCGCCCCGGCATTGCCGGCGCTCGCGGGTCTCAGGGCATGATCAGACCGGTCCGGATGGCATATTTGGTGAGGTCCACCGCGCTGTGAAAGCCCAGCTTGCCCATCAAATTGCGCCGGTGAACTTCTACCGTTCGCGGTGAGATATGCAATTCGGCTCCAATTTCCGGAGCGCTCTTGCCCTGAGCAATCAGGGTGGCGATTTGCAGTTCGCGCCGCGATAACGGGCGCTGGTCCGGATCGGTATGTTTGTAATGCCGAGTGCGCAGACCGTCTGTCACCAACGCCGTGACTTCGGCGCAGAGATAGCACTGCCCCCCCATCACGCTATGTATGCCCTGCTTCAGTTCGGTGCCGGCAGCGGACTTGACGATATAACCATTGGCGCCGGCATCCAGCATTTGCTGCACGGTATGCCGGTCAAGATAGGTGGACAGGGCCAACACCTTGATCTGCGGACGGGCGGCAAGCAGGCGCCGGGTGGTCTCGATGCCTGACAAGCCGGGCATGGCGACATCCATGACCACCACATCCGGCGACAACTGCGTCGCCATCTTCAATGCCGTCTCCCCATCGCCGACTTCTGCAACGACGACGATGTCGCCTTCCCGCTCCAGCACCACGCGCAAGGCCTCGCGCACCAGCGTATGGTCATCAACCAGCATGATGCGGATCATGACGATTGCAGCCGCCGCGCGGCAATGGAGTGAGGCACGCTCAGCGTGATTGTGGTGCCGTTGCCGGGCTTGCTGTCGATTGCCATTTCGCCACCGATATTAGTGATGCGCTCGCGGATGGAGCTAAGGCCAAAACTGCGGCTTTCCAACTGCGAATTTTGACAAATAGCGGGGTCAAAGCCGCAGCCGTCGTCGCTCACCACCAGCGTCAGCCGGCTGTCATCATACAGACAGGACAGGCTAGCCTCTTTGACCGTGGCATGTTTGACGACGTTGATCAGCAACTCGCGGATGGAACGATAGAGCACGGCGTGAATCTCGTCGCTCAGCAATTCCGGCTCCCGTTCGATGTTGATATACACGACAAGTTGATATTGGCGTTGCATTTCATCGGCCAGCCATTCCAGTGCCGGCATCAGGCCTGCCGTGCCGAGAACTGGGGGGCTCAACTGCCGCGTGATCATGCGCGCCGACCGGTCGGCCTGATCCACCAGCGAAAGGATCAGATCGATTGATGACTGGGGGGAACCCGGCTCCAGCGAAGCCAACTTGATCTTGATCACCGCCAGCAACTGACCCAGGTTGTCATGGAGTTCCTGCGCCAGCATGCGCCGCTCACGCTCTTCGGTCAGGGTCAGCTGCGCTGACGCCGTGCGCAACTGCCGGGTGCGCTGGCTCACCTGCTCCTCCAGCCCGGCCGCCATGTCCTGC
>CAJAWW010000245.1 GCA_903946745.1 uncultured beta proteobacterium
AGTAAGAATGCCGAGCTCTGCAAGAACAAAAACACGAAATCGCAGTTGCTGCGTCACCATGTCGATACAATCCCAAGATGCAGGCCACGCTGGATGCAGCGGCACTGTGCAAAATGGCCGACCGCGGCCAGATCAAGGGGGGGCTGGTCGACGGTCCGCTGGCCTTCGACAACGCCATCTCGATGGCCGCCGCGCGTACCAAAGGCATCCGCTCGGCGGTAGCCGGTCAGGCCGACATTCTGCTGGTGCCGGACATCGAATCCGGCAACATGCTGGCCAAGCAACTCGAATACTTGGCCGACGCCCTCGGCTCAGGCATCGTGCTCGGTGCACGCGTGCCGATCGTGCTCACCAGTCGCGCCGATTCTGCCGAAACCCGCAGCGCCTCCACCGCAGTGGCAATGGTCATGGCCCACGCCATGCGTGCAAAAAGCTAAGAAGGAACCTTCATGTCAGACGCACTCCTCACCATCAATGCCGGCTCATCCTCGATCAAGTTTGCGCTATTCCCGTTGCGCGACCCGATTCCCTCGCAACCAGAACTGGTCGGTCAGATCGACGGCATCGGCGCCAGCGGCCAGCGCGCTCACATCAAGGCCAGCGACGCCGCCGGCAACCGGCTAGACGATGTTGACCTGCCGCTCGACGGCCCGGCCGAAGCCCAGCACAAGAATGCTCTGGCATTTCTGGTGGAATGGCTGCATCAGCACGAAGCCGGCTGGCGTATCGTCGGCGTCGGCCACCGCGTAGTGCATGGCGGCAAATTATTCTCTGCGCCCACCGTACTTTCAGCGTCGACTTTTGAGACCCTGCAGAGCTTCGTGCCGCTGGCACCGCTGCATCAACCGCACAACCTCGCCGGCATCGCCGCGCTGACCGCTGCGCTGCCCGGTACGCCGCAGGTGGCCTGCTTCGACACTGCATTCCACCGCACCCAACCGGATGTGGCGCAACTCTTTGCCCTGCCGCGCAAATTCACCGCAGAGGGCGTACGCCGCTACGGCTTTCATGGGCTGTCGTACGAATATATCGCCCATGTGCTGCCACAACACTTGCCGGCGGCACAGGCTGACGGCCGCGTGGTGGTCGCCCATCTGGGCAACGGCGCCTCGATGTGCGCCATGCAAAATCGCCGCAGTCAGGCCACGACCATGGGTCTCACCGCCGTCGATGGCCTGATGATGGGCACCCGCACCGGCAACCTTGATCCCGGCGTGCTGCTCTACCTGATCGAAAATCATGGCATGGATGTCAAGGCGCTGACCAATCTGCTCTACAAGCAGTCCGGGCTACTTGGCGTTTCCGGCATTTCGCAGGACATGCGCGCCCTGCTCGCCAGCCCCGCACCCGAAGCCCGCGAAGCGGTGGACCTGTTCTGCTACCGCATCGTGCGCGAAATCGGCTCGCTCGCCGCCGCGCTGGGTGGGCTCGATGCATTGATCTTTACCGGTGGCATCGGCGAACACGCAGCACCCGTGCGCGCGCAGGTGTGCGCGAAGCTTGAATGGATGGGGCTGGAATTCGATGCCGCCGCCAATGCCACCGACAACGCACGCATCAGCACCGCAGCCAGTCGCGTTGCCGCCTGCGTGATTCCGACCAACGAAGAATGGAT
>CAJAWW010000246.1 GCA_903946745.1 uncultured beta proteobacterium
AAAAATTACCGAGTTGCAACCCGGCCAGAGCAGTGACGCCATCTTCCGCGTATTGCATCGCGACGGCGCTGTGCGTTACCTACGCAGTTTTGCCCGGGTGGAGCCAGACCCGTCGGGCGGTGACCATCATCGCTTATACGGTGCGGTGCAGGATTTCACTGAGCGCGCCGAGTTGATGCAGCGTTTTGAGCGGCAGGCGCATCGGGATTTTCTGACTGATCTGATCAATCGCGGTCACTTTCTTGAACTCGCCGAAAAAGAACTGGCGCGCGTGCGTCGCTATGGTGGAACGCTGTCGATCGCGATGATTGATCTCGATCACTTCAAGCAGGTCAACGATACGTACGGCCATGCGACCGGCGATCAGGTGCTGAAGGCGTTTGCGACCGTGGGTCAGCGTGTGTTGCGCGAGTCTGACCTGCTAGGACGCATCGGCGGTGAGGAATTTGCGATTCTGTTTCCGGAAACGTCAGCCCAACAGGCGTTCGACGTTGCTGATCGCTTGCGCGAAGCCGTCGCCGCCACCGATATCCCGTCACTGCAAGGTGCGCCGATCCGCATTACGGTGTCGATCGGAATCGCCTCCATGATTGATGCAAAAACCAGCGTCGATCAGCTGTTGAATCTTGCCGACGGCGCGCTGTATCAGGCCAAAAGCGAAGGTCGCAACCGAACCCTGGTGGCTGCTTCAGGTTGATTTTTTGCGCGCACGACCAAACAGGATGGCGCTGGATGCAATCAGCAGCGCGAGTGCGTTGCCCCAGCGCGCGTAGGGCGTGAGCCCGGTGTAGCCTTGCGCTTCCACGACCAGTGCCCCGGTCGTGAATGGGGGCAAGACTGCGGCAACCACGCCGGTCGGGCCGACCATGGCGGTCATGCCGGTATTGGTGGCACGCAGCATCACACGGCCGGTTTCAATCGCACGCAACTGGGCGATCTGCAGGTGCTGCGGTTGTGCCAGCGAGTCACCAAACCAGGCGGTGTTGGAAAGGTTCACCAGCAAGGTTGCGGTCGGCAGGCTGGACAGCAACTCTTCACCGAATAAATCTTCATAGCAGATGTTGGCGGCGATATGCTGGCCGGCCATGACAAGCGGGGTTTGTAGCGACGCCCCGGCGGTAAAGTCGGACAGCGGAATTTGCGCCAGCTTGAAGAACCAGCTGAATCCCGGCGGCGCGAATTCGCCGAACGGCACCAGATGCCGCTTGGCATACGCGCTGGCACTCAGCGCCGGTGTCAGTGCCACGGCGGCATTGGTGTAGCCACCTTCTCGGGTGCTGACAGCAACGCCGATCAGGGCTTCGCCATGTTGTGTCAGGCGACGCAGTGTGTCACGCGGAACCTCGTTGAAAAACAGCGGCAATGCCGTTTCTGGCAGCACGGTAATCTCTGCGGGATGGCGTTCGGCCAGTTGAATATAGGTGTCGATCGAGCGGTTCAACCGCGTCGGGTCCCACTTCATGCTCTGCGGCACATTGCCTTGCAAGAGGCTGATGCGCGTCGGTTTGCCGGTGGGTGTCGTCCAGTCCATGGCGCGCAGCAATTGGCCGCCGCCGAGGAGTAGCGCGACGGCCAGCCACAGGCGCGGCTGCCGCCAGCCCTGAGTTGGTCTGCGAGCCCATAGAATAGCCAGCAGTGCTGCGATCAATGCGACGATGAAACTGACACCATAAACGCCGAGCACCGCCGCCCAGCCGGCCAGCGGGCTGGGCGGGCTTTGCGAATAGCCCACGGCAAGCCACGGAAAACCGCTGAACAAAGTGCCGCGCAGCCACTCGCTCAGCATCCATACGCCGGCGAACAGCAGGGCGTCGCGGGTGGCGTTGTCGCGGCCACGGCGCAGACGCGCGAACAGCATGCCGGCCAGCGCCGGATAGATCGTCAGATACAGACAGAACAGCAGGGTCGCCCCCGCCGCCACCGGCGCCGCCATACCGCCGAACTGCGACAGACTCACATAGACCCACGACACCCCGAGCAGGAAACAACCGGCACCCCAGACACCACCGAGCAGCGCTGCATGGCGCACCGACGGTGCCGCTCTCCAGAGCAAAAACAAACCGGCAAGGCTAATAGTCGACGCTGGCCATACGGTGAAATAACGATCGAACGGCGCGAAGCCAAGCACGCACAAGGCACCCAGCGCGGCGGCGATCAGCCATGTCAAGGAAGGCCGTTTCATGCCATGCAAAATGTTTGCAGTGTGCCTAGGTTGAGGATGCGCTGAACAAGTCTGCCGTTTTGACTTCAGCTGTCATTTTGGCGTCTTGATTCCCTTGCATAGGGACATCGGGATGTTGGGTGCCCGCGGGTTGACGGTGACACGTTGTCTGGCGGGTTCAACGATCAGATCCATATCTTCCATCGGAATAGCACCCAGTAACACCTGGTCGCCAAGAACGAGCGCACCCTGAACGCAAACCCGGTTCAGCATTTCAATACGCACAGGAGAGACGTAGCGGACTTGCTCGACATGACCATTGGCTAACGTAACTTCACGAACGCCGGTATCTTTAAGCTGGAGCTGGAGGGCGATATGCTCAGGAATACAGAGATGCAGTGCACCTGTATCGATCAAGGCTTCTGCGTCAATCTCTTCAAGATCCGGCCGAGCGTCATTGCCCAGTCGCATTGCCGCATAGGTAATTCCCATGGTGCATTCTCCCAATCAGTCCATCTGTGCCATGGTATCACCGGGCAGGTTGAACTGTCCGGCGGCGCGCAGTGATAGCGATGCGGCGCGTTCAATCGGAATTTTCCGGATACTGGTGACTGTGATGGATGCAGCGATAAATGACGCAATCGCC
Source organism: uncultured beta proteobacterium (assembly GCA_903946745.1). Taxonomy (GTDB): domain Bacteria; phylum Pseudomonadota; class Gammaproteobacteria; order Burkholderiales; family Rhodocyclaceae; genus CAJAWW01. The sequence goes on from CAJAWW010000246.1 coordinate 2,808, forward strand.
ATTGCTTGCCGTGCGCACAAATACCAGCGTGAAAGGCGTCCGGTGACCGTCGACTATTTCCCGGGTGCCGGCAACAGCACCGGGTCTGCCCGGCAGTGCCAGCGGTGTGGCAACGAGAGACCGTGCGGCTTTTTCTATCGCCTTGCGCATCCGCAACGCGGCGACAGGGCTGCGTTCTGCGCTTTGGCATGGGATGCGAGGAGCGTATCCAGACGTTTCATCGCATCCTGATGTTCCAGTTTGTTGCCAGAGGCCATGCGTGCGCACACTGCCTTGATGGTGCGCTCGGTTTCCGCGAAGCCGTCGCGCAACACAAAACGGAACAGCGCGCGCGGCGAGCGCCCCGCCGCTTTCGCCAGTCGCTCCAGTCACGGTTGCTCAACAAGCGGGAAAATAAGACCTCGCCGGCAGTACATTTTTAGCTTGCCGGGGTGTCCAGCGGCAAACCCTTTTGCGGATCAACCAGCAGCGTATGCACGCGCCGGCTGTCGGCGCGCAGCACCTGAATGCGCAGGCCTTCGATGCTGACGACTTCGTTGCGCTTGGGCAGACGTCCGAGGTGATGGATCACCAGTCCGCCGACGGTATCGAAGTCGGTGTCGGGGAAGCCGGTGCCGAATGCGGCGTTGAAATCTTCGATTTCCGTCACGGCCTTGACGCGATAGCGGCCGGTGTTGTCGAGCACGATGTTGTCTTCGGTCTCATCAAAGTCGTATTCGTCCTCGATGTCGCCAACGATCTGTTCCAGCACATCTTCAATGGTCACCAATCCGGCAACGCCGCCGTACTCGTCGACCACGATGGCCATGTGATTGCGCGAGGCGCGGAACTCGCGCAGCAGCACGTTCAGGCGCTTTGATTCGGGGATGAAGATCGCCGGTCGCAGGGTGTCGCGCAGATCGACTTCCTTGCCGGCGAAATAACGCAGCAGGTCTTTGGCCAGCAGGATGCCAATGACGTCATCCTTGCTGTCACCCACGGCGGGAAAGCGCGAGTGTGCGCCGTTAAGTACGGCTTCGATGATGACTTCAGGCGTGGCGTCAATGTCGATCACGTCCATCTGCGCGCGCGGCACCATGATGTCGCGCACCGCCATGTCGGAGACCGATAGCGCGCCTTCGATAATTGACAGCGCATCGGCATCCATCAGATGCCGTTTGAAGGCGCCATGCAGAAGGGAAAGCAGTTGTTCGCGGTCTTCTGGTTCCCGCAGCAACAGGGTTGAGAGTCGCTCGATGAAACCGGGTTTACTGGAAGGGTCCATGCGTACTAAAGATAAGGATCGGGAATCCCGAGGGACGCCAGAATTTCGCGCTCGCGCTGTTCCATGCGAAGGGCGTCGGTCTGGCCGGTTTCGTGGTCGTAACCCTGAAGGTGCAGCATACCATGCACGATCAGGTGGGCGTAATGCGCCTCTAACGGCTTCTGCTGCTGTGTGGCTTCGGCGTCGACAACGGCTATGCAGATGGCCAGATCGCCTTCGATCACGTCGTCGTTGCGATAGGAAAATGACAGCACGTTGGTGGCGTAGTCTTTGCCGCGATAGTCGACGTTCAACTGACGGCCTTCGTCATTGGCGACGAAACGCACCGCGATCGTGGCCGGCAGGGCGCAGGCGGCACGCACCCAGCGCCGCACTTGCGGCCGGGTGGGTGCTTGCTGCTTGCCACCCGGATACTGGATGGCAAGACTTAAGGTTGGCAGGCGCGCGCGTGCCATGCGAATCAGGCCGGGGTGGCCTGATGGCTTTCGTAGGCCTCGACGATCCGCGCGACGAGGGGATGGCGTACGACATCGGAGGCGTCGAAATCGGTGAAAGCGAGGCCGCGCACGTTGGCGAGTATGCGGCGGGCTTCGATCAGCCCGGATTTTTGTCCGCGTGGCAGGTCGATCTGGGTGACATCGCCGGTGACCACGGCTTTGGCGCCGATGCCGATACGGGTGAGAAACATCTTCATCTGCTCGGGCGTGGTGTTTTGCGCTTCGTCGAGGATGATGAAGGCATGGGTCAGCGTGCGCCCGCGCATGTAGGCCAGCGGGGCGATTTCGATGCTCTGTTTTTCAAACATCCGCGCCACTTTGTCGAAGCCCATGAGGTCGTAGAGCGCGTCGTAGAGCGGACGCAGGTAAGGGTCGACCTTTTGCGCGAGATCGCCGGGCAGAAAACCTAAGCGCTCGCCGGCTTCGACGGCAGGACGCGTCAGCACGATGCGCTGTACCAGATCGCGCTCGAAGGCGTCGACCGCGCTGGCAACAGCCAGATAGGTCTTTCCGGTGCCGGCCGGGCCGATGCCGAAGGTGATGTCGTGTTCCTGAATTTGCTTCAAGTACTTGGCCTGATTCGGGGTGCGCCCGTGCAGATCGGTCTTGCGGGTCATGAGGCCGGCGCTGGCGGATGGCGGGATGCCTTCTGCCGGTTGGCGGGCGATTTCGATCAGCCCGAGTTGCACTTGATCGATGGTCAGCGGTTCGCCGGCCATGGCGTAAAAGTGTCGCAAGGCATCGGCGGCACGTCGCGCCTGTGGTTTGTCGCCATCAATGCGGCAATGCTCGCCGCGACGGCTGATGGTGATGTCGAAGGCCGTCTCGATTTGCCGCAGATTTTCATCGAGCGGGCCGCAGAGGTTTTGCAGCCGCGCGTTGTCGAGCGGGTGCAGAGTCAGGTCGAGCGGCCGGGTTTTCGGCATTACGTGGGTTCGGCCATTAGTATTTCGCCGCGCAAGCTGTGCGGCAGCGCGGCTGTAATTCGAACGTCGATAAATTGACCCATCAATTTATTCACCAAGGGGTCGCCACCGTCGCCGGCGGGGAAGTTGACCACCCGATTGTTGTCGGTACGACCGGCCAGTTCGCGCGCATCCTTGCGCGCGTGCCCTTCGACCCGGATACGCTGCACGCTGCCGACCATGGCTTCGCTGATCGCCAGCGCCTGCCCTTCAATGGTTTTTTGCAAACGCATCAGGCGCTGGAGTTTTAGTGCTGTCGGCGTGTCATCCATGAGGTCTGCTGCCGGCGTGCCGGGGCGCGGGCTGTAGATGAAGGAAAAGCTGTTATCAAAATTAAGTTCGGTGACCAGGCGCATGGTTTTTTCGAAGTCTTCTTCGGTTTCGCCGGGGAAGCCGACGATGATGTCGGTCGAGAGCGATAAATCAGGCCGTGCTGCACGCAATTTGCGTATCAGCGATTTGTATTCGAGCACGGTGTAGCCGCGCTTCATCGCCGCCAGAATCCGGTCCGAGCCGGATTGCACCGGTAGGTGCAGGTGCGAGACCAGTTTGGGCGCGGTGCGGTAAACGTCGATCAGGCGCTGCGTGACTTCACGCGGATGCGAGGTGGTGTAGCGGATGCGCTGCACGCCGGGTATCTGCGCGACGGCCTCGATCAGGAAGGCGAGATCGGCGACGTTGTCATCGTCATTGCCCGCGCCATTGTCGTCGCCGTACTTTCCCCGATAGGCATTGACGTTTTGCCCGAGCAAGGTGATTTCTCCCACGCCTTGCACGGCCAGCCCGGTGATTTCCCTGAGTACGTCATCAAGCGGGCGCGAAACTTCGTCGCCACGGGTGTAGGGCACGACGCAGAAGGTGCAGTATTTCGAGCAGCCTTCCATGATGGAAACGAAAGCCGATGAGCCTTCCATGCGCGCCGGGGGCAGGGCGTCGAACTTTTCGATTTCCGGGAACGAGATATCAACCTGCGCCTTTCCTGAGGCACGGCGTGCGGCAATCAGTTGCGGCAAGCGGTGCAGCGTCTGTGGCCCGAACACGATGTCGACGTAGGGCGCACGCGCGACGATGGCCGCACCTTCCTGACTGGCGACGCAACCACCGACGCCGATTATTAAATTCGGGTTGAGCTTTTTCAGGTGGCGAACGCGGCCGAGATCGTGGAACACCTTCTCCTGCGCCTTTTCGCGCACGGAGCAGGTATTGAACAGGATGATGTCGGCGTCTTCGGGATTCTCCGTCTTGATCGTGCCCTCGGAACCCGCGGCATTCTCAGCATTCGCGAGTACGTCAAGCATTTTGTCGGAGTCGTAGTCGTTCATCTGGCACCCAAAGGTGCGGATGAACACTTTTTTTGCCATGGTCGATTGGGGGAATTGGTAGCGAATCAAGGGCAATTATAGAACAGCCATGGCGGCGGTCTCTTTGCTACCATTCTGGCTATGAAAAATGCAGTGGTGCTTCTTTCTGGCGGCCTTGACTCCGCCACCGTGCTGGTCATGGCGCGCGAACAAGGTTTCGCCTGCCATTGCCTGTCGCTGGATTACGGCCAACGGCATGGTGCCGAACTGATCGCAGCAAGCCGCGTTGCTGTTGCGCTCGGGGCGGCGAGCCATCGTGTGCTGACGCTCGACCTTAATCAGTTTGGCGGTTCGGCGCTGACCGACACGTCGATTTCCATTCCCATCACAGGCGTGCAGCCCGGAATCCCCGTGACCTATGTGCCGGCGCGGAACACCATCATGTTGTCGCTGGCGCTGGCGTGGTCGGAGGTGCTGGGCGCGCAAGATATTTTTGTCGGCGTCAATGCGGTTGACTATTCCGGGTATCCGGATTGCCGCCCGGAATTTATCCGCGCCTTTGAGTCACTGGCCAATCTGGCCACCAAGGCGGGTGTGGAAGGCAATCCGCTGCGCGTACACGCGCCGCTGATGCGTTTGAGCAAGGCCGAAATCATTGCTGCGGGCACGCACCTAAAAGTCGACTATGGATTGACGGTGTCTTGTTATCAGGCCGATGCAGAGGGGCGTGCCTGTGGCGTTTGTGACGCGTGCCGTTTGCGCAGCGAGGGTTTTTCCGGCGCAGGAATCACCGATCCAACCCGGTATGTCTGATCGCCGGATGTCCCGATAATTCTCATGGAATTCAGCATTCATCAACAGATACTGACCACTGTGTTCATCACCGCCGTTGTGATGGGTGCGGTGGCCGGCAAGACCAATTTTTGCACCATGGGTGCCGTATCCGATTGGGTCAACATCGGTGATACGGGGCGGTTACGCGCCTGGATGCTGGCGATTGCTGTAGCGATGATGGGGGTGGCGGTGCTGGAATACACCGGTAAGCTATCGATCGGCAACGACACTTTTCCGCCTTATCGCACGCCCGGTTTTGCGTGGTTGCGCTATGTGCTGGGGGGCATGATGTTCGGTGCCGGCATGACGCTGGCCTCGGGATGCGGCAATAAAACGTTGGTGCGTATTGGTGCGGGCAACCTGAAGTCGCTTGTGGTGTTGGCGATTGCCTCGGTGTGCGCTTACGCGATGTTATGGACGGATTTTTACGGTGTGGTCTTTCATCGATGGATATCCGTGGCCACCCTTAATCTGGGTACTTCGGGGATGACCAGTCAGGCGCTGGGCGATCTCACCGGCTTGGGTAACCCGCTTTTGGGCGCGCTACTGTCGCTTGCTGTCGGGGTGTTCTGTTTCGCTTCGCGAGAGTTTCGTCACAGTGTTGACAATATCCTTGGTGGCGTCGTGACCGGTCTTACCGTTGTGATCGGCTGGATACTGAGTGGCGGGGCGATGGGGCTGGCATGGAAGGAATGGGCTGATTTCGCCGATGTCAGGCCTTTGCGGGTCGAAACCCAGTCATTGACCTTCGTGAGCCCGATGGGAGATTTCGTTCGCTACCTGACGCAACCAACTGATTTTTCGCGGATCACGTTCGGTATCGTGGCGTTGTTCGGTGTGATTGCCGGGTCTTTCCTGTATGCGCTGGCGACACGCGGCCTGCGGCTGGAATGGTTTGCCAATCGCAGTGATTTCGCCCATCACGCCCTCGGCGCGGCGCTGATGGGGGTCGGTGGTGTGCTGGCGATGGGCTGCACGGTGGGGCAGGGAATTACCGGTGTTTCCACGCTGGCACTGGGTTCGGTGCTGGCATTGTTGGCCATGGTGTCCGGCTCGGCGCTGACGATGAAGTACCAGGTGTGGCGGGTGACACGCAACGCTTGAGTGACGCTTTCCTGAAAATCGAATTGACAGGCGCTTTGGCGAATGGTTAGAATGCGCGGCTTTCCGTGAAGCGTCGGGATTTTGAATGAATCCTATTGAGTGAGCGCAGGCCGGGTTATTGAAGCAAGCATGTAGCAAGCAAGGACTCCCAGAATGAAAACTTTTTCCGCCAAGCAGCAAGAAGTCCAGCACGACTGGTTTGTCGTCGACGCCACGGACAAGGTGCTCGGCCGTCTGGCTGCCGAGATCGCCAGCCGTCTGCGCGGCAAGCACAAGGCCATCTACACCCCGCACGTTGATACCGGCGATTACATGGTCGTTATCAATGTCGACAAGTTGCGTGTGACCGGCAACAAGGCACAAGACAAAAAGTATTACAGCCATACCGGCTATCCGGGCGGCATCAATGAAACCAATTTCATCAAGTTGCAGCAGCGTTTTCCGGGGCGTATTCTCGAAAAGGCCGTCAAGGGCATGCTGCCCAAGGGCCCGTTGGGTTACGCAATGCTGAAGAAAATGAAGTGCTACGCCGGTACCGCGCACCCGCATGCCGCCCAGCAACCTAAGTCGCTGGAAATTTAAGGAGTTCTCATGGCAGTTACCCAATATTACGGAACCGGCCGGCGCAAAACCGCCGTCGCACGCGTGTTCATGCGCACTGGCAGTGGCAAGATTGTTGTGAACGACAAGCCTGTGGATGAGTTTTTTTCACGCGAGACGGGTCGCATGGTGGTTCGTCAGCCGCTGGAGCTGACGCAACACATGGCGACGTTTGACATTCTGGTCAACGTTTCTGGCGGCGGCGAATCCGGACAGGCCGGTGCCGTGCGTCATGGCATTACCCGTGCTTTGATCGAGTTCGACGCAACGCTCAAGCCCGCACTTTCCACCGCCGGTTTTGTGACGCGCGATGCCCGCGAGGTCGAGCGCAAGAAGGTCGGTTTCCGCAAGGCGCGCCGTCGCAAGCAGTTCTCGAAGCGTTAAGCCTTCAAAGGCACGTCGGAAAAGCCGCCTGCGGGCGGCTTTTCCGTTTGCGGTTGCGTTGCGCGATGCGCCAGAAACCGGTGTACGGGTTACCATCGACCTTTCGTGGAAAGGAGACCGGAATGATTAAGGTAGGTATTGTCGGCGGCACGGGCTATACCGGTGTCGAATTATTGCGCTTGCTGGCGCGCCACCCGCAAGTCGCGCTGACGGCAATCACGTCTCGTGGCGAAGCCGGAACCGCAGTTGCTGACATGTTCCCGAGCTTGCGCGGCGCGGTTGATTTGTGTTTCCGCGACCCGAAAGAAGCCCCGCTGAATTCCTGCGATGTGGTATTTTTTGCTACCCCGAACGGCATCGCCATGCAGCAGGCGGCGGCGTTGCTGGATGCCGGGGTGCGTGTGATCGATCTGGCGGCTGATTTTCGTATTAAAGACGTTGCGCTGTGGGAAAAATGGTACGGCATGAGCCACGCCAGCCCGGATCTGATCGCCGAAGCCGTGTATGGTCTGCCCGAGATCAATCGTGAGCAGGTTCGCAACGCGCGCCTGATTGCCAACCCGGGTTGTTACCCGACAGCAACTCAGTTGGGTTTTCTTCCCCTGATGGAGGCGGGTTGCGTGGATCTCGATACCCTGATTGCAGATGTCAAGTCAGGCGTTTCAGGTGGTGGCCGCAAGGCCGAAACACATATCCTGTTTTCCGAGGCAGCGGATAACTTCAAGGCCTACGGTGTTGCGGGTCATCGGCATTTGCCGGAAATTCGTCAAGGGCTGACCATGGCTGCCAGACGCGCTGCCGGACTCGCCGCCGGGCGCGAGGTCGGGCTGACCTTTGTCCCGCATTTGACGCCGATGATTCGTGGCATTCATGCAACGCTGTATGCGCGAATAACGCGTGAGGAGAACTTTCAGGCGTTGTTCGAAACACGTTACGCGAAGGAAGCCTTTGTCGATGTATTGCCGGCAGGCTCGCACCCGGACACCCGTTCGGTGAGGGCGGCAAACATGTGCCGACTTGCCGTTCATCGACCGCAGGGCGGTGATACGCTGGTGATCCTGTCGGTGATCGACAATCTGGTCAAGGGGGCGGCCGGGCAGGCAGTGCAGAATATGAATATCATGTTTGGTTTTGACGAATGTTTGGGTCTTTCGCAAGTTCCCGTCTTGCCCTGACGCTGCGCCGTTTGCGCGGGCGTTTCGGCATTTCAGCACCCCGTCTCGCGATTCGTACGCACGTTCCATGGTACTGGCGGGCGCTGTCTATCGTCGCCCTGGCGGGTGCCTCACTCGCGCTTGCGGGGTGGATCTATGACGCGGGGAAGCGGTTTGCCGGATTTCACCAAACCGCCAGCGATCATGAAATTACCGCAATGCGCGAGCGACTTTCTGTGCTGGAGACAGAGCTTGAGTCGTCTAGAAAGATCGCCAACGCCAGCGAAAGCCGGTTGCGCATTGAAAGCACATCGCAGGCGCGTCTTTCGACACAGATTAAGTCGCTTGAAGACGAAAATGCGGGTTTGAAGGCCGATCTTGCGATGTTTGAGAACCTTGCCGGAAGCCAGACAGGTGAGTCCGGCTTGGCCATCAGTCGTTTGCAGATTGCACCGATTGGTGCGGGTGGGCAATACCGTTTCCGATTGTTACTGGCGCAAACGTCAGAGAAAAAAGATAAAGAATTCAAAGGAGTGATTCAGTTTGTGGCGGTCGTGCAACGAGGCAAAGAGACTGTTATGATGCAATTCCCGGCCGCTGGTGACACAGACACCGGACAGTATCAAGTCAGCTTCCGTTACTTCCGTCGTGTCGAGGGGGTATTCAAGGTGGGTGACGGACATCAGGTTCGCCGCGTTGAAGCGCGATTGCTGCAAGATGGTGTGGTCAAGGCGAGCCAAAACCTCGTGTTGTGAGTCGGTCGGTTCTGAATGCAGTTATGTAGCACTGGGTGTTAGGCGCTACGCACCACATTAGAGAGGAGTCTTATGTTTGGAAAAAAGGCCAGTAAACCCCAAGGGCGCATTGACAGCCTGATTGGCGCAGGCACCTCTTTGGCCGGGGATGTGACATTTACCGGCGGTTTGCGGGTGGATGGTGAGGTTAAAGGTAATGTTCGTGGCACGGATGGCCAACCCACTACGCTGGTAATTAGCGAGAACGCCCGCGTTGAAGGTGAAATATCCGTGACGCATGTGGTGATTAACGGGACGGTGATCGGGCCGGTTCGTTCGAGTGAGTTTCTGGAACTTCAGGCGCGCGCCCGGGTCACAGGGGATCTGGAATACAGCACAATAGAAATGCACCTGGGTGCGGTGGTACAGGGGCGCTTGGTGCATCAAGGTGTGCCGGCAAAGTCAGTTGAACTCAAACTGGCGGCGAGTAATTGATTGAGAATTGATTCACATCGGTATTGAAATCACAATCCGGACACACCATATTCGAATTTGATTCCGTTACGCGGGATACCCAACAGGAGATCACTATGAATGCCCCGACTGAAATGCCGACCCCCTTCAACTTCACCGATAACGCATCCAACAAAGTTAAGGAATTGATGCTTGAAGAGGGCAATCCGGATCTGAAGCTTCGAGTCTTTGTGACGGGCGGTGGGTGTTCCGGTTTTCAGTACGGATTCACGTTTGACGAAGTCGCGAATGATGACGATACCGCACTGGTGAAGGATGGCGTGACCTTGTTGATTGATCCGATGAGCTATCAGTATCTCGTGGGTGCAGAAATTGACTACACAGAAGGTCTTGAGGGCTCTCAGTTTGTTATCAAGAATCCGAATGCAACGAGCACTTGCGGTTGCGGCTCATCCTTTTCTGCCTGATTTGGTTTGTAGTAACAAAAAAAGGCGCCCCGTATCGGGGCGCCTTTTTTTGTGATGCAGTGGCTTATTCAGCTTGCGCGATGTTGAATTCGCGAATCATCTCGATGCGGGAAAAGTGCTCACCGGTTTGCGCACGGAACTGAGCCAGTTGCTGTTGTGCCAGCGCCGGCGCAGCGGGTAAAACGACGGCGAGTGGGTTTTGGTGTACATCATTGATGCGGAACTCATAATGCAGGTGAGGGCCGCTGGCTAAGCCTGTTGCCCCAACAAGCCCAATGACATCGCCTTGGCTGACCCGGCTGCCTTTATGCAATCCCGGCGCGAATGCTGAAAGATGTGCATACAACGTTGTATAGCGACTTTGATGACGCAAGACGACCGCTTTGCCGTAACCACCCTGTATGCCGACCGATTCAACGACGCCGTCACCTGTTGCTTTGATCCGGGTTCCGGTGGGCGCGCCGTAGTCGATGCCCTTGTGCGCGCGCCATTTCTGTAGAACCGGATGGAATCGGGCCGAGGTGAATCCGGAGGTGATGCGTGAGAACTCCAGTGGGGAGCGCAGAAAAGCCTTGCGAATATTTTTGCCATCAGCGGTGTAGTACCCGCCCACATGCTCACTGGATGTCGGGTCGGAAAACCAGGCGGCGCGAAATGTTTTGCCACCATTGACGAACTCGGCCGCGATGATGCGGCCGCTGCGTACCGCTCGGCCAAGATGACTTATCGACTCATAGATGACTGAAAATCGGTCGCCCTTGCGCAGATCGCGATGAAAATCGATGTCGCCGCCAAAAACGTCTGCAAGCTGTGTGGCAATTGCGTCCGGTATGCCGGCAGCGTCGGACGCCCCGAATAGTGAATGACGGATCTCTGCCGATTTGAAAACAATGCGTGTTTCAAGATTGAGTGGTTTTTCGACAGCACTAAAACCACTACTGCTGCCGTTACCGGTCTTTTCGATAACCAGTGCCAGATCCTTGCCGCCATTCAAAGGAAAAATCAGGCTGTGCAGATCACCGTTCGGCCCCGTTTTGGCCGTTAGGGTTTTACCCGGGCTGAGTTGCCGATAAAGCGCATGCGCCGAAGTGTTATTACGCAAAAAATCACTGGCACCGCGATCATCGACACCCAGGCGGTGCAACAGGTCGGCGACAGTGTCACCACGCTGGACACGTTCTTCTCGCAGGAAGCCTCCGTCATACTCGGAGGGCATTGCAACCGTGGCGGCTACGGGCTGCGTGAGCGTCTCAACAATAGTTTGTTGTGTTACATCGGAGAAGCGGGTATCGGCAACGGTGCCAAAGGCAGCTACCATGCCAAAAACGGAAAGGCCGACCAAGCCAGCACCAAACCAGAGTGGCCCGGTGTGGTCGGATCGGTAACGAAGTACTTGCGCTAGAATCCCGCTCTTGTTTTGTTTGGACAATTTAATTGGAATGGGTTGATTTGTAACGCAAGTGTAGCAAAATTCCCCCTTCCGTCAACCCGGGTTTGCCATGACGACCAATAATGATTCCCAGCTCGCATTGATAAAGCGTGGCGCCGATGAGCTGTTAATCGAATCCGAGCTGGTCGAAAAACTGAAAACCGGACGACCGTTACGAATCAAGGCGGGCTTCGATCCAACCGCCCCCGACCTTCATCTGGGGCATACGGTGCTCATTAACAAACTGCGCCACTTCCAGGATCTCGGTCACCATGTCATGTTCCTGATCGGAGACTTCACCGGAATGATCGGTGATCCAACCGGAAAGAACGCGACACGCCCACCGCTTTCGCGCGAGCAGATACTCTCGAATGCACAGACATATCGGGATCAGGTGTTCAAAATTCTCGATCCGGAGCGCACTGAAGTGTGCTTTAACTCAAGCTGGTTTGAGCCGCTGGGCGCAGCAGGAATGATTAAGCTGGCGGCGCAGCATACCGTGGCACGCATGCTCGAGCGCGACGATTTTTCCAAACGCTATGCGGGAGGATTGCCGATCGCGATTCATGAGTTTCTATATCCGTTATGCCAGGGTTACGACTCAGTGGCCATGAAGGCCGACGTTGAGCTTGGCGGAACCGATCAAAAGTTCAACCTGCTGGTGGGACGTGAATTGCAGAAGCATTACGGACAGGTGCCCCAGTGCGTATTGATGATGCCCTTGCTTGAAGGTTTGGATGGGGTCAATAAAATGTCCAAATCCTTGGGCAACTATATTGGCATCGCCGAGTCACCCAATGAGATCTTTGGCAAGTTGATGTCGGTTTCCGATGAACTGATGTGGCGCTACTTTGATTTACTCTCATTTCGGGGCAATGACGACATCGCCGCACTCAAGCGCGAAGTGAGCGACGGTAAAAATCCGCGGGATGCCAAGGTGCAACTCGCGCAGGAAATTGTCAGTCGCTTCCATTCGCAGGGGGATGCTATTGCCGCGCTGGCTGACTTCGAAGCGCGCTTTCAGAGAGGGGCGATGCCGGACGAGATGCCCGAACTGTGCGTGGCGGCGGGGTCTGTTGCGCAAGTGTTGAAGGCGGCGACTCTGGTCTCGAGTACATCCGAAGCCTTCCGTATGATCGATGGCGGGGGGGTGCGTCTGAATGGCGAAAAAGTTAGTGATCGTGCGACCACTTTTCAGGCAGGAGAGACCATCGTGCTGCAAGTCGGAAAGCGAAAATTCGCGCGCATCACTCTCGAGTAAAAACTTTTTTACCGAAGTTATTGACGGATGCAAATCGATCCGTATAATGCGCCCCTCTTCGCTGTGGTCTGTAACAAAACAGCAAACGTTCTTTAAAAATCAAACAACCGATAGGTGTAGGTGCTTGATGCGCTGGTGGTGATGTTGGGTAGCGGATCGAAATCGAAGATTTTGCTGCT
>CAJAWW010000247.1 GCA_903946745.1 uncultured beta proteobacterium
AGTTATGCCGGCGCGGCAATCTATCGCAACGAATCACGCGACGGCGGATTGAGCTTCGGCCCCGACATCAAGGTCGCCGATCATGGCTGCGAATGTTGTCGTCTTGTGCTAGCCCCCACTCAAGACGGGCGGCTGGCGGCCATGTGGCGGCATGTGTTCGCCCCCAATATTCGCGATCATGCCTTCACGGTGCTTGGCGAGCCTGGCAAAGACATGGTGCGCGCCACCTTTGACGGCTGGAAACTGGATGCCTGCCCGCACCATGGGCCGGGGCTGGCGGCGGCGGCATCCGGGGGCTATCACGCCGTCTGGTTTGGCGAACGCGCCGGACGCTCTGCGGTGCGCTACGGCCAATTAGCGGCAGATGGCTCACCACGGGGCGACGTGCAGGAACTACCCGACCCGCGCGCCGAACACGCGAATGTCATCACAATGGGAACGCAGGTTGCGATTGTGTGGCGCAGTTACGATGGCACCCGCACGCACCTCAGAGCCTGGGTGTCGGCCGACGATGGCGCGCATTTCAGCGTCCGCGAGCTGGCTTCCAGCACCGATGAAAACGATCACCCCCGCGTTGTCGCGCTCAAGCAGGGCATGCAGGTCGTGTGGCGCACCGCAAAGGAAATTCATGTCATTGCGCTCACTCCTTAATCATTGCATCCGAATGCTGGCGGTGCTCCTGATAAGCGCCACACCCGCTACGGCTGCGCCGCAATCAGTACTGCCCTTCGATACCGACACCTGGCACACGCTCAAACAATCACCGCAACGGCCGCTGGTGGTGGTGTTTTCGACCACCGACTGCACACACTGCCCACGCGTGATCGACGAAATGGCCGCCGCTGTGCGCACCGCCCGCGTCAAGGCACGGCTGGTTGTCGTTGTCATGGACGGTGCCGGTCAGGAAAATGCCCTGCGCAAAAATCCGCACTACCGCGATGCACGCGCCCTGTATGTCTTCGCTGGTGATGACATGGCGCTGCGCCATACGGTCAATCCCGAATGGCGCGGCCTGACGCCTTACGTTGCACTGCTTCCGGTCAAAGGTGAGGCACGCTTTCATGCCGGATCGCCGCCCGCTGCCGCCGTGCGCGAATTTCTGAAGCCCTGAGCACCATGGGAATGCGGCTGGATTGGGAAAAACTCACCGGCATTGCGCTGGTGCTGGCCATCCACGCCGCCGCGCTATATGGCCTGTGGAGCCACCGCCTGCTGCCGAGCCCAGCGGAAACCGCCACGCTGTTCGTGAATTTCATCGCACCGCCGACACAAGCTGTCCCGCCCGTGCCACTTATTCCCCCACCACCCAAAGCCGAGCCGGTGAAGATGCAGCCACCGACACCGCGCCCTGTTGAGCAGCCCCGGCAACTGGTCGCCGAAACGCCGGCGGTCGCACCCACTGAGCCCGTCGCACCCATTGCTCCGGCACCACTACCCAAACCAGCGGCTGTGATTGAAGCGCCTGCCGCACCAGCACCCTCTGCACCTGCGGCGGCCGCCGCGCCCCTGTCACTCGGCGGTGAGCTTTCGCTATCGTGCCCGGAGCGTACCCAACCCGCCTATCCGGCCATGTCGCGCCGTCGCGGTGAAACCGGCACCGTCATCCTACATGTCGAACTCGACGAACAAGGCAGCGTAGCCGCCGCCCGTATCGACACCAGTAGCGGTTTCGAACGGCTCGATCAGGCTGCGCTCGCGGCCGTCAAAACCTGGCGCTGTCAGCCGCCCCGCCGCAACGGCCAAGCCGTGCGCGGCATCGCCCGGCAACCTTTCAAATTCATCCTGCAAGGAACCTGAGCATGGCATCGGGTAATTTTGCTCACCATATTGAGTAAATTTACCTGCCCCTACCCGACACCCTGAATGCACGCCTGCAAGTACCAAGCAACAAAATGACATTTTTTCGTAGAGGACTCTGATTGATGGAACACGCAACCACCTCCGGCCTGGGCTTTGCCCACTTTCTGACCCAAACCGACGGCGTCGGCAAACTGGTGCTCGCCACGCTGCTGCTGCTGTCAATTGCCAGCTGGTATTTGATCGTCACCCGCACAATTGCTAACGCGCTGGCGCAAAAGCGTGCGGACGCCTTTCTGGAAACGTTCTGGAACGCGCCGTCCTTACAGGTCGTGGGGGCGGCGCTGAGCTCAAAACCCGCCGACAACGCTTTTGCCGAACTGGCCGCGCAAGCGGTGAAAGCATCAGCCGACAGCGTGACGCAAGGCGAACACAAACTGGCCGCAGCCGGCGGGCTGGGCGAGTTTCTCACCCGCGTGTTGCGCAACGGTATCGATAAGGAGGCCGCGGCCGTGGAACACGGCCTCACCATTCTCGCTTCAGCCGGTTCGGCCGCGCCCTATGTCGGCCTGTTCGGCACCGTGTGGGGCATTTATCACGCGCTGGTACAAATCGGCCTTTCCGGTCAGGGCACGCTGGACAAAGTAGCGGGGCCCGTGGGCGAAGCGCTCATCATGACGGCGCTGGGCTTGGCCGTAGCGATTCCGGCGGTGCTCGCCTACAACACCTTCAACCGGCGCAACCGCGTGTGGCTGGCGCGACTCGATGCCTTTGCGCATGATCTCTATGTGCTGACCACACTTGGCACCCCGGCGCGGAGGAACTGATATGGCCATCGGCAGCTTTGACGGACGCCAGCATCAGGCACCCATGGCGGAGATGAACGTGGTGCCGCTAGTCGATGTGATGCTGGTGCTGCTGGTGATCTTCATCGTCACCGCGCCG
>CAJAWW010000248.1 GCA_903946745.1 uncultured beta proteobacterium
ATTTCCCGTCGACCAGTTTCATTGGATATTTAAGGCGCATCTCGCCGTGGCCGTGCTCGCGCACCGACGCCCCCTTGGCGCAATGCGCGCCGAGATTGATGGGCGAATCGAACACTGGTTCCTGGCCGACCCAGACACCATTGACGACTTCAGCATCAATCGCGCAGCCCACCGAGCAGTGCGTGCAGATGGTGCGGCGAATTTCGGTCTTGCCATCCTTGGGCGCCCCGGCAGAATCCGCGGCTTCGGCCGGGCGCATCATGCCGCCACCGAGTTGGCCGGCCACCGCACCGACACCGATGCCGATACCGGAACGCTTGAGGAAGGTGCGCCGATCCATGGCGGCAGGTGCCGTCAATGAAACATCGCGGGTCAGGCGGCTGGATTGCCGGGCGGTCGCGGATTTTTTCTTTTGCATCAACATGGTCGCCTCCTCAGGTACGCGTGGTGCGGTAATAGTGCAGCACATGGTCGCTCAGCTGATAGCCGGGCGTCTTTTCTGGCGGTGCCACCGCGACGGATTCCACCGGTGCGCCGCTGCGCGCGGCGACGGCTGCTGCCGCAACGCCGACACCGCCGAGCGATGCCGTGAGCAGAAAGTTACGGCGACGCAGGTTGGCGGCAGGGGTTTCCTGGGCACTTTGTGCGTTTCGCAGTTCATTGTTTTTTTGTTCCGGTTTCATCATTTCTCCTCCATCAGTGGCGCTTCAGGATTTAAGACGCCAGCAGTTCAGCTTCACCCTCCAGAAAGCCGCATGCAAAATTTGCGGCTGCCCGGAAAAACTCACTTGATTCATTGGCCTCAGCGGCCAGTCGTGCACAAAACTTCAGATACCAGGGCGCAATATGCCGCGCGAAAAATGCGTGCTGCGCCGGGTTGCCCTGTGTCACCAAGAGCGCCATCACTTCAAGCAAGGCGGCAAAGTGATCTTCCGGCTCGCGCACCTCGCTCTGGCGGGCAAAGCCCAACTGTGTGAGATCGGTGCGCAAATCGGCCAGCGGCGTATCCATCAGCGAACCGCTCTGGTACCAGGAACCATACAAAAACACGCGCGGCTCGCCCACGCTGGTGAAGAGCGCAGCGTATTCGTCGGCCAGTCGCACCGACTCCCCGGCGTCGACTTTACAAAGTTCGTTCCACAATTTCCCCAGCGTGTCGTCGGCACCGCTGGCTGACGTGGATAGTGTGGCCAGCAAGGCGGCATCCGGGGGTGCGGCGAACAACCGCGCCAGCACGCGGTAACAGTCGGCACGCACTTGCTCGCCGGAATCTTGTACGGCAGGATTGGTCACAGCGCTTGCAACGTGGCTCATTGTCCGGACTCCAACACCGACATAGCATCCTTGTCTTGCAGCATATCGAACACGCGGCAATCACCGCACATCTGCAAACGGCGCAAGGCCTGCTCGCCGGCAAACATGCTGTGCCCGCTCAAGCGCCCGACCATGGATTGAATCATTTGTTGCGTGCCAAATTCCTTGCCGCAACCAATGCAGTGAAAGGGTTTGGCCTCATTGAGGGTGCGGGCGCGACGGGCGTCGTCGTCCAGCCACAGGCGCGGTGTCAGGGTGAGCGCATTTTCCGGGCAAGTCTGCACGCACAGGCCGCACTGAACGCAGTTCTTTTCGACAAAACGCAGTTTGGGTGCTTCGGGCGTGTCGAGCAGCGCGCCATTGGGGCAAGCCCCGACACAAGACATGCACAGCGTGCAAGCATCGGCCGCCACCGTGACCGTGCCGAAAGGTGCGCCGGCGGGCAAGAGAATTTCAGTGGTGTCAGTGTCGGTTTTAGCGTGGACGGCAAGGTGGCCAATGGCCATGTCGAGCGCCGCACGTTTGTCGTCAGAGAACAGGAAACTGGCAGGCACGATGGAAGAGGCAAGCGCTGGCAGCGACCATAATCCGGTGGCCAGTTGGTCTTCGTCGATCAGTTCAAGACGGTTTGCACCATAACCCAGCGCGGCCAGCACAGTGTTGCCAATGGCAAACTGCTGCGTGAGCGCCTGACGGTAGCTTTCAGGGAAATCATCGTGCACCACCACGCGCACCAGTGCTGCGCCGTAACACAGCACGGCCAGCGCCTGATCGAGCCCGAAGGCCGCTGTGTCATGCACTTCGAAAGGGATCACGCGTGCCGGCAAGCCCTTACCTTGACCCAGTGCCTGCCCCAGCGCCTGACGACCCAGCGCCAGCACGGCATCACGCCGACGCGCGGTGTGGATCAGCAAGCAGGGTTCAGCATTTTTTGCGCCCGCCGCTGTACGATACGCGGCAAGACCACGTTGCGCCACAGCCATAAGTTCAGAGGGCGCCGGATATGCATGATGCGCCGCACCCGTGGGGCACACCGTGGCGCAACCGCCGCAACCGGCACACAGCGCGGCATCGACGACGATGCGGTTCTTCACGCTGCTAATTGCCGCGGTGGAGCAAACGTCGATACATTTGCTGCATCCGGTCTTGCCCTGACGATGATGCGCGCAACGCGCCTCACGATATTCCAGATAACGCGGCCGCTCGAATTCGCCGACCATGCCGAGCAGGCGGCGCGCGGCCTCGCTTTGTTCCAGCGGATCAGCACCCGGAGCCAGATAGCCATCGGGCAGATGCGGCAAACGGATCAGCGGCTGGCGCGAGAGATCGAGAATCAGATCGAAGCGTTCCTGACGCATCGCGGCATCGGTGGTGGGGTCGAGGCGCGCAAAATTGATGGCACCAATGTCGCCACAGGCCTTGACGCAATCGCCATGTTGCGTGCAGCGTGCGGCGTCGTACAGCACGCCGGTGTCGACCATCTTCATGGCACCTTCAGGGCACGCCCGCACGCAGGCACCGCAGCCGACGCAGCGATCCAGATCGATCGGCGAAGCATGCCGCCAGCGCACGTCGAAGGCGCCCAGATGCCCGCTCACATGCACCTCGCGGCCATCCCACACGGCGAATTCACGGCGCGCCGGCAGCCTGGCATTGTCCGTGATGAGCGCGGCAACATCGAGGTCGTCCATCAAACGCTCCGCCCAGTCGAGCGCGGCAGCGGCGGGGCCGATGATGAGTAAATTGCCGTTGGAAATCAGATCCACGGTGGAGACGGGGGATGAAGCCGGCGCGCATGCCATGGCGAGTTGCGCGGCCATCTTGGCACCTGACAACGCGCCTTCAGCCGACCAGCCGGCCAGCTCGCGCAGATTGACAAAGCGCAGTTCGGCGGGTGCGCCTGCGCGCTCGGCGAATTCGCTGAAAAATGCGGCTTCCTGCGTACAGCCGACCACCACCGCCGTGTTCTGACCCATGGCATCGCGGAATTGTCCGACATCACCGCGACACAAGGCCTTGGCGGGTGTGGCACTCACAGCAGCCAACGTAGCCAGCGCAGCGGCCGGAATACTGCCGTTGCAGGAACACACCAGACAGGTGGCGGCGCTCATGATGCGACCGACTCCGGGGTGGTTGGTGTTGCATCGGTAAAAGTCGACGCTGAAACTACGGGTGCCTCAGTTTGCGTAACCTCTTCTGCAACCTCCTGCGCAGCCGCCTTCACATCACCAAACAACATCTCATGCGCGTGCGAGAGTTTTTCCAGCATGCCCGGATCGAGCGGATCGGGAATGCTGTAGTCGTCAATGTAGACATCCAGTCCGTCCATGACGTTGAAAATCGGCGAATGGAAGAGCTTTTTCATTGCCAGCCGCTTGACGCTTTCTTCAACTTCGGCACACAAAAACTGACTGAAGTCATCGCCAAACTGCATGCTGCTCACATCAGGTAAGGGTGCGCGGGGGGCGGCAGGGGTATCCGGCACAACCGCCACCGGCTCGCCACCGCTACGCTTGAGCCGTGACCAGCGCGACAAAAATGGGGTGTCTGCCTGGGTGGCAATCATGATGGCTGCACATCCTGGCTGACTGCGTGGCTGACTGCGTGGCTGACTGCGTGGCTGACCGCTTTGCTAACGATGCGCGACGACGCATAACGCTTGTTCTTGAGCTTCTTTTCCGGCGGCTGAAAATAGTGCCGGGCGTAGTCTTCCACCCAGCCCAGTAAATCGGCCGGCAGCGGCACGCCTTCCACACATTCGCCGGAATCCAGCATGCGCGCGGCCTCGCCGTAGCTGACGGTGACCATTTGCACCACCGGAATTTCATCTTCCAACCGATACACCACGAACAACATCGGCACTTCTGCCGACAGGTTCAGCAGGTAATTGTCGGCCTCGTCGGCAAACAAACGCAGCGTCAGGTTGTCGCACACCAACTGCGCGCCGGCCGGCATTTGCCCGGCAGGTGCCATGGACACCAACTGCCAGACATGATCGACCCAGCGACTGGCCAGCGCCATGCGCGCAAAACCAACGGCTACGGCGACGTCGCGCTGCACCATGGTCTTACTTGCCTTTTCCGGAAACCTGCTGATACCACAGCTCGTGATGCTCACGCGCCCAGGTTTCGTCAACGTCGCCGGTCTTCATGGCCTCCAGCGCGCCTTCGACGCCGATGGTGCCCATATAAATGTGGCCGAGTGCCAGGAACATCATCAGCAAGGCACCAATACCATGCACCAGATTGGCGATCTGTAACTTGGCACGCAGCTCAAGAATGGCCGGGAAATCCAGCAGCAGCCCGGACACCGATACGGTAAGACCCAGAATCGTCACACCAAACCAGAACCAGGTTTTCTCACCAAAATTGAAGCGCCACGAAGGCACATGGCTGCGATCAAGCAGGCCACCGGCACGGCCGATCCACTCGGCATCCGCCGCCGCCCAGAGATTATCTTTCGCCCACATCACAATCATGATGAGCAAGGCAACCACAAACACCAGCCCGAGGAAATTGTGCACCGGCTTCAAAATTTGCAACATAAAGGCCACCAGCGTATGCCCCAGCACAGGCACCAGCAGATGCTTGCCAAACAGCAGCAGCAAACCGCCCAGCGCCAGCAGCACAAACGAACCGGCCACCGTGTTGTGCACCACCCGCTCGCCTGCTGTGAAGCGCGTCACACGCTTGCCGGTGGCGGGTGAAGACAGCCGCAGCTGCCCTTTCCAGGCATGAAAACCCAGCACCGTGACGGTCATCGCCAGCAATAGCAGCCCACCCCACAAGGTGACCGGGCCATTGCGAAGGTGGCGCCAGGCGTTGCCTTCCATCTGCACCAGCGTGCCGGTTTCAGCGCCCTTGATGGTGGTGATACCTTGGTCGGTTTTGCGTACCTCACGCCAGAACGGCGTGGCATTGTGCGCCGGTGCAGTGGCCGTCGCCATGGGGGTTGCCAAAGCGGTGGCAGGTGCCGCCGGGGCAGCAGCAGGGGCGTCGGCCGCCAAGGCAACCGAAGCAACCGAAGCAGAGACGGTCAGCGCTATCAGGCACGCAACTGCTTTGTTGACCAATGCGCCGCCCGGCAATCCGCGCGATGAAGCTTGAGCTTTCGCCGCATGCATGTTCATATCTCCTCCGTTTTTCAATGCCGCCGGATCGGGGTTCCGGTTCAGCAAATATTAGATGTCCTTGCAGGACGTTTGATAATCTATAGCAGAGATCATGCCTGAATTTTTATCATTACAAATCAGCATATTAAGAAATAACAATTATGCGTAAATGGACATATAGTCGCACCCGGCCGGCCGGCGGTGGACAAAACGTCCATCCGCGGTAACAATCGGGACATGCTGTCCGACCCTGCATTCACCCCTGCATTCACCCCGCTCACCGTCACCGGCCTGCTGCTCGCCGGCGGCATGGGGCGGCGCATGGGCGGTGCCGACAAGGGCTTGGTTACGCTCGACGGCCGGCCGATGGCGGCCTGGGTGCTCGACCGCCTGCGCCCGCAAGTGGATACGCTGCTCATCAACGCCAACCGCAACCCGGAAATCTGGGGCGAATTCGGCTGCGCGCTGGTGCCCGACCGTATCACCGGTTACGCCGGCCCGCTGGCCGGCATCCACGCCGGGCTGACGCTCTGCACGACGCCCCTGCTGGTGAGCGCACCCTGCGATTCGCCCTTCATGCCCACCGATCTGGTCGCCCGACTGAGCACCGCGCTGCAAGAGAGCGACGCCGAACTCGCCGTAGTGCGCAGCAACGGCCGCCTGCAACCGGTGTTCGCCCTGATGCGCCGCGAAGTGCTGGCTAGCCTGGACGCTTATTTGCAAAACGGCGGGCGCAAGATCGACACCTGGTTCGATCAGCTGCGAACCATCGCAGTGGATTTCGATAACGAAGAAGCCTTTGCCAATATCAATACGCCGGATGAACTGGCGGCGGTGCGGGTGGGATAAAGGGCATTGACCACGGGGGACACGGGGGGGCACGGGGAAAGTCAAAAGCAAGTGCCGAATTTGCTTTTCCCCGTGCCCCCCGTGTCCCCCGTGGTAAAAATTTCTTTACAAACAATCGACCGGAGCACACCCGGCAAGGAGGAAATAGTGGCCGCAGTGGTAGCAACGGCATTGCCCTGGCAGCATCAATCGGTGCTGGTGGTGGATGATGAGCCCGGCATGATTAGTTTCTTGCAGCGCACGCTGGAGGCGCGCTGTGGCTGGGTGGCGACGGCGGGCAGTGTCGAGCAGGCGGAAGTTTTGCTCGAACGCCAGCACTTTGATCTGATCGTGCTCGATATTTCTCTGCCTGGGCGTTCCGGCGTGCAGTGGCTGCATCAGTTGCGTGAACAGGGTTTTGCCGGCGACGTGATTCTCATGACCGCCTATGCCGACCTTGAAACCGCCATCGACGCCTTGCGCGCCGGGGCAGCCGATTTTCTGCTCAAACCGTTTTCGGTGGCGCAAATGCTCAATGCCGTAGAACGCTGTTTCGAGCGCTCCAGTTTACGCCGCGAAAATTTTGTCCTGCGCCGCGAAATTGATGAGCGTGCCGGCGGTATCGAAGGGCTGATCGGCAATTCGGCACCCATGCGGGAGATTTTCAGTCTCATCAAGCGTATCGCCCCGACCCCGGCCACGGTGCTGATTCAGGGCGAATCCGGCACCGGCAAAGAACTCGCGGCGCGCGCGCTGCACCACATGAGCCCGCGCGCCCACAAACCTTTCGTGCCGATCAACTGCGCGGCCATCGCCGCCGAGTTGATCGAATCCGAACTCTTTGGCCATGTCAAAGGCGCTTACACCGGCGCCACGTCAAGCCGCGAAGGCCTGTTTTATTACGCCCGTGGCGGCACGCTGTTTCTCGACGAGGTGGCCGAACTGCCGCTATCCTTGCAGGCCAAGCTGCTGCGCGTGCTGGAAGAACGGCGCGTGCGGCCGGTGGGGTCAGAACAGGAAATCCCCGTCGATGTGCGCGTGGTGGCCGCTAGCAATCGCGCCCTGACGGCTGAGGTCGGCGCCGGGCGTTTTCGACAGGATCTGTACTATCGTCTGCAGGTGGTGGGCATCACGCTGCCGCCACTGCGCAAACGCACCGAAGACCTGCCGGCGCTGGTGGATTATTTTGTCGAGCAACTCGCCCCCAACCTTGGTGTGCCGCCACTGCCGCATAATGAAGCGCTACTGCAACGTATGGCGCGCTACGCATGGCCGGGCAATGTGCGCGAGCTAAAAAATCTGGTCGAACGCTCACTGATTCTCGGCGGCTACAGCGACGACTTTGCGCCCGGATTTGAAACCGATGCCGCCCCTATCCCCGCCCCGACGGAGGACGACGCGCTGGAAGCCGTCGAGCGCCGACACATTCTCGCCGTGCTGGCCGCAAACGCCGGCAACAAATCCGAAGCCGCCCGCCGGCTGGGTATCGCGCGCAAAACGCTGGAACGCAAATGCGCTGCGTGGGGGATTGCGTGCGACGAATGAGGCTGAAAAAGGCAGTTGACCACGGGGGACACGGGGAGCACGGGGAAAGGCAAGGCGTGAGACAGAATACTCTTCGCAATGGTCTGGTTTTCCCCGTGCCCCCCCGTGCCCCCCGTGGTTAATCCGGGTTTCAATAAATGAAACTCCTCACCAACCTGCGCGCACGCTTCCGGCGCTCGCTGCGCTTCAAGTTGCTGGCGCTGGCGCTGCTGCCACTACTGATTGCCGTGCCCTTGCTGGTGGGCGTGCTGGTCACCTGGGGCGGCATTTACTTCGACCGGCTGCTGATAACCAAAGTGCGCAGCGATCTGGCGGTCGCCAATAGTTATTTTGAGCAGGTCAAACAGGGTGTTGGTCAGCGCGTGTCGACACTGGCCGGCTCCGAGCGTCTGGCCAACGGCCTGCGCGAACGCAACAACCACAAGCTTGACCTCATGCTGCGCGAAGCCAAGACGCAATTGGGTATCGATTTTCTGGTGCTGCTCGACAACGAAGGACGCGTTCGCGCCACCAGCGACAGCCTTGCACACAGCTTGCCTTACGAAATCCGGACGACCTTGTCCGAACGCGACATTGCACTCAGCCCGACCGAAGTGCTCGTCCTCAGCCCGGCACAACTGGCCGCCATCAATCCGGCACTGGCCGAACGCGCACGCATACCGCTGATCGTCACGCGCAATGCCGAGCCCACCTTGCTCTCCGAAGAATCGCGTGGCATGGTGATCCACAGTATCGCCCCGGTGCTCGGGGGTGGCCTTCTGGCCGGCGGGCTGCTGCTGAATCGCAATCTTGATTTCATTGATCGCATCAACGAGATCGTCTATCCAGAAGGTGCCTTGCCGCTGGGCAGCGCCGGCACCGCAACGCTGTTTCTCGATGATGTACGCATCGCCACCAACGTGCGCCTATTCGAGGGCGAGCGCGCCATCGGCACCCGCGTTTCCGCCGCCGTGCGCAACACCGTGCTGACGCAGGGGCGCACCTGGCTGGATCGCGCCTTCGTCGTCAAAGACTGGTATGTCTCTGCCTACGAACCCGTGCGCGACGGCCGGGGTCAATCAATTGGCATGCTCTACGTCGGCTTTCTTGAAGCGCCTTTCCAGCATGCGCGCTATGTTGCACTGGGCGCGGCGGCCTTGCTGTTCTTGCTGGTCGCCACCGGTGCCGGCGTGGTTTCGCTGCGACTGGCGCACCATGTCTCAACACCGGTAGTACGCATGCATGAAGTCATGAACGCCATCGAATCCGGCGACGATCTGGCACGCGTCGGCATGCCCCAGACCGACGCCGATGAAATCGCCGAACTCGGTGCACACTTTGACCGCCTGCTGAATCGCCTGACGGTGCAAACCGACACCTTGCAACGCTGGGGTGCCGAGCTGGATACCAAAGTGGCCGAACGCACGGCGGAACTGGCCGCCGCCAACCAGTCGCTGCGCTCGGCGCAACAGCGGCTGGTGATGTCGGAAAAACTCGCCGCCATCGGCCAACTGGCAGCTGGCGTGGCGCACGAAGTGAATAATCCGGTGGCGGTGATTCAAGGCAATCTCGATGTATTGCGCGACGTGCTGGGCGATGCCGCCGCGCCGGTGATGAGCGAAATCCGGCTGATTCAGGATCAGGTCTTTCGCATCCGCCTGATTGTCACCAAACTGTTGCAGTTCGCCCGCCCGGCCGAATATGCCGGCTACGCCGAAGCCGTCGCACTCGATCAGGTGGTGCAAGATAGTCTGGTGCTGGTCGCGCACCAGATGAAAAAAACCGGCGTCAGTGTGTTGCAGGAACTGCACGCCACGCGCCCGGTGTCGGTAAATCGCAACGAGTTGCAACAGGTGCTGATCAACCTGATGGTGAATGCGCTGCAAGCCATGCAGGGTATCGAGGGCGGCACGTTAACACTGAGCAGCGGCGAGCGCACAGAAGACGGCGTGCCCGGCAGCTTTGTGGCCGTTGCCGACAACGGCTGCGGCATTGCCGAGAGCGATCGCGCGCGGCTGTTCGACCCCTTCTTTTCCACCAAGTATGGCGACGGCACCGGTTTAGGTCTGTGGGTCAGCCTCGATCTGGTGCAACGCTCGGGCGGCCGCATCGACGTCAACTGCCCACCCGATGGCGGCTCGGTGTTTACGGTTTGGTTGCCCAATACCACCACGCCCCCTATGCCCCCTATGCCCCCCATGCCCCCCACGGCACTGCCAGGCTGACACGTTCAGCCCAACGTGCAATAACCGCTGCCAAAATAAATCAGTGGTGATTTTTCGTTGCTGCGAAATGCTTCCACCTCGCCGACCAGAATGACATGGTCGCCGCCCGGATGGCGCGCCACAATACGGCATTCAAACCACGCACAGCAGCCGGGCAGCAAGGCAGCACCGCCGGCACCCTCGCTGATCTCCAGCCCCAAAAACTTATCGTTTTGTGAGGTGGCAAAGCGTTGCGAAAGCACCTGCTGATCGGCTGCCAACACGTTGACGGCGTAATGGCTGGCGCCGGCAAACACAGCAAGCGAGGGTGAATTGTTGCCCAGACTCCACAACACCAGTGGTGGATTGAGCGAAACCGAGGCGAAAGAATTGACCGTCACGCCGGCCAGTTGTCCGTCGCTGCCGCGCGCGGTGACAACGGTGATGCCGGTGGCAAATGCACCCAGCGCCTGTCGCAGGGCACGCGGGTCGAGTGGGTCGCCAGAAGGCTTGGATAAAGGGCTCATGAGATGGAATCAGTGTAATAGAGACAAATGGGGGGGGGTGGCGCATCGGCTAGAATCGGCCGAATTGGAATGAGGAGCAGCGGTTTGCAAGGTGAATTCATGCGCCGTATCGGCACGCCTTTATCGAAATCCGCCACCCGCGTGATGTTGCTGGGCTGCGGCGAACTGGGCAAGGAAGTCATTATCGCATTGCAACGGCTGGGTTGCGAAGTGATTGGCGTCGATCGTTATGCCGACGCGCCCGGCATGCAGGTGGCGCATCGCAGCCATGTCATCAACATGACCGACGGCGCGGCACTGCGTGCGCTGGTTGAACGCGAACGGCCGCATCTGCTAGTGCCGGAAATCGAAGCCATTGCGACGGCGGCACTGCTGGAAATCGAACGCGACGGCCTGTGCGAGGTCATCCCCACCGCACGCGCCGCGCATCTCACCATGAACCGCGAAGGCATCCGCCGGCTGGCCGTGGAAGAGCTCGGGCTACCGGCCTCGCCCTACCGTTTCGCCGACTCACTGGCCGAGTTGCAGGCAGCGGTGGAGGGCGGCATCGGTTATCCGTGCATCATCAAGCCGGTGATGTCGTCTTCGGGCAAGGGGCAATCACTGGTGAAGACGCCGGCTGAACTTGCCGCCGCGTGGGCAACCGCGCAAGCCGGCGGCCGGGTCGGTGCGGGGCGTGTTATTGTTGAAGGCTTCATCGATTTCGATTATGAAATCACCCAGCTGACGGTGCGTGCCGTGGGTGCCTCAGGCACAGTGGACACCTTCTTCTGCGAACCCATCGGGCATGTGCAGGTCAATGGCGATTATGTCGAGTCGTGGCAGCCGATGACCATGTCGCCGCTCGCCTTGCAAAAATCCCGCGAGATTGCCGCCACCATTACCGGCAACCTCGGCGGACGCGGCGTCTTTGGGGTTGAGCTGTTCATCAAGGGCGATCAGGTCTGGTTCTCCGAAGTCAGCCCGCGCCCGCATGACACCGGGCTGGTGACGCTGGCGACGCAACGCCTCTCTGAATTCGAACTGCACGCCCGCGCCATCCTCGGCCTGCCCATCGACACCACCTTGCGCCGCCCCGGTGCCTCAGCCGTCATTTACGGTGGCATGGATGAAACCGGCATCGCCTACGAAGGCGTGGCCGCAGCACTGGCCGTGCCGGAAAGCGACGTGCGCCTGTTCGGCAAACCGGAAAGTTTCATGAAGCGCCGCATGGGCGTAGCGGTGGCGAATGCGGATACCACCGATGCGGCAAGAGCGCGGGCGAAGTTGGCGGCGGGTTGTGTCAGGCCAGTCAAAGGCGATTAACCACGGGGGGCACGGGGAGCACGGGGAAAAGCCACTTCAGCATTTGCCTTTGACTTTCCCCGTGTGCCCCGTGCCCCCCGTGGTAAACAGCTTTTCAGCCGCCCTCATCCACTGGCACAAATCCCACGGCCGGCATGATCTGCCGTGGCAGAACACCACTGACCCCTATCGCGTCTGGCTTTCCGAAATCATGCTGCAGCAAACCCAGGTTGCTGCGGTCATCCCTTATTACGCACGCTTTCTGGCGCGCTTTGCGCAGCTTGCTGATCTTGCCGCTGCGCCGGTCGATGAAGTCATGCGTCTGTGGAGCGGGTTGGGCTACTACGCCCGCGCCCGCAACCTGCATCGCTGTGCGCAGAGTGTGATGCGCGATCACGGCGGACACTTTCCGCAGCATCCTCTAGCATTGGCGGCGCTGCCCGGCATTGGTCGCTCGACGGCAAATGCCATCGCTACGTTTTGCTTTGCTGCGCACGCCCCCATCCTCGATGGCAATGTCAAACGCGTACTGTGCCGCGCTTTCGGAATCGCAGGATTCCCCGGCGAGCGTGCCGTGGAACAACGTTTATGGGCGCTGGCCGCCGAACTCATGCC
>CAJAWW010000249.1 GCA_903946745.1 uncultured beta proteobacterium
ATAACGGCTAGGCGGCGCTGCCCTCGACCGTTCCGGTGCGCCCGATGATGCGATACACCGTCATGTTGCCCTTGCCTTTCAGATAGATGGTTTGCGGCTCGTGAAAGTCGAAGCTGCCGGCCAGGCGGTGATAGGTGGTGGTATCGCACTGAATCATGCCGGGCACGCCTTCGGAGGTGATGCGGCTGGCAATATTGACGGTGTCACCCCACAAGTCGTAGATAAACTTTTTCTTGCCGACGACGCCGGCAACGATGGGGCCGGTGCCAATGCCGATACGGATTTCGAGGTGCGAGGTATTGACGATGAAGTCGCGCCGTAGCAGGTCGCGCATGGCGATGGCCATGTCGACGATGACGGCAGAGTAATCGGTGAGATCGTCATTCAAGCCACCCGCCACCATGTAGGCGTCGCCGATGGTTTTGATTTTTTCCAGCCCGAACTGCTCGGCGAGTTCGTCGAATGCCGAGAAGATACGGTTCAGCATTGAGAACACCTGTGAGGGCGACATATTGGCCGCCACCTGCGTGAAGTTCACGATGTCGGCAAACATCACGGTGACGTCGGCAAAGCCATCCGCAATGGTCTGGTCCGAGCTTTTCAAACGTTCAGCAACCGCGCCGGGAAGGATGTTGAGCAACAGTTTTTCGGAGGCCTCCTGTGCAATCTGCACTTGCTTGTGAGCCTCTTCAAGCGAGTCGAGAATCTTGCGTTTCTGCTCGATGGAAAACCGCAACAGCATGTAAATAATCGAGGCAACCGCAATAAAGTTGAGCGCGAAGAAGACTAGGCTGGTGCGCAGCGGCACGCTGGATTTGACGGTGAAGAGCGGGTCTGCCAGGTAGTAATCCATGGCACCTGATAACGCGGTGAGAAAGACCCAGGCAATAAACCAGCCGACCGACTGACTGACGCCGATACACAAAATAGCACCGATAGGTGCCAGCAAACCCCAGAGGATGACGCCGCTAGAACTGATAAAGTTGCCCGCAGTCCATTGCGCGACAAAGGGTAAAAACAGGAGCAACCCGAGTTGGCTGACACGGAAAAATTCGAAATTTCCGGTGCGGATGTAGAGCAGCATATTGCCGGCGAGCAGCAACTGAAAGGTAAGCGGCAGCGTGGTGGAAAACTGCGGGCCGAGCAAGGTGTAAATGCCGACCCAGAGCATGGTGGTGAGACTCACCAAGCCGGTGGCCAGCATCAGCAGCGATTTGTTCAGCCGGAGCTCTTCGCTATCGCCAGGAGCAATGCCGGCGGTACGCAGGCGCTCGGTGAATGAGAGCGGATTCACCGCCGCTTGTGACGACAAGGCCGCTGTTTTGCTGGACAGATCAGGCAGATTCATGAGGCGGGCACAGAGATTATTTGGTTCGCGTAACGTGTTCGCATAATAGAGTGTCGCGGAATCGCAGGGAATGGTCAAGGATGCGCACTTAACGCTAGCCCGGATAGTTGCGACGCGGCGCGAGCACTTTTTGCAGCCCGGGGATATTGAGTATCCGAACATGCTTTTGCTGCACCGCAATGAGCCCGTCTTCCTGAAAGCGGGAAAACGCGCGGCTCACGGTTTCAAGTTTGAGCCCAAGGTAAGAACCAATTTCCTCGCGGGTCATGCGTAAATGAAACTCGGCTGGTGAGTAGCCGCGGGCGGTGAAGCGTTGTGACAGATTCAGCAAAAAAGTCGCCAGCCGCTCTTCGGCACGCATGCTGCCCAACAACATCATGACGCCATGGTCGCGGACGATCTCGCGACTCATGACCTTGTGAAAGTGGCTTTGCAGGGTGCGGATTTCACTCGCCAGAGATTCCAGTTCGGCAAAGGGAATGACACAGACTTCACTGTCCTCAAGCGCCACGGCGTTACAGCTGTGCAGGTCGGTGCCGATGCCGTCCATGCCAAGAATTTCGCCGGCCATCTGAAAACCGGTAACCTGATCGCGACCGTCCTCGCTTAAAACATCGGTCTTGAAAAAGCCCGACTTCACGGCAAAAATGGCTTCGAAGCGGTCCGCTGTGCGATAGAGATGCTGGCCGCGCTTTAGCTTGCGTCGCGCGCCCACCAGATTATCGAGGTGATCAACTTCGGTGTCAGACAACCCGAACGGCAGACAAAGTTCGCGCATGTTGCACTGTGCGCATGCCGACTTGAGCTGCGAGACGTTGAGTGGAACCAGTTTTAGCTTTACGTTTTCGCGCACACTGCTGACCTTTTCCCGGGCAAAAATATCGACAATACACCTTGCAACAAGCCCCGCAGCAAGCCCCGCAACAAGCCCATTTGATCTGCATCAATGCCAAACCAGCCCGTCAGGCGCATCCTGCGTTGTCGTCTTTCCATTGTTACTTTCCGCGCTTTCCGATGAATCATCAAGATCTGATTTTTGACCCGCAGGTCATTCGCCGATTTGACGTAAACGGGCCAAGGTACACATCGTATCCCACGGCGGATCGTTTTGTCGAAGCCTTCGGTGCCGACGACTATATTCGCTGGCTGGGCAAAAGAACCATCGGCGGCATCAGCCGGCCTTTGTCATTGTACGTGCACATCCCGTTCTGCAATACGATCTGCTATTACTGCGCCTGCAACAAGATCATTACCAAGGATCACGGCAGATCCGCCAAATATATCAAGTATCTGGGCAAGGAAATCGCCATGCAGGCGGCCGCACTCGATGGCAGCCGGGAGGTCGTTCAGCTGCACTGGGGTGGCGGCACGCCGACCTTCCTTGCCGATGATGAAATGCGGCGTCTGATGGATCTTATCCGTCAGGATTTCAAGCTGCTGCCGGATGGCGAATATTCCATTGAAGTTGATCCGCGCAAGGTCAACCGCGATACCGTGCGTCTGCTCGGTGATCTCGGTTTCAATCGCATGAGCGTCGGTGTGCAGGATTTTGCGCCCGACGTGCAAGTAGCGGTGAATCGTGTTCAGACGCTGGATGAAACCCGTCTGGTGATCGATTCGGCGCGCGAGTTTGGCTTTAAGTCGGTGTCGGTTGATCTCATTTACGGCCTGCCCAAGCAGAATGTCATCAGTTTCAATCAGACACTGGACGAAATCATCAAGCTCGGCCCCGACCGGCTCTCGATCTACAACTACGCGCATCTGCCGGCATTAGCCAAGCCGCAGCGGCGCATTCTCGAATCCGATCTGCCGTCGCCCGATGCGCGCTTGCAGATTCTGCAACTGGCGATCCGCCGCCTCACCGAAGCCGGCTATGTGTTTATCGGTATGGATCATTTCGCCCGGCCGGACGACGAACTCGCGGTGGCGCAACGCCAAGGCCGTCTGCATCGCAACTTTCAGGGCTATTCGACGCACGCTGAGGCCGATCTGATGGCCTTCGGTGTCTCCGCCATCGGCAAGGTCGGCCCCAGCTATTGCCAGAACGTGCGCACCCTCGACGAATACTACGACCGGCTCGATCAGGGCACGCTGCCAGTGCTGCGCGGCATTGAACTGACCGCCGACGACTTGCTGAGACGTAGCATCATCCAGGCACTGATGTGTCATTTTGAGCTGTCGATTGAATCAATCGAGATTGCGCACCTGATCGACTTCAAATCCTATTTTGCGGACGAACTCGCCGATCTGCGCGGGTTTGAAAAGGGCGGTCTGATGACCATCGACGACCAATGGATCAGCATCATGCCGCAGGGGCGTTTGCTGGTGCGCGGCATCGCCATGGCCTTCGACCGATACCTGCGCTCTGATCGCGCCAGCGCACGCTATTCCAAAGTCATTTGATCGCCGCTGATGCCCGATAGCGGGTTTTTTGCCGTATTTCTGGTGGGTCTGCTCGGTGGCGTGCACTGCGCGGGCATGTGTGGCGGCATCGTTTCAGCATTGACCCTGCAGATGCCTGACCGACGTCGTGAAGGCTCGCCGGCATGGCTTTTGCACCTCGCCTATAACCTTGGACGCATCGGCAGCTATTCCATCGCGGGGGCATTGATGGGTGCCCTGGGCAGCTTGGGTTTGTTGCTGAACAATGCGTTGCCGGTGCAGATGACGCTGTATGTGGTAGCCAACCTGATGATGATCGCGCTGGGCTTGTACCTGACCGGCATGACGCAGACGCTGGCCTTCACCGAGCGTGCCGGGCAATGGCTGTGGCGTCGCATTCAACCGGCCACGCGCGCTTTTTTGCCGGTACGCGGCATTGCTCAGGCCCTGCCGCTGGGCATGCTCTGGGGTTGGTTGCCCTGCGGGCTGGTGTATAGCGTGTTGACGATGACCTTGCTGACAGGGAGCGCGGCACGCGGCGCTTTGACCATGCTGGCCTTCGGTCTGGGCACCTTGCCCAATCTGATGCTGGCCGGATTGCTGCTAGCGCGTTTCCGAACCGTGGTTCAGGGGCGTGCCTTGCGTCTAACCGCGGGACTGCTGGTGCTGTCCTTCGGCGTATGGGGCTTGGTCAACGCGACCACGCTGGGTGCCCGGTTGTGGTCAGGCGTGGTTTGCCGTACTTGATCCGCACTTGATCCGCACTTGACCAAACAACAAGGCC
>CAJAWW010000250.1 GCA_903946745.1 uncultured beta proteobacterium
CGCAGGGTAATGCAGCCAAGCTCACGAAACGCGCGTGCCAGCGTGGTCACCACTTTGTTGTCAGCCGTGCCGCCGAACAGCGGATGCGGATGCGCAATCAGTGCGATGCCGCGCGGTGAATCCTGCGATTCGACGAAAACCTCGATACGGCCGTCCGGGCCCGCGATTAACTCACGCACATGGCGCGACGTCATCGCTACACCTTCAACCGTTCGACCACGCGGCCGTGCACCAGATGCTCGTCAATAATTTCGTCGATGTCTTCGCGATCCACATAGGTGTACCAGACAGCTTCGGGATAAACCACCAACACCGGGCCTTCGCCACAGCGGTCAAGGCAACCGGCGGCATTGATGCGCACCGACCCTGGAATCTGGTCGCCCAGTGCCTTGACGCGATCTTTAGCGTAGGCGCGCACCTCGTTGGCACCGTGGTTGTTGCAACACATTTCGCCTTCGGCGCGTTGGTTGGTGCAGAAAAATACGTGATGTTTGAAGTGGCTCATGAGGAAGGATTTTGTGGCGTGGGGGTTGGTGGCGGATATTTAACAGCGTTTTTGATGATCTTAGCGCGCGCAGCTGCCAATGGGTCAATTCCGGTGACATCGGCGAGTTCAATCAGATAGATCAGCACATCGGCAATTTCGTCGGCCACGGCAGCACGCTTTTCCGCCGTGAGCGCGAGGCTTTCTTCAGGTGTCGCCCATTGAAACTGCTCGACCAGTTCGGCGGCCTCGACGGAAAGCGCCATCACCAGATTTTTTGGCGTGTGATACCGATGCCAGTCGCGCTCGGCGCAAAACACACGCAGAGCATCGCGCAAGGAGGTGAGATCGGTGATAGCAACAGTCATGATTCCTCCGGATAAAACAGCATCAGCCAGGGCAGCACGGCGAACGGCCACAGCGACGCGGCGAAATGCGTCAGGCCGTGAAAGTTGAGAAATTGTCCCGAGTTCCAGATTTGCAAGGTGTTTTCCAGATACGGGTTTTCTGGCACCAGATTCACCATGACGGTGGCAGCAAGCAAGGCCAGGCCAGCCAGTGAGCGTTGCAACGACAAGCGCAGGCGGGCGGCGATGAGCCACAGAGCGACCCCCAGCGCCAGCCCGGAGAGCGCGCCCGGCGTCGCCCAGGCGAATGCCGCAGCCGGTTGCATCATCAGTGCCTGCGCCAGCGTGCGTATCAGCACTGCGGCGGCGAGTACGATCAGGGGGAAAAGTCGACGCCGGGGCGACGCCGACAACAGGCTGGCAAGCAGCAGCGCCGAGAATGTGCCGGCGGCGGCAATGAGGGTTTCGATCTGGCGGAACAATTCGGCACTATAGGGCTGTGCCGGCGGCAAGCCGAGCAGACGACGCAGATCGCCAGCACCAAACAGCAGCGAGGCCGGATCGCACTGAATCAGCAGCCAGAAAGCCAGCAGCAGCAAGCCGCCCTCGACCCCGTGGCCGCTGATGATCCAGCGCCGGCGCAGACGATCCAGCCGGCCGCCATCGAGCAGCAAACGCCCCCAGCGCGCACCAGCCCAGGCACCAGCACAAGCGCCGCCGGCATTGCACAGCAGATCGAGATTGGACGGTACGCGATTGGGCAGATAACTTTGCAGCGTCTCAAGGCCGCCAGAAAAAACAACGGTGCCGCCCGTCACCATGAGCACCGCCAGCAGCGGCGGCAGGGCAGGCAAACGGCGGCTGATGAAGGCCGCCCAGAACATACCGAACGGGAAATAGGCGACTGCGTTGGTGGTGATGTCAAAGCTCGTGGTGTAGCGCGGCCAGGCCGCAGTGAGATAAACAAAGACATCGATGCCGCTATCGCGCCAGCCGGTGAACGGATACAGGCTGGCGTAGATCGCCAGCAGGCTCCAGGTCAGCGCAAAATAAAGTGTCAGGCTGCGGCGGTGCGGCGCATGCAACATCACGCGTCAGTGGCTGGCGTGATGGGCGTGCTGCACCGGCTGCGTATGATGCGTCGCGGCGGCGGCGTGCAGCTCATGCAGCGGCCGCCCCGGCAGATGGTGCCCCACCCATTGCGGTAAAAGTGAGCCGGCCACCATGCCGAACAGCGACACCGCCAGACCGATCAGTTGCGGCGGCACGGGGCTGGCCGCACCGATCAGCACCTCGATCAATATCCACGACGTGAGGCCACCCAGAATCGCCGCCAGCGCACCCTGCGTGGTGGCACGCTTCCAGAACGCGCCCACCACCAGCGGCACGAAAGCGCCGGCCAGCGTGACCTTGTAGGCGTTTTCGACCATCTTGAAAATCGAGGCTTCCGAATTCAGCGCAACGGCCAGCACCATGCCGGTGAAACCGATCAGCGAGCCGCGCATCGCCCGGAGAAAATTGCGATCCGTCATGTGCGGATAAAAACCCTTGATAACGTTTTCGGCAAAGGTGACTGAAGGCGCCAGTAGCGTGGCCGACGAGCAGCTCATGATGGCCGAGAGTACGGCACCGAAAAACAGCACTTGCGCAAACAGTGGCGTGTGTTGCAGCACCAGCGTTGGCAGAATCAATTGCGTGTCGCCTTCCAGCAGTTGCCCGAACTGCACCGGATCAATCAGCGTTGCCGAATACGCGATGAACATTGGTACAAAGGTGAAACAGAAATAGATCGACGCACCCAGAATAGAGCCCACCAGCGCAATCTTCGCGCTCTTTGCCGACGTCACCCGCTGAAACACGTCCTGCTGCGGAATCGAGCCGAGCATCATGGTGATCCAGGCACCGAGAAAAGTGATCCACTTCCATGGGTCGGCTTCGGGAAAGAACTGCAACTTGCCCGCCGCATCGGCGTGATGAATGATTGCCGTCGCCCCGCCGTCGACTTTTCCGCTGACGAGCCAGGCAATAAACAGCAAGCCGCTCATCGATACCGTCATCTGCACAAAATCGAGAATCGCCACCGAGAACATGCCGCCAAAAAACGTGTAAGTCAGCACAATGGCCGCACCGAGAATCATGCCGGCGTGCTGCGACACCGCACCGTCGGTCACGACGAAGAAGATCAGCCCGAGCGCCTTGATCTGCGCCGCCACCCAGCCCAGATACGAGGCGACAATGCACAACGTGGTGAGCACCTCCACCGTGCGGTTGTAGCGCATGCGGTAGAAGTCGCCCAGCGTGAGGATGTTGAGCTTGTAAAGGTAGCGCGAGAAAAAGATGCCAGCGAGAATCAGGCACATCGACGAACCAAACGGATCAGCCACCACGCCACCCAAACCCTCCTTGACGAAGGTAGCGGAAACGCCGAACACCGCCTCGGCACCGAACCAGGTGGCGAACACCGTAGCGGTAACCACCGGCAGCGGCAAGCTGCGCCCGGCCACGGCAAAGTCTTTGGCGTTATGCACGCGGGTGGCGGCCAGCAAGCCGATGCCAACCGATACCAGCAGATAGAAAACAACGAACCATAGCAACATCGGGAAACCCCTCCGCCACGCGCGTGAAAATGAGCGACGATTATAAGTTTATGGACAAGCCCACGCGCGGCGCAAGGTGCTTTCCATGCCAATAATCGCCGTAGTTTCAGCGTCGACTATTCACATCAGCCCATGCAGCATCTTCACCAGCAGCGCGATGATGACGCAGGCGAAGACTTTTTTGAGTGTCGCCACCGGCAGCCGGTGGGCGAGCTTGGCACCAATCGGCGCGACGATCATGCTGGCGACCACCGTGCCGGCGAGTGCCGGCAGGTAGATGAAACCGAAACAGCCCGCGGGCAGACCGCCTAGCTGCATGGTGCTGTAGCCGCTCACCATGTAGCCGACGGTGCCGGCGACAGCAATGGGGAAACCAATGGCGGCCGAGGTGCCGATGGCATTGTGCATCTTGATGTTGCACCAGGTCATGAAGGGCACCGAGAGCGAACCACCGCCGATGGCCACCAGCGCCGAAAGGCCGCCAATGAAACCGCCGACCGCATACATGCCCAGCTCGCCGGGCAGCCTGCGCGAAGGCTTGGGCTTGACGTTGAGCAGCATCTGCAACGCGACGTAGCTCATGAACACCGTGAAAATGATCGCCAGTGGCTTGGTCGGAATACGCGCCGCCAGCTGCGCGCCGATGAGGGTGCCGATGACGATGCCAGGAGCAATCACCCGCACCACCGGCCACAGCACCGCGCCGTGCTGGTGATGGGCACGCAGGCTAGCGACGGAGGTGAAGATGATGGTCGCCATCGAGGTGCCCAGTGCCAGATGCATCAGATGTGCGTCGGAGAAATTTTGCGCGGCAAACATCAGCGCCAGAATCGGCACCATCACCGCACCGCCACCCACACCGAGCAGGCCGGCGAAGAATCCGGCAAAGGCACCGAGGGCGAGATACGCCAGCAACCAAAGCGTCATACAACTTCCATTTGACGATCAACGAGGTGTTTGACGATGAATGCCCATTCCGCCGGATCAACCGGCGTGATGGACAGGCGATTGCCGCGCTGAAGCACGCGCATGTGTTCGAGTTCTGGATGCGTGCGTAATTCGTCGAGGCTCACCAGCCGGGTTTTGCGCACGATGCGCACATCGACATTCATCCAGCGTGGGGTTTCCGGCGTGGCTTTGGGGTCGTAGTAATGGCTGTGCGGATCGAATTGCAGACGATCCGGGTAGGCCAGTGTGGCCACCTCGGCCAGCCCGGCAATGCCCGGCACGGGGCAGTTGGAGTGATAGAAAAATACTTGGTCGCCCACCTTCATCTGGTCGCGCATGAAGTTGCGCGCCTGATAGTTGCGCACCCCCCACCAGTCAACGGTCTGGTTCGGCATCGCCAGCACATGGTCGATGCCGACCACGGAGGGTTCGGACTTCATCAGCCAGCAGCGCATACCTACGCCGAATCCTCGTCGAGCGTTTGCACCCAACCGAGCGATTCAATGAGCATTTCGACCAGATGCCCCAGATGTACGCGATCGCTATGCGGAGCCAGCAGATCGACGACGCGGGCGACGTCGTTGGCATCGTAGGCCTCGATGATATCGAGCAGGTTGCCAAAAATTCCGGCTCGTTTTGATAAGGCCAGATGAACCGCTTCGTCAAGCGTGAGTTGTGACAGTACATCCGCCATCGACATATTCAGCGCGGCGGGAATCACCGACATCAGACCGGTGATAAAGGCCGGGTCGCGCAGGCTACGGTCGCCGGGGTGCGTGCGCTCCACCAGCAGTTCCATGAAGCGTCCGCGCAATGCGGCGAGCTGTAGCAAGGGGTTGTGTGTGATGTCCAGTACGCCGCCGCGACTGAACAGCAGCAGTTGCAGCCAGCGTTGCAATTGCCGCTGACCGATCACCGTGATGGCGTGGCGCACCGAGGTAATGCGGGTACGCATGCCGGCACCCACCGAATTGGTCAAACGCAACAGGTTGAGCACCAGCGCTGGCTCGACGCGAAAGACGTTTTCAATCTGGGCAATATCGGCGTCCTGCGCGATCAGCTTGATAAGCCGCATCAAACTTTGCGTGGAGGCGTCGAGCTTCTTGCCTTCGACAATCACCGGTTTGGCAAAGTAAAACCCCTGAAACAATTGAAAGCCGAGCAGCGCGCACAATTCCATTTGGGTTTGTGTTTCAACATGCGCGGCGATCAGTGTGCGCCGCGCAGTGGCGAGGGTGCGGGCGACAGATTGCAATTGCTCGCCGGAAAGCCCGTCGATGTCGATCTTGAGCCAGGTGGCGATGCCAACCAGCGGCCAGATGCTGTCATCGACATCAGTGAGCCCCGACAGCGAAAAGGCGTAGCCCATTTCTTTGAGTTGTTGGCAGCGCGGCAGCAGGGCTTTGTCGGCGAACGCGGCGACATCGACTTCAAGAACGACAATTTCTTTGGGTAAGGATTCGATGAAATCGCTTTTCAAAAACTCAGTCTGAACGTTGATGAAGGCACGCACTTCGCCAAAGACATTGGCGAGACCAAGCTCGGCAAATGCTTTGCAGACAACGTCCGAGGTGGCGGCAGAAGGCGACGACGCCTGATCGATCCGGGCGCTGTTTTCCGCGCTGGCGCGAAACAACAGCTCGTAGCCGACAAGGCTTTGATGCTTATCGAGTATTGGCTGACGGCCGAGAAAAACTTCGTTCAGAATATCCGCCTGATCGCTCATCTGACAAAAAGAAAGCGCGGAGATTATTCATGCTCCGCGCCCTGTATAGATTTCCCCGCGAGTGCCGTTTGGCCGGCATCCTGAACCGGAGTTCAAGGTCGGTCACGTTCCAGTCGCCTCAGGTTCACTCGCAAGGAGCGATCACAACGGCAACGTTATCGGGCAGTGGCCTATGCCATCAATATTGGTTCAAGGAATGTATGGCCTTGGCGAACACTGCAGGGAAAATTTTTTGAAGCAGGCTTAGCGTTGATGCCTAGTTTCAGGGTTCCGAAACGCTTTGCGCCAGCGCAACATCAAGCTTGCTTTCGATATTTTCCATTCTAGCCAAAAACACATTGCTTTCAAGCTGCATTGCACCATCGGTTTCCGGTGACGCGGCTTTGAGTGCGAGCAGTTCATGCGCCAGATTGAGTGCCGCCATCATGGCCAGACGCTCACCGCTGCTGCGTGCGGTGGTGTTGATCTCGGTCAGCCGTGCATCCAGAAAGGCCACCGCGGCAGTCAGTGATTCGCGTTCGTCGGGATTGCAAGCGACCCGGTAATCCTTGCCCAGCAACTTGATATCGAGTCCGTCGGTCATTGCGCTCATTCCTCGGGCAATTTTGCCATCAGGGCTTCCAGCCGGGTGCGGGTGACGTCAATCTTGCTTTCAAGCGCCAATTTTTCGGCTTCAAGACCGGCAACGCGCGCCTGCAGGGTCTGATTGTCGGCACGGAGTCGTCCGCAGGTGTCGATCAGTTGATCGAGCTTGTGCTCAAAGGTGTCAAAAGAAAAAGTCATGCCTGTCAGTTTCATGGAAAAACCTAGCGTGGTCAAGCAATAAGACGCTGTTGTAAAAGCGCATTCGCAAGCATGCATTCGTACTACCGTATTCCCGGCGTCGACTTTAAGCTTGGGTTTCCCCTACAATTCACACCTTGTTCGCGGTGTTCCGCTGCCTGTAAGTTCGGGCACAGGAATGAAACGGGAAGCCGGTGCGTGTCCATTCATGGATGCAATTCCGGCGCTGCCCCCGCAACGGTAAGGAAGTGCGGGCGCGTCACTCAGTCACCCAAACGGGTCGCATGAGAGCCACTGGAGCCACCAAGGCTATCCGGGAAGGCGACGCGTCAAAACTTCCGAGCCCGGAGACCGGCCACGGACAAACGTTGAAAGCGCTGCGGGGAAGCAGCGTGCGTTTGTCGTCGCGCCCTGCTGCTGTGCTGCTGTGCGATGGCTCCGTCCGTACTTCCCGCCACGTTTTCCTTCCGCAATGTTCGGCCTGCGGGGACGCTGGCCGTGAAGGGATTGTCGTGTCTTGTCGTCTTCCTCGATCTGCCGGCGTTGTCGCTGGTGTATTGTTTTCTGCTGCGGGTTATGCCGCCGAGCCGCTCCCGACGATGGTGGTGACGGCGACGCGCGCACCGCTGCTGCTTGAACACGCGACCGGTGATGTGACGCTGGTGAGCGAAAGCGAAATTGCTGCGCGGCATGTGCAACGGTTGAGCGACATCATCAAGTTTGTGCCGGGGGTGTTTACCGCGCCGGGAAAGGGTGTGCTGCAATCATTTTCCGGTTTTGCGCTGCGCGGCGTGCCAGACGACCGGCGCACCTTGTTGCTGGTGGATGGCGTGCCGATGAATGATGGCTACACCGGCAGCACGTATCTGGGCGGGTTGGCGGCGGATTCGGTCATTCAGGCCGAGGTGCTGTCCGGCCCCATGTCATCGATGTTCGGTGGCAGCGCCATGGGCGGCGTGGTGAATTTTGTCACCCGCATGCCGCAAGCGCCCGAGTTCGGGCTGACACTGGGTTACGGCGATCCGTTCGATCGCGGCACGGCACCCGAATCGGTGTCGCGTGCGGCGCTGCATGCCGGTACGCGACTGGACAATGGCCTGGCGTTGCGCGCCACCGCACACTGGGCGGGTACGCGCGGCTATCGTGCGGATTGGGTGACTGCAGCGACCAATCCGGCGGGCACCACGGGCGCGCAGCCGCTGACACTGGAAACCGGCGCGGCGGGTTTTCATCTGGGTAAAAAGGGTGAAAACAGCTGGCAGGAAAACAGCGCCACACTCAAGCTCGAACAAACGCTGACGGGCGGCACGCACTGGCAACTGGGCTGGCAATGGCAGACCTACGATTTCGGTTTCGGCGCACCTGAAACGTATTTGCGCACCGCCGCCGGGGCGTCGACTTTTGGGGCGGCCGCCACCGCGCTGGGCTTTGCCGGCAACGATGGCGGCTTTGCCCGTCAGGTGGTGAATGGCGGCGTCGATGCCGATCTGGGTGTCGGCCGCGCTTACTTGCGCGCCAATTACAGCCGCACGGCAGAAAACTTCAGCATCACCCCCACCGCCGGTGCAACCAGCGGTGCCGGGCGCATCACGGACAGTCCGGCGCAATCGCTCAATCTGGATGCCTACTGGACCGCCGCACTGGGGACAGCGACGTTGGGCACACATGGCCTCACACTAGGCGTCAGCCACCATCAGGATCGTGCCGACAGCCAGACTTATACCCTGAGCAATTGGGCAGACCCGGCATCGCGCACCACCCGTTATTCGCAGGCCACCGGCAAGACCACGCTGCTGGCCGCCTATGTGCAGGATGAATGGCAGCTGACGCCCATCGTCACGCTACAGGCCGGGTTGCGGCGCGACCATTGGCAGCATCATGAGGGCTACAGTCTGGACCCCACCGGTGCGGTCAATCATCCCGAGCGCACTGCTTCGGCCTGGAGTCCCAAGCTGGGTGCATCGCTGCGCCCGCTGGCGGGGCTGACCTTGCGCGCCTCGGCAGGCACGGCATTTCGTGCGCCCAGCATTTATGATCTTTATCGCAGCGCCAAATTCACCACCTACAGCATCACCGCCAACCCCGCCCTCAAGCCGGAAACCGTGCGCACCTGGGATGCGGGCGCTGAATGGCGCGGCTGGGCAGGGGGCGAAGTGCGTCTTGGCGTGTTCAATAATGATCTGCGCGATCTCATTTATGTACAGGGTAGCGGTGCGGCGCGCACCCGCATCAATGCCGGGCGCGCCGAAAGCCACGGCGTGACCTTTTCATTCAACCAAAACTTTTCGGCAGGACACCGTTTTTTCGCCAACATGACACGCACCTTGAGCGAGATGAAGGAAAACAGCGTTTCCCCCACTTCCGTCGGCAAGCGACTGACCGGCCTGCCCGATAAACAGGCCAGCGCCGGCATCGAGGCGCGCCACGGTGCGCTAACACTGTCGGCTTCGGCACGTTATGCCGGCAAGCAGTTCAGCACCGACGACAA
>CAJAWW010000251.1 GCA_903946745.1 uncultured beta proteobacterium
CAGCAGACCGGAAGCGGACATGTGCAGATGATGATTCAGGGCGATGCCAACGACACGGTGAAGCTAACGGATGCGAGCCATTGGCATGACAGTGGAACGACGGTTGTAGATGGGCAGACCTATCAGGTACTCAGTGACGGACATGCACAGGTGCTGATCGGGGTGAAGATTCATCATGATCCGATCGGGTAAGCGCGGGCGCGGCCAGGAATGACCGGTACAATCTGGCCTCATGTGGTTCAAAAATCTCCAGATATTCCGTCTCACCGATGCGTGGGACTACTCCACCGAGCAACTTGCCGAAAAGCTGCAAAAGGGCATTTTTCTCGGTTGTGGTGCGACTGATCGCGCGGCGCATGGTTGGGTGCCGCCCCGCGGTGAAGAGGCCGAGTTGGTGTTTTCGGTGCAGCGACAGCAGTTGATTGCGCTGGGCATTGAACAAAAACTTCTGCCTGCTTCGGTGGTGCGGCAGTATGCGCAAGCCAAATTGACCGACATTGAAGCGGCGCAAGGTTATAAACCCGGGAAAAAGCAAGCGCGCGACGTACGCGAGCAGATCGAACTCGAACTGCTGCCGCGCGCTTTCGTCAAGCGTGGGCTTACCTATGTCTGGATTGATCCTGTCAATCGTTGGTTGCTGGTCGATGCGTCGTCCAGTGCGCGGGCCGATGAGGTGATGGATCAACTCAAGCTGAGCTTGGGTGAGTTGCCCATCACGCTCATCAAAACACAGTTGGCACCGGCGACCGCGATGACGCAATGGTTGGCGGCAGGTGCCGCACCGGGCAGTTTCAGTATTGACCGGGACTGCGAGTTGTGTGCGGCCGCAGAAGAACGTGCCGCGGTACGCTATGTAAGGCATACGCTTGATTCAGAAGAAGTGCGTGCACACATCGCTGGCGGAAAATCAGCGACGAGGCTGGCGCTGACATGGAGTGATCGTGTCTCGTTCGTGCTCACTGAACAGTTGCAGATCAAACGTCTGGCTTTTCTTGATCTGCTCAAGGAAGATGCCGAACGTCAATCCGATAACGCTGATGATCTGTTTGCGGCAAACTTCAGCATCATGAGTGGCGAATTGTCGCAACTGCTGACCGGCCTTGTGGAGGCGCTGGGCGGAGAAGGGCAATGATGTGGCAGGCTCTGATGATGATGGTATTGGTGGCGACGCCAACGCTCGCCGCGACGGATGGTATCAATATCGGCAAGCCATCGGTGGTGCGAAATCTGGTGCCCGCTGGTCAGCTTGAAAATCAGGCATCGCAACAATATGACCAACTCAAAAAACAGGCGGCTGAAAAGCATGCGCTGGCACCGGACGATCATCCGCAGGTGAAACGCTTGCGTGCCATTGCGGCGCGCATGATCCCCTTTGTGGATCGGTTCAATCCGCGTGCCAAGCAGTGGAAGTGGGAAGTTATTCTGATCGGATCCAAGCAGATCAATGCGTTCTGTATGCCCGGAGGCAAGATTGCTTTTTATACCGGGATATTGGAAACGCTAAAGCTCACCGACGACGAGGTGGCGATGGTCATGGGCCACGAGATCGCTCATGCACTGCGCGAACACGCGCGTGAGCGCATGGCGAAAAGTGAGTTGACCCAACTCGGGGCAGGGTTGCTCGGTGAATTAGTGGGGGGTGGGCGTTACAGTGGAGCATTTCGTGCGGGCGGGAGTTTGCTCTCGTTGAAGTTTTCGCGCGATGACGAATCAGAGGCGGATCTGGTGGGGCTTGATCTGGCGGCACGAGCCGGATTCAATCCGCGCGCTGGCGTCAGCCTGTGGGAGAAAATGACGGCCGCAAACAG
The DNA here is from genome assembly GCA_903946745.1 of uncultured beta proteobacterium. Lineage (GTDB taxonomy): Bacteria > Pseudomonadota > Gammaproteobacteria > Burkholderiales > Rhodocyclaceae > CAJAWW01. The sequence continues at coordinate 1,809 of CAJAWW010000251.1, forward strand.
CAGTAAGCCGCTTGAGTTTCTGTCCACGCATCCGGCCGGCAAGAACCGGATCAAAGAAATTGAGAAACATTTGCCGGAAGTGGTGCCGCTTTATGAAAAGTCGACGCTGAGGACACGGCAATAAAGCGCGTGTCATGCCTTGATTTACTGCTAGTTCATGCCAGATTCGCGCGCCTTGCGTTCCCGCTCCACCTTGATGATATAACGCTGAATTAGTGTCAGCATCGGGCCTGGAAGGCGGATGAATTGGCAACCCGCCCGTCGCGAGCGCTGACCGATGCGGCTGACGGTTTCATACACGCTGCGAATTTCAAGCCCGACGACCACGCTGCCGACTTCGGGAAGCTCAATTTTGCAGCCCATGAACTCCATGTGCGTGTCGATTTTCATATCCATGGGTAAGCCGGCCAATGCGAGGCCGCCACCACTGATGTCGGCGACGTTGGCTTGTATCAATTGCGGTTGTCCGTCAGTGCTAGGGACTGGAATCACGCACTTTAAGGGGCGTGCAATGGGGGTGGTGAGCCGATAGTATTCGCGACGTTGCAGTCGCAGCACGTTCTCTGGTAACCCGGCTAAAAAGGCCGGGCGACCCCCTGATTCAATGCGCTGGAGCCCGCGCAAAATAAACTGGATCTTGACCTTTTCCAACTGTGTCACGCAGAACAGTTTGTCAGCCTCCAGCGCTTTGCGATTCATCTCGGAGCTAGCACCCAGATCAAGCACCAGCCCACGATCACCGTAGCTGACGATGCTCGTCAATATCATGTCCTTGCCGCCATTAAAAAACATGGTCAGTTGAGACACATGTTCGACTAATCCTTTGAACACCGAAAACATTTCGCCTTTTGCCTTCAGCATGTATTCGCTGAATTCATCCGTCGACAGCAGTTCCGCCGCCGGATTGTGGTCGCTGGCAGCAGGGTGCTCGGACGGGGGCGTTGCGGTTGGTGGATTTTGCTCGGTGCTGCTCATGGTCTATGTTGGCGTAGTTTCACGTTTGACGTGCTCCGCGATTTTATCCGAGAAACCCCGGTGCTGACTGTCCCGCATCGGGTGACGGATTGCTCAGGTGATGATCGTGGCGATCAAGTGCATAGAGCCAGGCCAGCAGTTCGGCTACCGCAACGTAGAGCTGGGGGGGGATTTGGTCGTCGAGGTTGACTTGTGAAAGCAAGGCTACGAGTTCCGGTGATTCGTGCACATAAACGCCATGTTCATGCGCGCGGGCGATAATTTCAGTCGCGATCAGACCCCGCCCCTTGGCGACCACGGTCGGCGCAGAATCACCGGGCGCATATTTGAGCGCAACGGCCATGGCGCGGTGTTCGTCGGTTTCAGCCGCGCGTTTCATTTTTTATGTGTAATGCTAGCAAGGACACGCCCGCCGTCGTCAGCGCTTGTTGCAGAGCGCCTGCCGCTTGTCGCAGGCCTGAGGCCGTGGTGTCACTGGCTGCGGCGATATTGATCTGAATACCTTGGCTTGTCAGTCGCAACTCAGCGTCAATTTGCCCGAGTTGCGGTGTTGCGAGCCGCAGCGTCGTCGTCCATCCCGGCGGTTCATCGTCACGGGACGACGGGTGGGGCACTTCACGTTCTATTTCCCATTCCAGGGGTTGGTCTGGCAGCAGCTCACCATGCCACGCCATACGCTGCGTGGACGCGGCTTCGAGTTGCTGCTGCACTAATGGGCGCAGTTCGTCGGGCACCGTAGCGGCTGATGGGTTGGTTAATGGGGTAGGCAGTGCTGGGGTGCCGGGTGTTCGTGTTTCCGGCGTGTCGGCACCGAATAGCGACTGCAGAATAGACGTCGACCCGGAAGGCTCGCCACCGACTAAAAGATTTGCTGATGCAGCGCGCTGCGACGTGCTGTCAGCCAACGGCGTTTGACGGTAGGCGGCCAAGGTGTCGGGCTTTGAGTAGGCGCCTTGGGGTTCTGCCAGCAAGTCTGCCAGTGGGCGCTGCCCGAGCGCCCACTGCACCTGATGCGCTTCGTAAAACAGACCGCTCTGACTGATGGCCTTGGTCAGTTGCGGCAATATTTCCGCTGCACTCAGGGGCGCGCGGGCGAGCAGGGGTTGTCCGCGATTCAATGCGGCCGGTGCGGGGCTTTCACCGTCGCGTGCGAGCAGGTTGCCAATTAGCCGTGCAGTTTGTGACAACGTGGTGAATTCTTGTGACTCGCCGCTGGTTTCGGCACCGGATTGGTTGGCGAGTTGCGCCACCACAGTACGGGGTGTGCGGTCGATGACGACCAGCTCCAGGGTATCTCCGGCTTTTGCCCCGGCCGCCAGTGAAAGCGTGAGGCTGTGCCCGGCCACCAATGCCTTGTAAGTATTTTCTGGAAGAACTTCTTGAATGCGCGCTGAAAACACCTTCCCTGGTATCAGATCCATCAGGTCTGACGGGATTTCGGTGACCGGTGTGACCGGATGCAGCGCATGATCGGTCAGCATTCTCATGCTGATGCCTGCAGTGTCGGGGATCAGTGCCATGATCTTGCTGTGACCTCAGCGATGGTCATGACCACCGCGAGCTACTGTTGGTGCTTCAGGCGCCGTAACTGCTGGTCGAGGATTCGCCCGCACCGACGGCATAGGCTTTGACCACATCACGACGTCGCGCACCATCGCCCAGAAACTGACGAACGTGTTCCATCCATGGCTCTGTGTGACGCCGAACCTCGGCATCGTCCTCAAGAATCTGTTGGATCAGGCCGCGTTTGCGTGCGACTGATCCAGCCGTCAGCGTGTCGTCGGCCGCAGCAGTTATCAAGGTATCGCGCAGCGCTGTGACGCTGCGCTCAAGTTCAACCAAGTAGTCCCATTCATTGGCGCGGGCGGCATCCACCATGCGTGACGAAAGTTCGCTCATGGCTTCGTAAATTTCGATTTGTGAGGGCATCCGGTGCATCGTAGCCATTATGTCGCCACCTTGTTGCGCGAAGCTACGGCAGGATCATTGGCTATTTCTTCCCAGCCCGCCTTGATTTCGCCAAGCAGGTAGGAGACCTCCTGAATAGCGGCCAAATCGCTATGCAAATTGGCAAACAGCAGGCGTGTGCACATGTAGTTGTAAAGTGCATCGAGCCGGTCGGCGATCTCGCCACCGGCCTCTTTGTCGATGCTTGCCTGCAATCCGCTAGAGATAATATCGATCGCCATCGAAATGGAAAGCCCCCTTTTTTCGATCTGCTTTTGCCGGATCGCCTCGGCGGCTTTGCTCAGTGAAAGCATGGCTGCATCAAGCAGCATGGCAATCAGTTTGTGCGGGTCGGCACTGTCAACACCGGTTTCAAGACCGACATTTTTATACGATGAAATGGCTTTACCTTGCGGGCCGAACATGTGCGCTCCTGATTATTTATTCTGGCTACGTTGACGACGGCAGATTGGCGAGTTGCTGTGTCAGATAGCTGGAGGTCTGTTGCATGCTGGCAACGAGGGTGTCGAGTGATGAAAACTGCGTCCGGTAGCGCTTCTCGATATCAAGCAGCCGACGATTCAACGTCGTGCGGCGGTTGCCAATGTCGGCAATCGACTTGTTGATGCCATCAATATGGCTGGAAATCAGCCCGTTGGTTTTAAGCAAACCGTCAATGGTGGCGGAGGCCTTGATGGCAAGACCCGGCGAGGTTTTTGAGTCCGAGGTGAAGAGCGTCAGCATATCGGTCGTTGAGGCCGCTGCCGCAGTCGCCAGTTTAGCGGTGTTGAACGTCAGCGTGCCATCGCGCTGCATGGCTACGCCAAGGTCTGATAGTGTTGAATAAGGGCTACCGACGACAGGTCGGCGGTAGGCAATCATGTCGCGCAACGCCGATTGCAGCCCGCGTGCGGCGCTGTCACCGGTCAGTAGTGAAGGCGTCTTATTCTGAGTGTCATACTTTGTCAGGCTGGTGAGTTGCGAAGATAAATCGTTGTAAGCCTTGACGAACGTATCCAGCGCTGACGACACCGATGAGGTGTTCTTGGCCAGGGTGAGTGTGCTGGTGCCCGTCGCGCCCACCGTCAATGTCACCCCGGTAATGGCATCGGAAATGGTGTTTGATGAACGCGTGATGGCAATGCCGTTGATCGTGAGCTCTGCGTCTTGTGCGGCAACGCTGACCGCGAATTCTTTGCCGGTGCCGGTGGTGGCCAGCGGATTGAATGAGAGTTTGGCCAGTCCGGTGTTGTCGGTCGCCAGCGGCACGCTGCTGCTATCCAGTGCAGTCATTTTGATGCTGTAGGCAGCACCGGTGGTGGTAGAGGTCAGCGAGAGTTTGTAGCCCTCGGCACCGACATAAACCAGGCTCGCCTTGACGCCGGCGTTGTTGGCGTTGATCGCATCGCGGATATCCGAGATCGATGAGGTCGTTGCGGTAATGGGAATGGTCACCGGTGTTTTGTCGGCATTGGCGGTAAAACTTGCCGCCACATAGTCGGCACTGGCTGCGGCATAGTCGGCACTGGCCGGTACATAGTCAACGCTGGCCGGCGCATAGTCGACGCTGGCGGCAACATAGCCCGGGTCGCCAAAAACACCGACTTCAGCCGTGCCCACCTGTGCGGTGCCAACTTGCGCCGTGCCCACCTGTGCGGTGCCGACTTGTGCCGTGTAGGTACCCAGTTCAATTTTCAGTTTTCCGTCCGCCACCGCGATGTCGGTGGTCAGGCTGGAAAATGCTTGTGATGCGATGGACTGGGCCTGCGCTTTCTTTAAGACCTCGAGGCTATAGGTGGCGGCGGTGGCGGCGGTGCTGGCGGATGCGGAAACCACCGATGTGGCCGACGAACTGGCCGACATGCCGTTGTAAAGCGAGGTCGACTTGAGCGCCAAGGCAGCGCTTTGTAACGAGGACGCTGAAGCCTTCAGCGCACCATAGGCGGAAATTTTGGACTGGTAGGTGGCTTCTTTCTTGTCCAGCGCGAGCAGGGGTGCCTGCTCGACCGACATGAGCTTGCTTACCAGCCCATTGACGTCGAGCCCGGAACCTATGCCAGCAGAGGTGAGTGCCATGATGTATTCCTTCGTGTGCTAACTATAACGACGCTTTGCCGGGTAGCTTGACCCGTTTTGGCACCGATATGCGTAGCCTCAATTCATTGTAGGGCAGTTGCTGCGAGATATAAAGCAAGAAAAAGGCCCGCTTGCGGCGGGCCTTTTTCAGTTTCGGACGGTTTTACCTGAGATGCTGCCTGACGCAATCAGGCTTTTTGGTTCAACAACTTCCCTTGTGCTTTATCCAGCGCATGCGCGATCTCCACCAGTTCTTTCGAGGGGATCTGACGAATCAAGTCACCGGTTTCGCTATCGACAATCCGCACAATGGTGCTGCCGGTTTTGTCGTCCAGCGAAAAGGTTAGCGCACTGGCCTTGGCCGGCATTGCGGCCTTGAGGCGCTCGATGGCTTGTTCTACATGCTTTTGCGGTAGGGGCGCTGCCGACTGTTTCACCGGTGCAGCGGGCAGTTTTACCGTCGGCTCCGCAGCAGGTGCCGGGCTACCCCGGGTCTGTGCGGGCTGCGGCGTACTGCCGGGTGACCCGTTCAAGGATTGAATACTCATTTTTGGCTCCTTAGTCTCGGCCATGTTCCGATCAGAATGCTATCGGCGCACGGCTATCGGCTTCAACTTTTATATTAACCGCGCAGCAGCGTCAGGACTTGGTTCGGCAGTGCGTTGGCTTGCGCCAGCATCGCGATACCGGCCTGCTGCAGAATCTGCGAGCGGGTCAGTGCGGCGGTTTCTGTCGCAAAGTCGGCATCCTGAATACGGCTACGTGAGGCCGAGAGGTTTTCAGAGGTGGTCTGCAAGGATTGCACTGTGCTATCGAAGCGGTTTTGCAGGGCGCCGTAACGGGCACGTTGCGAGGCAACGTTGGACAGGGCACCGTCAATCAGGGCAATCGAGCGGTTGGCGGCGTCTTTCGAGGAGACGTCAGCATTCGAGATGGTCTGTGACTGCGAGGCCGGTGCAGCGGCCGAGAACCAGTCGGTGGTCACCGCACCGCTCACGGCGAAGCTGCGGTCGGAGTCGAGCGTCAGTTGGCCGTCGATTACGGCGATACCGGCAGCGGCGACGGGAACCTGCGTGGTGCCATTGGCGCCGGTGAAGCCGTCGAGCGAGAATGCACCGCTCGTGGCACCGTTGGTCATGGTGATCTTGTTGCCGGCGGCCTGAGTCAGGACGATTCTGGCACCGGAGTCATCCAGACGGGCGGTGACCCCGGTTTTTGCCGAAACGTCGTTGAAGGCATTGACCGCTGAGGTCAGGCCGTCGGCATTGATCGCGGCACCGGTGGTGAAGGCAACCGTCACGGCGGTTGCATTATCGCCAATGACGTCAATCGAGTAGGCGGTGGCGGCGACTGCCCCCGTTATCTGAATCTCGGTTTTTGCCGAAGCGGTGACGCCGGTGGAAGAGGTTTTGGCATTGACCAGTGCGGCAACGGTCTTGGCGCTGTCAGCAGCGGCGTAAGTGATGGCACCCGAGGTACCCAGTGCGCCATTGACCGTGAATGAACCACCGACGATCCGCGAAGCGGCGGCCGTGGCAGTCGTGGTGTTGGCCGTGGCGGTGGCACCGGAAAAGAGATCGCCCGCTGTGGTGTTGTTGGTGTCGGCACCTTGCACCAGCGAGCCGATCCGGTGACCACCATAAGCGTTGGTCTGGAAATTCGCGCTGGTGGCGGTAATCGTCTGGCTGGCGTTGGCGCCGACCTGGAACTGGGCGTAGGTGAAGCTGCCGTCAAGCAGGTTGCGGCCGTTGAACTGTGTTTGTTGTGAGATGCGCTGGAGTTCAGAGGTCAGGTTCGAGACTTCGCCCTGCAACGCGGCGCGGTCAGAGGCGGAGTTGGTTTCGTTGGCCGATTGCACCGACAGTTCGCGCATCCGCTGGAGAATGTCTTGCGAGGAGGCCAGTGCGCCTTCAGCCGTTTGCGCTAGCGAGATGCCGTCGTTGGCATTGCGCCGTGCTTGATCGAGGCCGCGAATCTGCGAGGTGAAGCGGGAGGCGATGGAGAGGCCGGCGGCGTCGTCCTTGGCACTGTTGATGCGAAGGCCGGATGACAGACGCTGCAACGAGGTCGCCAGGCTGTTCTGGGACGTCGAAAGGTTGCGCTGTGCATTCAGCGATGCGATGTTGGTGTTGATTGTCTGTGCCATTTTGCTTCTCCTATCAGAGTGTTAGCCTTGTCGAAGACGTTTAATTTGATGTCTTCGACGGGGTTTCCGGGCGGCATTGTTCCGCCGACAAGTTCATTATCGGAGCCGGTCAGGAAAACTTTAGGCGTGGCACAAGGTGCCGGCACAAAAAGCTCCAGCCCGCAGTGCGGGCCGAAGCGTGTGTGAGAGTGTGCCGAGGAGGGGAGGGCGGCCGGCTAACCGGCACCGCTATGGTTGCTTTATTGCGTTACTGGTTCTGGAGCAGTGATAGTACTTGCCGTGGCAAGGCGTTGGCCTGCGCCAGCATGGCGTTGCCGGCTTGCTGCAAAATCTGGTTGCGGGTCAGTTGTGCGGTTTCTGCGGCAAAGTCGGCGTCACGAATACGGGAACGTGAGGCGCTGATATTTTCCGAAGTGGTTTGCAAATTGACGATGGTCGATTCAAAGCGCGACTGCAGTGCGCCGTAACGTGCGCGTTGGCTGTTGATGGCACCGAGTGCCGAGTCGGCCATGGCAATGGTGCGTGCGGCGGCATCGGTGGTGCTGACATCGAGGTCGGCGGTGCGCTGCAACTGCGCGGCGGAAGGCACGGCGGCGGTACTCATGAAACCGTAAGGGGGTGCCCCCGATCCGGCATCGCCGTTGGTGTCGGTGACCGAGAAGGAGCTTTGGTAGTCCATGTTGATCTGACCAGACACCCAGTAACCCAAGCCGGCGGTCCAGACGCTGGCGGGCGCTGCCGTCATTAGTTGTGAGTGCGTGACCGGTGCTACCACGGCGGTGCTGCCGTCGATGACGCTGGTGTCTTCAATCACCACATCATTGCCGGCGGCGGAAACGTTGTTGATGCGCAGGTCGGTGCCGTTTTCACTGGTAATCAGCAAACCGTACTTTCCCGCAACGCTGTCGGTACGCACCACGCGTGCGGTGAAACCGGTTTTGCCCGAGGCATCATTAAAGGCTTGCGCCGCCGCATTCAGCTGATCAGACGAACTCACAGCGAGCGTGTTGTCGCTGCCGCCTGTGGTGAACGAGACCGAGGTAAAGCCGGCGGACGGTGCCGCAGCGCCGGTGGGATTGGTGACATCGGTGGCGAGCATGAACGAATAGGTGGTGTTCTGCTTCAAGCCGCCCGCGGCACCGGCGTCGTCGGCACCCAGAACAAACTGGGTAATGGCACTGGCGCGAATGCCCACGCCGGCGGTGTTGATGCTGGTGGCAATATCATAGGCCGAAGCACCGGCCGAGTAGGGGATTGCGGTGCTGCCGCTGGAGGTATTGACCGTCAATGTGCCGGCCAGGCCGATGGGCGAGTTGTCGCCCTGTGCGCTGAACTTGGTGCGTGAGGCGTTTGCGGTGGAACCCTTGATGAGATCACCAAAACCGGTTTGCGTGCTGGCTGCCAAGGCACCAATACGGTAGTTGCCGTAAGTGGTTGTCTGAAAGTTGCTCGACGTTGCCGTAATGGTCTGGTTGGCGTTGGCACCGACCTGGAAGATCGCCGAGGTAAACGATCCGTCCAGCAGGCGCTGGCCGTTAAATTCTGTGGTGCTGGCCACGCGCTGGAGCTCTTGCACCAGTTGCTGGACTTCGCCATTCAACGCGGCGCGGTCGCTCGATGAGTTGGTGGCGTTCATGGCCTGAATTGATAATTCTCGAACGCGCTGGAGAATATCGGCCGAGGATTGCAGCGCACCTTCAGCGGTTTGCGCGAGCGAGATGCCGTCGTTGGCATTGCGCCGGGCTTGATCGAGACCCCGCACCTGCGTGGTCATGCGTTCGGCGATGGCCAGGCCGGCGGCATCGTCTTTGGCGGTATTGATCCGCAATCCGGACGACAGACGCTGGAGCGAGGTTGCAAGCTCGGACTGCGAACGATTCAGGTTGCGCTGCGCATTCAGCGAGGCAACGTTGGTGTTAATGACTTGTGGCATAGCGCTTCTCCTGGCTTAACGGTTGCGGCAGAAAACTTTTTGATTTATTTCTGCCGGTACGTCGGTGTGCGGCTGCGTGTATGAAACAACCGCTTGCTACGCTTAGAGCAACCTGCGTGCCAGCCTGAAAAACGATGAATAGTGACTAAATAATCCCGTAATTCAGACGTAACTGCTATGGCTAACGGAGATGCCCCGCCGTGGGCGGCAGTCCTTGACCGATGAACTGGCAATTCTTGCCGCTTGCCGGCAGGCATTTCCATGTTCAGGCGGCTTGCAGCATGGGGTGATAGCTGGTTTCCCGGTCGACGACTTCCGCCACAACATGGCGAATGGCATCAATCGCTTCGGCGCGGTAGTAGCGTGCATTGTCGGATTCGATCCACTTTGCGAGCGCGTCCTGATCAGTTTGGCTCCAGTCGCCGACGTAAGATTCAAAATCGGTCGCGAGAAAGCCAGAAAAGAACGGTTCGCCGCTGTCGTCGCGGTAGAGCACGACGTCGGTGACAAACAGCAGATCGTCAGGATTGCCCAGTGTGGCGACAGTTTTTTCCGCCTCGGCCACGGGCATGCGGCTAAGCATGGCTTCGAAGCGATCAAGCGAAAAGTCGATGCGGCGGCCGCTAGGTAGTATTGGCATGATGTCCTCCGTTGAGTGAATACAGCGAGAGTCACTCAGCGAAATGCGTGCCAGCGGCAAAAATGGGCATGTTGCATCCATGTTGTTATGGCCGCGACGGTGCTAAGATTTTCTAACTGACACGTTTTACGGCGATGGTGAATACCGGCAATGAACAAGGCGTTTGTCAAAGAGAACGAGGATTCTGACGAGGAAGATGCCGACGGCAACGCGGCATCCGCGCTGCCGGCTGGACAAAAGAACTACATGACCGTGCGCGGCCATGCGGCAATTCGTGCCGAGTTCGAGCAATTGGTCAAAATTGACCGTCCGGCGCTGGTGCAGGTGGTGTCTTGGGCGGCCGGCAATGGCGACCGGTCTGAAAATGGCGATTACATTTATGGCAAGAAACGTCTGCGCGAGATTGATCGGCGCATCCGTTTTCTATCCAAGCGCCTTGAAACCGCAGTGGTGGTTGATCCGGCGGCGCAAGACAATTGCGAACAGGTGTTTTTTGGCGCGACGGTCGCGGTCTGCGATATGCAGGGCGCGGAAGCGCATTACCAGATTGTCGGCATTGATGAAGCCAATGTCAGCGAAGGGCGCATTAGCTGGATATCGCCGCTGGCGCGTGCGATGATGAAGGCGCGCGAAGGCGACGTGGTGCGCTTCGAGAGCCCCGGCGGCACGCGCGAGATCGATATTGTCAGCATTGCCTATACCTCATGAGCACAAAAACCCCACAAGCCGTTGCGGAGACTTTGCAAAAGGCGGCAGAAAAGGGAAACGCCAAGGCCCAGTATGGGCTGGGGTTGCTGTATGCGAGCGGGCAGGGCGTCAAGCAGAGTTCGCGCATGGCCATGGTCTGGTATCGCAAGGCCGCCGAGCAGGGGCACGCCGGGGCTCAGTGTGTGCTGGGCACCAAATACGCCACGGGGCAGGGCGTTGCACAGGACGCCAAAAAGGCCCTCAACTGGTATTTGAAGGCCGCCAATCAGGGCGATGTGCGTGCGCAGTGTTATCTGGGCGTGCTCTTTGATGAGGGTGTGTTGATTGAGCGTGATGCCTTGCAGGCTGAATACTGGTTGTCGCAAGCGGCAGAAACCGGTGATGCCGAGGCGCAGTTGCAGTTGGGCCGACATTACGACCGCAGCGGAAACTTCATGGCGATCACTTGGTATCGGCGTGCGGCCGAGCAGGGTGTTGGCGAAGCGCAGGCCATGTTGGGCAATCGCTATGCCACCGGGGACGGTGTTGAGCAGGACTGGCAGGAGGCCTTCGAGTGGTTTCTCAAGGCGGCGGAACAGGGCAATCTCAACGCTCAGTGGAACCTTGGTCTCATCTATGCCGAAGGGCGCGGTGGCGAGGTGGATATTGAAGAAGCGCTGTATTGGCTCATGCGCGCCGCAAAGCACGGTTATGCGCCGGCACAGGCGTCGCTGGGGATGATCTACGCGAATGGCCGCGGTGTGCCTCAGGACGGCAAGAAGGCGCTATTTTTATGGCGCAAGGCGGCCGAGAAGGGCGACGGCGAAGCACAACACAACATTGGCTATCTGTTCGCCTCCGGCACGGATGTGACGCAAGACCCGGTTGAAGCCTTGCGTTGGTACCGGCTGGCCGCCGAGAATGGCGTGGCCGAGGCGCAGGTGAAGGTTGGCCTCGCCTGCGTTCAGGATGGCGTGGCAGTGCCTGGTTTGATCGAGGCTTATATGTGGTTCAGTATTGCCGCGACCGCCGGCAGCGAGGCCGGACGCGCCAACAGCGCGCATGCGGAAACCTTGATGACCCCGGAACAGATTGTCGAAGGCCAGCAGCGCGTCAGCGATTGGCTGGCTGCGTTTCGTGTGAAGCGGGGTAGCCTTGCTGCTGCGTAGGATCGCCGTCTTCTTCTTGAGCGGGACGATTGATCAGCGATTGGAGGTCGGTAATATCGAACCGGCCGATTACTCGCCGCATGGGCTCGTCCCAGTGTGTCTCGCAGCGTGCGAC
>CAJAWW010000252.1 GCA_903946745.1 uncultured beta proteobacterium
ACCAATGTCACGTCATCCACCACCACCACCACCACGGGTTCGGTGTCTTCGCCGAGCCTGACGCTGCAACCTTATTTCTCGGGTATCTCGCTGGATGTCACGCCGCAGATCGACGATGAAGGCAACATTGTGCTGCATGTACATCCCGCAATCAGCACCGTTTCTGAAAAAGAAAAGGTCATCGACCTTGGCACGCTGGGCATTTATAAACTGCCATTGGCGGCCAGCAGCATCAATGAAACCGACAGCATCGTGCGGGTGCAAAATGGCAACATTGTCGCCATTGGTGGCCTGATGCGTCATGAGCAAACCTCGGATCGCTCGCAACTGCCGGGTGCCACGGGGGCGATTGCCAGAGCGCTCGGCCAGCGCGGAGCCAGCATGAGCAAGCGCGAACTGGTGATTCTCATCAAGCCGACGTTGATTCAAAATGACAGCAACTGGACGCAGGACATCAAGGACGCACAAAGCCGCCTTGAGCAGTTGCAAAATGAATCGCGTGCCACCGAGCCACGCTAGTCGCGCGAGTTTTCTCAACGAATCGCCCAGTCACGGCCAGTCACATCCCGATGTACCTTAACTACTTTGGCCTGACTGAGCTGCCTTTCGGCATTACCCCGGACACCAGCTTCATCTATTCCGGCGACGCCCATCAGGAAGCGCTCAACACATTATTGATCGGGCTTTCCAGCGGGGAAGGTTTCATCAAGATCACCGGCGAAGTGGGTACCGGCAAGACCCTGCTGTGCCGGCGCTTTCTCGCTACGCTAAGTGAAAATTATGTGGTGGCTTATTTGCCCAATCCGCAGCTTGAACCACATATTCTGTTGCTCGCGCTGGCTGAAGAACTCGGGCTGGAACTCGAAGCGAGCAATTTACAGTTTCACCTGGTTAAAAGCATCAATCAACATTTGCTGAAGATGGCCGCGCAAGGCAAGAGCGTGGTGGTGTGCATTGACGAAGCGCAGTGCATGCCGATCGAAACGCTGGAGTCGCTGCGCCTGTTGTCCAATCTTGAAACCGAAAAACGCAAGTTGTTGCAAGTGGTGATGTTCGGTCAGCCGGAACTGGACGAAAAACTTGCCGACCCCTCGGTGCGGCAGTTGCGCCAGCGCATCGTTTTCCACTATCGCATGCCCAATCTACGCAAGGACGAGATCGGCCATTATCTGGCGCACCGACTGCGTATCGCCGGCCATACCGGCGGCAATCTGTTTCAAAAAGCGGCGGTACGGCGCATCTATGAGCAATCAATCGGCACGCCACGGCTGGTCAATGTGCTTGCACATAAATGCCTGCTGCTGGCCTTTGGTGAGGGCAAATCCATGGTCACCGGCGCACACGCTGTGTTGGCCGGACGCGATACCGAAGGCGCGCATCGCACTGCGTGGTGGCGCTGGTAAGGGAATGGCATGAGCCTGGTGAACAAAATGCTGCGCGACCTCGATGCGCGCCATGCCGGTGCCGGCGAGCGCGGCGGTCTGCCGCTGACCATCACGCCGCTTTCTGCCCGGCAGGAGCAAAAGTCGACGCTGGGGCTACGGCACCTTGTTGTCGTGCTGGCGGTTGCAGCAATTGGCGCGGTAGCGTGGTTTGCCAATCTTGACATAACGCAACTGTCGAGTGTGTTTGCACCGCCCCCGCCGCCGCCCATCGTTGTCGCGCCCCCGCCGCCTCCACCTGCACCGGTTGTCCCGGTCGTTCCGGTCGACATTGCTGCCGCTGCCGCCGCTGACCCCATTCCCAGTTTTAGCGAGCTGCGGCTGGAAGCAGATCTCAAAATGCCTCCCGTTGCGGCTGAGATTGCGGAGCCACCCAAGAAAGAGAAACCCGCAGAGAAGAAACCTAAGCCCGACATCAAGGCTGAAACCAAAAAACTTGCGCCAGGATCGTCCTCGCTGCCGGTGGCCGTCACCCCGCCGCCGCCCATCCCTGCCGCCCTGCCGCGCGAAACCGAAGCGCCGCGCGTTGAAAAACAGATCAATCCCGGTTCCACCACCGAGCGTGCCGAGGCCGAATACCGCCGTGGTGCGCAGGCGCAGCGCCAAGGCGCTACCGACGAAGCGATCACGCGGTTCCGCTCGGCGCTGGATGAGCAGCCCGAGCACGCCGCCGCACGTCAGACGCTGGCTGCGGTATTGATCGAATTCAAGCGTTACGACGAGGCCGAAGATGTCCTGCGTCGCGGCACTGAAATTGTCTCGGCGCGACTGGCCTCGACACTAGCGCTGGCACGCCTCAAGGTCGAGCGCGGTCAGTCAGCGGCAGCCCTCGATCTGTTGGTGAAAAGTGCTGCAACCGGTGAGCGCAGCGCCGACTATCAGGGCTTTGCCGGGGCGCTGCTCAACCGTGCAGGGCGCTATCGTGAAGCCGTTGAACGCTATCAGAACGCTACCCGTATTGCTCCGGCTGAAGCGCGCTGGTGGGCGGGGCTGGGCATTGCGCTGGAAGCCGACGGCAAGCCTGCCGAAGCGCGCGACGCCTACCTGCGCGCGCGTGCGCTGCCCGGGCTGCCGGCAGAACTGGTGCAGCACATCGACAGCCGTTTGCGCTGAACGAAAATTAAATTCCCGCCTGCTGTTGCGCGGCCGTCAGCTTGCTTTGTGCCCACGGGCGCAGATGCCCCAGCGCCCCGGTGAGATTGGCCCAGGAATCAAACATCGCACGGCGCAGTTTTTCATGCGCCATCGGGTCGGCCTTGAGATAACCCTGAATCTGCTCAAGAATCAGTTCGCGCGCCCTATCCTCGGCAGCGGTTTGCACCAGCCGCAGACTGTCGCGCGCCGTGTAGTCTTCAGACACGGCATAAGGCAGTGGCAGCAAGGTTAAACGGGAAATTTCGCGTAGCGAATCAGCACGCTGAATCAGCGCAATCTGCCCTTCGCAACGCTGCAAAAACCGCCGCACTTCCATGCGCCGCAGATTTTTGTCGGTGGGGTCATTGAATGCCATGGCGTGGATTATCCGTAAAACTGCAGTTTAACCACGGGGGGCACGGGGCGCACGGGGGAAAAACAAAAGCTTATGGTCGGCAATGCGACAACCCATTGGATGAGTTAGACGCGCGCTGCAATGCATTGAACTTCCCCGTGCCCCCCGTGTTCCCCGTGGTCAATTGCATTTTCTGACTTCAATCATCCTTGAGCGTGCGCGCCACCACACAGTTTTCCACACGCACCGCTCCGTGCATCTTGAGTACGCGTGCCAACTCGTTCAGTGTGGCACCGGTGGTCATCACATCGTCGATCACCAGCACCGTTTTTCCGCTGAAATCGGTCAAGCACTCAAACGCATGACGAATGTTTTTTGCCCGTTCCTTCCACGGCAGGCCGGCTTGTGGTGCGGTGTGGCGGGGGCGTTGTACGGCATGTAGTTCCAGGGGCACCCCCAGCGCACGCGCCAGCGGCCGTGCGAGTTCTACCGATTGATTAAAGCCGCGCTCGCGCAAGCGTTCTGCTGAAAGTGGTACCGGTAGCACCCAATCGGGCAGCGGCCTGGTGGTCGTTTTTTCAAGCAACTGCGCCATCGCCTGTGCAAAAAAGTCGACGCTGGAAAGACGGTGCGAATACTTGATCGACTGCACCAGTTTGTCGATAGGGAAGTCATAGCGCCACAACGCATGCGTGGCATCAAAATGCGGCGCGTGTTGAAGGCAGGCACCGCACACCTCCGCCATCGGGGTGGGCAACGCACACACCGGGCAACACTGCGCCGGCAGGGTCGGTAGCCGGGTGCTGCAGTCGGCACACAAAAATACGTCTTCGCATGCCGCGCCACACAGAAAGCAGTCGCGCGGTAGCAGCATTGAAACAGCGGACTGAAATACCGACTGAAATACCGACTGAATTGACAACCCCATGTTCATCCACCAAGATGCACGCCTCCCTGCATTCTATCGAGCCCGCTGCGATGACCGCTATTGCCGAAAAGACCTGCACCACCGACGCGCTGGAAGCGTTGTTCGCACTCCCCTTCAACGACCTGCTGTACCGCGCCCAGCAGGTGCATCGTCAGCACCACGAAGCCAACGCCATTCAGCGATCCACCCTGCTGTCGATCAAGACCGGTGGTTGCTCTGAAGATTGCGGTTATTGTTCGCAGTCCGCCCACCACGGCAAGGTTGAGCGCGAGGCGCTGCTCGAACTGCCCGAGGTGCTCGCCGCCGCCACCGCCGCGCGCGACAAGGGTGCCTCGCGCTTTTGCATGGGTGCGGCGTGGCGTGGCCCCAAAGAGAGCGATCTTGAACGTGTCACTGAAATGATCCGCGCCGTTAAAGCGCTGGGGCTGGAAACCTGCGTGACGCTGGGCACGCTCAAAGAAGGCCAGGCCGAACGCCTCGCCGAGGCCGGGCTGGATTACTACAACCACAATATCGACACCGCCCCCGAGTTCTACGCGCAGGTCATCACCACGCACGGTCAGGGCGAACGCTTCAACACGCTCGACAAAGTGCGCGAGGCCGGCATCAAAGTGTGTTGCGGCGGCATTGTCGGCATGGGCGAAACCCGCCGCGCCCGCGCAGCACTCCTGGCCGAGCTCGCCAACATGAGCCCGCCGCCAGAGTCAGTGCCGATCAACGAGCTTGTGCCCATGCCTGGCACGCCGCTGGAAAATGCGCCGCCGCTCGACCCCTTTGAGTTCATCCGCACCATTGCGGTGGCCCGCATCGCCATGCCAAGTTCCATGGTGCGGCTTTCCGCCGGACGGCAGGAAATGAGCGACGAACAACAAGCGCTGTGTTTTCTGGCGGGTGCCAATTCCATTTTTTATGGCGATAAATTGCTCACCGCCGGCAACCCCGAAGCCGACCGCGACGAATCGCTGTTTCAGCGATTGGGGCTCGTCGCAATTTGAAACAAAACTTTATGCAGGCCGCCGTCTCCTACGACGAAGCGGCCGTGCTGGCGCAAGAGACCGGTGCGCGCATGGCGCAGCGGCTCGATCTGATCCGACTCACCCCGCACCGCATTGCCGATATAGGTTGTGCCACCGGCGACGGCATTCGTGCATTGCAGCAGCGTTACAAGGGCGCGCAGCCACTCGCCATCGACTATGCCCTGCCCATGTTGCAGCAAGTACGCAAACGGTGCGCCCTGACACAACGCCTGCTGCGCCGCACCCCGCACTTGCTCAACGCCGACGTGCGCGCCTTGCCGCTGGCCGCGCGCAGCCTTGATCTGGTCTGGTCAAACCTCATGCTGCACTGGCTCGACGACCCGCTGCCCGCCCTGCGCGAACTGCATCGTGTGCTGGCAGTTGATGGCCTGCTGATGTTCGCCATGCTCGGCCCCGACACCCTGAAGCCATTGCGTGCCACCAGCCCTTCGATCCGGCGTTTTCATGACATGCACGACATCGGCGACCTGCTCGTCACCGCCGGCTTTGCCGACCCGGTGATGGATATGGAAATGATTGCCCTGACCTACACCAGCCCGCGCCAGTTTCTCGCCGACCAGCGGCATCTGGGCGTGCGCAACGCCCTGCTGGGTCAGCAAGCGTGGCAACACTGGCGGCAAAGCTTCCGTGCATGGGAGAAAGACAGCGCCGGGCGTCACCACGCTGACTTTGAAATCATTTTCGGCCACGCCTGGAAAGCCCA
>CAJAWW010000253.1 GCA_903946745.1 uncultured beta proteobacterium
ATGCTCGTCGCTCATCAACGCTTGCACATCCTCGTCAAAAATTTCCCGCTTTTTGTCGGCCAAGGCCTTAAAGCGACCAAAGGCCGCATTCAGCGCCTCTTCACTGCCTACTTCGATGCCAAGCTCCTGCAATTTGGTCTTGAACGCATTGCGGCCGGAGAGCTTGCCGAGCGACAACTTGTTGGCATTCCAGCCGACATCTTCGGCACGCATGATCTCGTAGGTCTCGCGATGCTTGAGCACACCATCCTGATGAATGCCAGACTCGTGCGCGAAGGCATTGGCACCGACCACCGCTTTATTTGGTTGCACCACATAACCGGTGATTTGTGACACCAGGCGCGAAGTGGCGACAATCTGCGACGCGTCAATCCGGGTCTCAACAGGGAACAAATCCTTGCGCGTGCGCACCGCCATCACAATCTCTTCCAGCGCCGCATTGCCCGCACGCTCGCCCAGACCATTGATGGTGCACTCCACCTGACGCGCACCGTTAAGCACCGCTGCCAGCGAGTTAGCCGAAGCCATGCCAAGATCATTATGGCAATGCGTAGACCAAACCACCTTATCGGCATTGGGCACCTTCTCGATGAGCAAACGCATACGCTCGCCCCACTGCTCCGGAATGCTGTAACCGACCGTATCGGGAACATTGATGGTTTTTGCACCTGCCGCGATCACCGCATCGAAAACACGACATAGAAAATCGAAATCCGAACGCACCGCATCCTCCGCCGAAAACTCGACATCATCCGTGTATTCGCGCGCCCACTGCACCGCCTTGACGGCCGCCTCGACCACCTGATCCGGGCTCATGCGCAACTTCTTTTCCATGTGAATGGGTGAGGTGGCAATGAAGGTGTGAATACGTCCGCGTACCGCCGGCTTGATCGCCTCGCCGGCGCGGCGCACGTCGCTTTCACTGGCGCGCGCCAATGAGCACACGGTGGATTCCCTGACCGCCTCGGCAACCGCCCGGATAGCATCAAAATCACCGGGGCTTGCCGCAGCAAAACCGGCTTCGATCACATCGACCCTGAGCCGCTCAAGCTGGCGGGCGATACGCAATTTTTCGTCCTTGGTCATGGATGCACCGGGGCTCTGCTCGCCATCACGCATCGTGGTATCAAAAATAATCAACTGATCTTTGGACATGAATTTCTCCTGGTGCGACGCAAAAAAATGGATGCGACCTCTCCCTGCTCGGGACGGGCACTAGACTACCGGGTTGTTGGGTGGGGTGTTTTAGCGCGCGCGGCGCAGCAGCGGAAGCGGCTTGGCGCGCAGCGACTGGCGGACAATGAGCGCGCCAGAAAGTGCAAGAAACAGTGCGGAGAAGAGAATCGTCGCAAACATGGTTTCGACTATATCGATTTTATTCAGGACGTGCAATATCTTTTCGCTTGCCACGCCAACGCCAGAGCGCCGTCACATACCCGGACACTCCGTAGGCCATAAATAGTGCAAACAGCACACCGGGCGGGTGAAATGAAATGAGGCCAAAGCCCAGTGCGATTGCCGCCACCATCACAAAAGGCACACTCTTGCGCAGATTGATGTCCTTTCCCGACCAGTAGGGAATATTGCTGACCATCGTCACGCCAGCAAAAATAGTCAGGATACAAGCCGGCCAGCGAGCTTCCGAGCCCGTGACCCCCATATCAAGCAGAACCCAAATCAGGCCAGCGATCAACGCCGCAGCCGCAGGGCTTGGCATGCCCTGAAAATATCGTTTGTCGACCACACCAATATTGGTATTGAAGCGCGCCAGACGCAACGCCGTGCCAGCGCAATAAATGAATGCCGCAATCCAGCCGAGCTTACCCATATCCTTGAGCGCCCACTCGTAGATCACCAACGCAGGCGCCGCGCCGAATGACACCATATCGGAAAGGGAATCGTATTCGGCGCCAAAATCGCTTTGCGTGCGCGTCATACGCGCCACCCGACCATCCAGTCCATCGAACACCATGGCGACAAAAATTGCCACTGCAGAGTATTCGAAACGACCGTTCATGGCCTGCACAATGGCATAGAAACCCGCGAACAAAGCCACTGTGGTCAGCAGATTGGGCAGAATATAAATGCCGCGGCGACGAAACTCCGGATTCATCAGCGCCTTGCGGGGAGGGATTGCCGGCATGGGTCAGTGAGTTGTTGAAAACAAGCGGACATTTTACCCCTCATGCCGGGTGATTCCGGTTTTGGCCATGCAGATAAGTCCGGTAGATCTTGCCGCCGCCGGGGTCAACTACCTTACTGACGTCTCGTC
>CAJAWW010000254.1 GCA_903946745.1 uncultured beta proteobacterium
GGCGGTACAAAAACTCAAGGTCGGCGAGGTCAGCGAGATTCTGCGCAGTCCCGCCGGCTTTCATATCATCAAGCTGGTCGACCAGCGTGGTGGTGCCGGTGCCGCGCCGGCCACAGGGAGGAAGCAGACGCGCGCGCGCCATATTTTGATCAAGACCAATGCAATCGTCTCGGATGTCGAGGCGCATCGCAAACTGGTGCTCCTCAAGGAACGGATTGAAAACGGCACCGACTTTGCCGAACTTGCGCGTCTGCATTCCAACGATCTTTCTGCCGCCAAAGGTGGCGACCTGGGCTGGATGTATCAGGGCGACACGGTGCCGGATTTCGAAAAAGCCATGGATGCGCTGAAGATCAACCAGCTCAGCGATCCGGTTCAGTCGCCGTTTGGTTTCCACCTGATCCAGGTGCTCGAACGTCGTACCGAGGACGCTACCAAAGAACGGCAGCGTCTCGCCGCGCGCCAAAATCTGCGCGCGCGCAAGTCCGATGAAGCCTATCAGGACTGGGTGCGCCAGATGCGCGATCGCGCCCATGTCGAAATTCGTACCGAAGAGCGCTGATCGCAAGGTAATGCCGGTGATCGCCGTCACCTCGGGCGAACCAGCCGGCATCGGCCCCGACATCTGCCTGCGGCTGGCCGAGCGCAATGGGTCAGATGGGCCGGCACGGTTGGTGGTGATCGGCGACCGGGCACTTTTGACGGCGCGCGCACAGCAACTGGGCATTGAAATCGGCAGCATCGAAATCCGCCACATCCCCTTGCAAAAGTCGACGCTGGCCGGACGCCTCGACACCGCCAATGCGCGCTATGTGCTCGACATACTCGACACTGCGCTCGCCGGGTGTGTCAGTGGCGAATTCGCCGCCATGGTCACCGCCCCGGTGCACAAGGGCATCATCAACGACGCCGGCATAGCCTTCACCGGGCACACCGAATATCTCGCCGAACACACCGCCACGCCGCGCGTGGTGATGATGCTGGCCGACATGAGCGGTCACTCCGGATTGCGTGTCGCGCTGGCGACCACGCACCTCGCCCTGAAAGACGTGCCCGCTGCGCTGACACAAAACGAACTCGAAACCACGCTGCGTATTTTGCATGCCGATCTGCAAACAAAATTCGGCATCGCCCAGCCCCGCATTCTGGTCGCCGGCCTCAACCCACACGCCGGCGAAAGTGGCCACATGGGGCGCGAAGAAATCGAGGTCATCACGCCGGTGCTGGAAAAATTGCGGCGGCCGGAACACGGCGGCATGAACCTGATCGGCCCGCTACCCGCCGACACATTGTTCACCCAAAACGTGCTGGCCGGTTCCGACGCACAACTGGCGATGTATCACGACCAGGGGCTGGCCGTCCTCAAATACGCCGCATTTGATGAAGGCATCAACATCACGCTCGGCCTGCCCATCATTCGCACCTCGGTCGATCACGGCACGGCGCTGGAACTCGCCGGGACTGGCAACGCCTCGCCCAACAGCCTGTTCGCCGCCGTGGATGCTGCGATTGCGATGGCGTTGCGGGCATGAATCTAGGAAAAGCAGTTGACCACGGGGTGCACGGGGGACACGGGGAAAAGCAAAAGTCTACGGCAGTAAATGCAGTAAGCAATTGAATTTCCCCGTGCCCCCCGTGCTCCCCGTGGTTAAACTAAGATTTCACGTTTGAATTTCTCATGAAAACCATCGACGGCCACACCGCGCGCAAGCGTTTCGGGCAGAACTTTCTGGTCTCTGCCGGCGTGATTCACAAAATTGTCGATGCCGTTGGCGCACGCAACGGCGACACCGTGGTGGAGATCGGCCCCGGCCTCGGCGCGCTGACCGAGCCGCTGCTGGAACGCATCGAACCTCTGCATGTCGTAGAAATTGACCGCGACCTGATCGCCCGGCTACGCCAGCGTTTTGCTCCGGAACGACTGACTATCCACGAGGGCGACGCGCTCGAATTTGATTTCGGCGCACTCAAACAAAACAACGCGCGGCTCAAGATTGTCGGCAATCTGCCCTACAACATCTCCAGCCCATTGTTGTTCCATTTGGTGGGCTACGCGCCGCAGATTCATGACATGCACTTCATGCTGCAAAAAGAAGTGGTCGACCGCATGGTCGCGGCACCCGGCAGCGGCACCTTTGGCCGACTCTCGGTGATGTTGCAATATCGTTTCCACATGGAGCGCCTGTTCATCGTGCCGCCCGGTTCGTTCAATCCACCGCCCAAGGTCGATTCCGCCATCGTGCGCATGATTCCCGTCGACTTCGCAAAAGTCGACGCTGAACACACGGCAAGCAACAACGACGTATTTGCCAAAGTAGTCACCACGGCCTTCTCGCAACGCCGCAAAATGTTGCGCAACACCCTGCGGGCGTTGATTGACGAAAGCGCACTGCAACGCCTCGGCATCACGCCGACGGCACGCGCCGAAGACCTCGGTGTCACCGATTTCGTGCGCATCGCCAACTCGCTGGGCGATATTCGCTAAGTGCGTTCGCTGAGTGACTGAGCGCGTCATCGTCATCGGCGGTGGGCCGGCCGGCTTGATGGCCGCCGAGGTCATCAGTGCTGCCGGCTTTGGCGTGGATATTTATGACGCCATGCCCAGCGTCGGCCGCAAGCTGCTGCGTGCAGGCATCGGCGGGCTGAATCTCACGCACACCGAACCGGCGGCAGATTTCGTGCAACGCTACGGCGCACAACACACCCGCGTCGGTGAATGGCTGCAACAATTCGCGGCGCAACAAGTGCGCGACTGGGCGGCCGGGCTGGGTATCGAAACCTTTGTCGGCAGCTCCGGCCGCGTCTTCCCGCTGGGCATGAAAACCGCGCCGCTACTGCGCGCGTGGCTGCAACGACTCGGCCGCCAAGGAGTACGCGTGCATCCCCGGCATCGCTGGTGCGGCTGGGATGACGCGGGCGCGCTGTGCTTTTCGACCCCGCACGGCACCCGAAAAGTCGACGCTGAAACAACGGTGCTGGCACTCGGTGGCGGCAGTTGGCAACGTCTGGGTTCGGACGGCGCATGGATGCCATGGCTCGCCGCGCGGCAGATCGCCGTTGCGCCGTTACGACCGGCGAACTGTGGGTTTGAAATCCGCTGGAGCGACCATCTGCGCCAACACTTTGCCGGCCAGCCGGTCAAGTCGGTCACCTTGCGTGTGGGTGCCGAACAGCGCCGCGGGGAGTTTCTGATAACCCGCCACGGTATCGAAGGCGGGGTGGTGTATGCCTTCAGCGCAGCGCTCCGCGATGCCATCGAACGCGATGGGCAGGCTGTATTGTCGATCGATTTATGTCCGGATCGCGCTCTGCCACGCTTGAGCGCCGATCTGCAACATCCACAGGGGCGTGATTCGCTGGCCAATCATCTGCGGCGTCGCGCCGGCATCAGCGGTGTCAAGGCCGCGCTACTGTACGAAGCCGCCCACGCCGACCAACTGCATCACATGCCGCAACTCGCCGCGCTACTGAAAGCCCTGCCACTCACCTTGCATGCCACGCGCCCACTCGACGAAGCCATCAGTTGCGCCGGTGGCGTGATGTTTTCAGAACTCGACGCGCAACTGATGTTGCACGCCCTGCCCGGCGTATTTTGCGCCGGCGAAATGCTGGATTGGGAAGCGCCGACCGGCGGTTATCTGCTCACCGCGTGCCTAGCCAGCGGCAAAGTGGCCGGGGATGGCGTGGTGGCCCGGCTACTCAGCCGAGAATCTCGCCAATCCGCTCGCGGGTATCCAACTCCGCCTTGAACTGTTCCATCTCGGGGCCCAGCGCATCGCGCGCCGACACCATGCCCACGGGCTTGCCGTTTTCTACGACCGGCACATGGCGAAATCCGCCGTCATACATCAGGTGCAAGGCATGTGCAAAGGGCCGGTCTGGCGAGATGGTGCGCAAGTTTGAGCTCATCACCGCCGCCACCGTTGTCTTCGCCGGATCAAGCCCGGCCGCCAATACACGGTAGAGCGCATCGCGCTCGGTGAACAAGCCGACCAGATCGTCATCGACCACCACCATCAAAGCACCCACTTTCGCCGCTTTCATGCGGCGGGCGGCTTCGGCAACGGTCATGCTCGCCGGTGCCGACAGCACCTGTTGACCCTGAATAAGTTCACGAACTGGCCGATTGGGCATATCTGTCTCCTCGTAACGTGGCGAAGCCATCTTATCGACTACATATTACCTGTTTGCCGAACATGCACCACGTTACTTGCACCCAACGATGCAGAAAATCAGCTCTGACTTTTTTCCTTCAACGGGCAGGTATTCATGCCGATGAGTGTATAAGCCGGGCAAAAACCCATGGCCCCGGTGAAGATTGGCACCACGCCGATCCACGCCCACACCGGGCCGCCCATTGCTGCCCAGCCCACCAGCCCCAGACCTGCTGCTACACGTACCACGCGGTCAATGCCGCCAACGTTCAATTTCATGATGTTCTCCTTGGTGGTTGTCTTACTGGGTTGTCTTACCGTGAGAGCATTACACCCGTATTCCGCAGAAAACTCTGTAACCTAGGTCACACAGGCGATCAAAGCGCGGCAGCCACGCGCCGCAGACCAGCGGGGTCGAGCAATTCAACCTGCTCGCGACCCAAACGCACCAACCCCTGCTCGGCAAACCCCTTTAACAAGCGACTGACCATCTCGCGCACGCTGCCCAGTTCATCGGCCAGTTGCTGGTGGGTCGCATGCACCATGCGCCCCTTGCCGAGCAGCAACCCGGCCAGACGCTGGTCGAGTTTTTTGAAGGCGACCTCCTCGACCAGTTGCATCAGGTCGGCCATGCGTTCGGCAAAGAGCGCAAAAACAAAATCGCGGAACGCCGGCTGCGCCAACAGTTGCTCAAACAACGCACGCGGCAGCAGCGCCAGCGTGGTCGGGCCTTCGGTGATGCCGCGGGCATTGTAGTCAGCACGGCCGAGCAGGCAACTCGATGAAATGATGCAGCTCTCGCCGGGCACCACGCGGTACAACGGTAACTCACGCCCGTTGGCCGCCGTTTTAACGACACGAATCGCCCCGGCCAGCACAAAGGGAAAGCCACGACAGGGCTGATGTTCATCGAACACCGCAGTTCCCGCCGGCACCTCCATGGTCTGCAAGGCATCCACCACCGACTGCACGAGCGGATCCGGCAGGCGCGCCAGCACCGGGTAGAGCGCCTGAAGTTCCTCGGTATTCATGTGAGTTCGGCGACCACCGGCGCATGATCGGAGGGTCGCTCCAGTTTGCGCGGCGCCTTGTCGACCCCGCATGCGGTGCACGCTGCCGCCAAAGGTGCCGACAGCAAAATGTGGTCGATGCGCATGCCCTGATTGCGACGAAATCCCATCATGCGGTAATCCCACCAGGAAAAAATCTTTTCCGGCTGATCGAACAGACGAAAGGCATCACTCAGCCCCAGTTCGAGCATGCGGCGGAAGGCATCGCGTTCCGGCTCGCTGCACAAAATTTGATCCTTCCAGGCCGCCGGATCATGCACATCGCGATCGTCGGGCGCAATGTTGAAATCGCCCAGCAACGCCAGTCGCGGGTAACGCTGCAGTTCTTCACCCAGCCACCGGATCAGCGCCGTCAGCCATTTCAATTTGTATTCGTATTTGTCCGACCCCACCGCCTGACCGTTGGGCATGTAAGCGCACACGATCCGCACGTCATTCACCGTGGCCGCGATTACGCGCTTCTGCGGATCGTCGAACGCGGGCAAATCAAACTGCGGCATGTCAATGTCCGGGCGCGTCAATATCGCCACGCCGTTGTAGGTCTTCTGCCCGTTGTGGATCGCGTGGTAGCCAGCCGCTGCCAGTTCGCCATAGGGGAAGACCTTGTCCTCCATCTTGGTTTCCTGCAGGCACAGCACATCGGTCTGCGTTGCCGCCAGCCAGTCGATCACCTGCGGCAGGCGCACTTTGAGCGAATTCACGTTCCACGTTGCGATTTTCATGCCGAGATATTACCCGACGGCAGGAGCCGCCTATAATCAAAACAAGATTTGCGTCGTTCGCATGGTTCCATCGGTCATCGGTCGCTGACGAAAGGGGGTACATCGTGTTCGACTCTCCGTTCGAGTTCTGCCCGCACTGCAACGAAATTGTGTTGCTCGATCAAACCAAGAAGGAATGCGCACACGAGCACCAGTGCAGCAAACGGGTGCCGTGTCCGTTACAGAATCTATTTACCGGCATCGATTTCAGCAAGAAACCACGCAAGGGAAAAGCAGATGAACAAAAACGCTGAGCGCCGTCTCTTCTGGCGGGCTGTATTTCACTCACCCGTGCGTGTCACCACGCACGGCGGACAAAACCACGCCAAGCTGATCGACATCTCGCTGAAAGGCGCACTGCTTGAGGTCAATGACGCGTGGCATGTCAAATCTGGTGAAAGTTGTCAGCTAAAGCTTGACCTCGCGCCGGGCACGGCCATCACAATGCTGGCCACGGCGCTGCACGTTGAGGGCTCGCATGTCGGATTGCGTTGCGATAGCATTGATCTTGACAGCATCACGCATTTGCGACGACTGGTCGAGCTTAATGCCGGCGACCCGCGCGAACTTGATCGCGAACTGGCGATTCTGATCCGCGACGCGTGACCGCATTGAGGTCGGTCGGAGCCTGCGTAGCAGGCCACACACCGATCTTTGCAAGGCTATAGCTTGACCTTGCCGCAATTCAGCCGGTTAACGCGTGCTTCGCCACTCGCAGCGTTGTACCGGTACTCCAATACGCCAGAAGCACGGTTGAGGTTGTAGCTAA
>CAJAWW010000255.1 GCA_903946745.1 uncultured beta proteobacterium
ATCAAGGAAATGATGATCCCGTCGCTGCTGCCGGTGCTGGTTCCGGTGGTCGTCGCCTTCGGTATGAACGCGTTGATGCCCGCCGTTGATGGCGTTGGTGCCGGTGTTCGTGCTCTGGGTGGCGCGCTGATGGGCACTATCATTACGGGTCTCTTCGTCGCGATCTCCATGACCACCGGTGGTGGTGCGTGGGATAACGCCAAGAAATATATCGAAGACGGCAATTTTGGTGGCAAGGGTTCGGAAGCACACAAGGCCGCCGTGACCGGCGATACCGTGGGCGATCCGTACAAAGACACCGCCGGCCCGGCGGTTAACCCGCTCATCAAGATCATCAACATTGTGGCGCTGCTGATTGTGCCACTGGTCGCATGATGCTTGCCTGATCTTTTTTGTAATCGTGTTGTAAAAACGGGCAACCTGCGGGTTGCCCGTTTTTATGTTGGAGTACAGGAATGAAAAAAGCTCAACCGGTCGAATGGCGAGGCTTGCCCGGTGCACCCGAGCAAGGGTGCAGTGTCTGTGCGCTGGACGCAGTGGCGGACGGTGGTGCGAAAATGTTTTCTTTCGGCGCAGCCGAAAAGCCGTTTCGCTTACTGGTGCTGCGCAGTGGTGACGGGGTGTTTGGCTACGTGAATAGCTGCGCCCATTTTGGCGTGCCGCTGGCAGAAAAGCCCGAACAACTCATCTTCAACCCGCACGTCAGTATCAGTTGCAACGTGCACTATGCGCGTTATCGCTGGCAGGATGGCTACTGTGAGTCTGGTGATTGTGAGGGGGAATCCCTGCTGACGGTGCCCCTCGCGGTGTGCGAGGGAATAGTGCAGATAGGCTGAATTTTGTAGCGGTCAGGGCTTTTTGCCCATGCCTCCGAGCAGGGCGGCTACCGGTGATTGCGGTCGTGTTGGCGAAGGCTTTTCCGGCACGGGCTGAACGTGGTGTTCGGACTTGTTCTGATAGGGTTTGTTCGGATCGAAATCCAGCTTTGGTAAGTGTGCCGAGGCTGCAGGCAGATGCGGCGGCGGCAGGCGCGACGTGGCGGGTTCACGTTGTCGTACTTCGCGCTCTTTCTCGCGACGGTGCTCTTCGTGCTCACGGCGATGGCCAGCGCCGGCCGATTTGCCGGCCGATCTGCCCGGGGGGCGGTCACGCTCACTGCTGCGGGCACCGGGTGCACCGGGGTCGAACCCGCTGATCTCGTGGCGTTCTATCTGCTTTTTTATCAGTTTCTCGATTTCTGCCAGATGTCCAGATTCTTCGGGCGCGACCAGCGAGGTGGCATCACCCGTCTTGCCGGCACGGCCGGAGCGGCCGATGCGATGTACATAATCTTCGGCGGTGTGCGGCAGTTCATAGTTGATGACGTGCGGCAGATCATCAATGTCCAGCCCACGCGCGGCAACGTCGGTGGCGACCAGTACGCGAATCTTGCCGGACTTGAAGCCTTCCAGTGCATCGGTACGCTGTGCCTGGCTCTTGTCGCCGTGAATTGCATCGGCAGCAATACCTTGGCGCTCCAGATACACAGCCAAGCGGCTGGCACCGAACTTGGTGCCGACGAAGACCAGCACCTGGCCGGGTTCGCGATCACCGATCTGATGCGTCAGCAAATGCACCAGCAGGCTGCGTTTCAGGTCTGATGCCACCGGATACACGCGATGGGTGATGGTTTCCGACACCGCATTGCGACGCGCCACTTCGATCAGTTGCGGCTCTTTCAGCATGCTGTCGGCAAGTTTCTTGATTTCGTTGGAGAACGTCGCCGAAAACAGCAGGCTTTGCCGCGCGGTAGGCAGCATGGCCAGAATGCGCTTGATGTCGGGGATGAAGCCCATGTCGAGCATGCGGTCGGCTTCGTCGAGCACCAGCACTTCGACAAAGTTGAAGCTGACGGTTTTTTGTTCGACGTGGTCGAGCAGGCGGCCGGGCGTGGCGATGACGATCTCGCGTCCGGCACGCAGTTCGGCGATTTGCGGCTTGATATCCACGCCGCCATAAATGCACACTGAGCGCAGGGGCAGGTGTTTGCTGTAGGTGACCACGCTTTCGTGCACCTGCATGGCGAGTTCGCGTGTTGGCGCGAGAATCAGCGCACGCACCGGATGACGCGCGGGGGAGGGCGAGGCGTTGGCGTGGCGCGCCAGACGTTGTAGCAAAGGCAGGGTGAAGCCGGCGGTTTTGCCAGTGCCGGTTTGCGCGCCACCCATGACATCCTTGCCCGCAAGAATGATGGGAATGGCTTGTGCTTGAATCGGGGTGGGACTGGTGTAGCCGGCGTCTTTAACGGCGCGCAGCAGTTCGGGCATCAGCCCGAGATCATCGAACAGCATTAATTGAAGCTCCTGAATCGGCCTGCCCCTCACGGGGACCCGGTACAGGCGACGACACTTAAAGGGATACGGGATCGGAAATAGGCAACCGCAATAACAATAACGGAACGCGGGCGAACAAACCGAGGCGCGCCAACCGGTGGGGCGCGCGCCGAAGTATACGCCGAATCACCGCATACAAATTTTTGGCATCGTGGTCTCGCGCTCCGCAGCGATTACTTGAACAAATCTTTGACGGCCGCCCCCGCCTTGCCCAAGGCTTCGCCGGTCGACTTCATCAGGCGGTCGAAGCTGACGGCACCGGTGAGCCGCGCTTTTATGGCATTGGTGATTTCCTGACCGAGTTCGCCGGCGGTGATGCCACCTTTGGCGCGGCCGATATCCTTCATGGTGATGTCGGGTAGCGCGACTTCAATGGTTTTTCCGTTCATGAAGGCCGCACTGGCTTGCGCACGTGCGTTGCGGATGGTGAGTTCGTCTACGATCAATTTGGCACCCGGTTTGGTCGTGTTGCTGGGGCCAAGATAGGTG
>CAJAWW010000256.1 GCA_903946745.1 uncultured beta proteobacterium
CAATCGCGACGCTATTTTGCTGCTGCCGCAGCGCTACTCGTCAGCCTGAGGCGTAGTCAGACTCCGCAAACAGTCGGGGCAGAAACACGCACTGGCCTGCGGGTAGCGAGACGGCAACGGCGTCAAATCGGCGCACCAGCAGCGGGTCTGCCCGGCCGCCATGCTAACCAATGCGCCACAGAAAAACGCGCTGCCACAACGCGGACAACGCGTGGCGACTTCAGTACACCGTTCCCCCAACGTCGACTTTTTCTCAGTCATGCTGGATTTTGCGAAGCTCAGTGCCGACGGCAGGGTCGAACGCGACCCACCGGATTCCAACGTGTTTCATAGAGCATATCTTCGACAAGAGCGTTGCACCATTCCTGCGTATTAGCCACGCGTTCAGTATCGGCCGCCATGGCCTGATAACCAGCGTCCAGCGCATTGTAGACGCAGGGGCGCTGTTAGCGCGGCGCATAGTGTCGGTTGCCGTGTTACCAGCGTCGACTTTTCTGTCCGCCTGAGTCGACCTCTTGGAAACCACATCTCCGGTAGTCATCCTTTAACGATTTCAAGGCACTGGTGAAAATGGCATTCATCCGCCATCCGCTGAAAGTCAGTGCCATGCACATCAACGCCCCCGCGTACTCGCTTTACCAACCTTTTGCCGACGCAAACGCTTGCCTGATAGGCATGAAGGTGCGCAACGTCACTTTCGGCGAAGGCGAGATAACGCGCACCTACAGCGACGATACGGATTATTGCGATATTGTTTTCGCGCCCACCGCTGCGCCGCGAAGTTTTCGAATAGATGTCCTCACCGGGTGGGGGAATTTCTTTGAAAACAAATCGAAGGAAATCGCGGAACGCCGTGAACAATGCCAACGACGCAAGACCGAAGCGGCGAGAATCGCCGCTGCTAAAAATGCCGAGCGCGCGGCGCAACGCGCCTTGCGCGCCGACAACGGCTCGCTGCAGGCATTCGTCGCCGCGAAGCAAGCGCAGGAATTAGCGGCCATGCGCACCTTGATTCACACACGCCAGATTTCGCATCTGTTCCACTTCACCCGTATCGAAAATCTGGAACAGATTTTGACGGATGGTATCGTGCCACGCGCCGCGCTTGCCTCCGGCAGCTTTGTCGCCAATGATCTGCTTCGCGCAGATGGCTACTCGGAAGCATCGAGCCTCAGCATTGGCTTCCCCAATTACAAGATGTTCTACAAATACCGAAGTAACGCACCAATCGATTGTGCCGGCTGGGCGGTTAGCGGCGATGCGCGACTGGGCGATTCCGCGACAGCATCTGCATGCCGTGCCTGCACATTTTTTGCGCGCTGCATGGAAGGCGTGTCTGGCGGCAACCTATGAAACCGGATATCAATCTGCATCGTTGGAACGATGGATTGCTGAGCGGATTACGCCACTGGCTGTGTGGTTCTTTTCTGGCGACCTGCACGCCACAGCGGATGCCGGATTGCTGAAAGCAGGATGGCCGGCGCTGGAACGTCGCTTTGCCGAATGGCAAAAGTTGAATGCCGCGAAAGCTGTCACAACATCAGGCACGACATCAGACAAACTCGATGAGTGGCCACCCTTTGTGCGCAAGGTGGAATGGAGTGGCTTTCGCTTCACCGCGTTGGCTTCCGACGCTGCGCTGGCGGTGGAGGGCGCTGCCATGGCGCACTGCATTGGCTCCTATGGTCGGCATTGCCGCGCAGGAATGTTGCGCGCATTTTCTGTGCGCTACGGTAAAACCGGTGAGCGTGTCGCCAGCCTGACCGTTGAAGAATCCGCACCCGGCTGCTGGGCGATTGCCGAGATCAACGGTTTTGCCAATGCGTCACCACCGGCGCGCGTCGATCAGGCGGCATTTGCTGTTGTTCAGGCAATGGAAGACGCCTATAGACTCTCCCGACCCACCCGCTCCGCGATGGATGTATTCCGCCGGGAAGCTGCTGCGCAAGCCCGCTGCAATCTGGAGATGGAAGATTGCGAGACGCTATTCTGAAAGGAATGTTGATGATGACCACCGCCACCGCCCGCTTCGCTGCTGCAACGTCCGGCTTTGCCGATTCGCGTGCGGCGCGGTTGTGCAAGGAACTTGAATTCGCACTTTCGCGCATGGAACGGGAAGCCCTGAAGGCTTGGGGGCTGCGCTGCGCAAAGCGTTTGCTGATGCTGGCCGGCCGGCGCGTGGGTGGGTTGGCCAAACTGGCGGTGTTGCTGTCGCGTAGTGGCGGCGGTGAGTTGCTGGGTTTGTTTTCGGCGTATCGCCAGCGTCGACTTTCTGCCCATCTGGGCGATCGCACGGCCGCCGCCATTGATGGCACGCTCGCCGTTGGCCGCGATGGCATGCGGCTGATGGTGACGGTGTCGCGGGCGTTGATCCGCGATCCACGAACGACGGCTCCTGCGGTGCTGGGTGGGCTGCTGGGGTTTTCTGCGGGTTCTGGCGGGCTGGATGGCAACGGCGGCATTCCCGATCTTGATCTGCTGGCCGGGATCGGCGCGCACCGTTCGCCGCTAACTCACACGATTATTGCCGGCATTGTTGTCGAGGGCATGCTGCTGGCCATGGCAGACTTGTCTGCCGAGGTGCATGGCAAACTGCCGGTGGATCATGATTCGATCTGGGACGGTCTTGCCCGCATCGGTCGGCCGCTGACCGAGAGCTTGGCCATTGGCACCAGTGCCGGCCTGGCCTATCACTTGCTCGTGGATGCGGTGATTCAGCCGGCGGCGTACCATGATCTTCCGGTCACCCTGCCGCTGGAAGGCCACCAGTCTTTGATGGCGGCCAACGCACTGGCGGAAGGCAATGACGCTGCCACGCGCGAAACAGCACGCGGGCGACGACATACCCCGGTTGAGATCGTGCAGGACGGTTTGCCGGAAAAATCGGCAGGGCGCAAGGTGGTCGATGCCGTCAGCGCCGGCGCTGCGCAGGCTGGCGCTTATGTCATCGGAACATTTCGGTTCAGGCGATGATCGCCACACTTTTTAATTCATGGATTGCATTGGTGCGGCAGTTATTGACACTTGACAGATACAGCAAGAGTGTCTATAAATCGCGCTATGAACGAGATATCCGCGCCCAGCTATTCCATCGACGAACTGGCCGCACTGGTGGAGTTGCCGCGCCGCACCGTGCGCTATTACATTCAGCAGGGGCTGGTCGATCGACCTGTCGGCGAAAAGCGTGCGGCGTTTTACACCGCGGTGCATCTGGAGCAACTGCTGACGATACGCAAATGGCAGCAGGCCGGCCTGTCGCTGGACCGCATCCGTGAAATTCTTGCCGACCCGGACGCATCGGCGCTGCCGCCTGTCCGGCCACGGGGGGCGGGGTCGGTCGAAGTGTGGAGCCATCTGGTGATTGCCGATGGGCTTGAACTAACGCTGGAACCCGGCCGGGCGGGCATGAGCCCCGAAGATGTGCGAAAACTTTTCCGGGGCGTGATGGCGCTGTATCAGTCCCTGAACGTACACGGTGAACACTGCGAGGGCAATGATGACGCTACTGAATAAGGGGCTTCCCGAATCCATTTTGCGCGCCAATGATGGCGTGGCCGTCGCGCTGCAGCGGGTGCGTGTGGAAGGCCGGGTGCGCGGCAATCTGGCAGAAATCATTGCTACACAGCACTTCAGCAATCAGCGCCCCGGGGGTATCGAGGCGATCTATACCTTTCCATTGCCGATTGGCGCGGTGCTGCTTTCTGTGGATCTTGAGATCGGGGGGCGGCACCTGCAGGCGCACGTCATCAAACGCCCACTGGCTGAAAGGCAGTACGAAGAAGTCATCACGGACGGCAATACGGCTCTGATGGTGGAAGTCAGTGCTGCGGGGCTGCACACGATGAACCTTGGCAACCTGATGCCCGGAGAATCAGCGGTGGTCAGCTATCGTTATGCGTTGATGTTGTCCTGGCATGGCGAGCGCGTGCGCCTGATGTTGCCGACCACACTGGCACCGCGTTACGGTCAGCCGGAAAAAACCGGGCTGGCCTCACATCAGGTGCCGGAAACCAACTTGCTGAACGCCTATCCGTTTGAATTGTGCCTGACGGTGGAAGGCCATCTGGCCGAGGGTGAAATTGCCTGCCCCACGCATCCTGTTTCAACGACGCGTGGCGACAAGCAGTTGCAAATCCGGTTGGCTGGCAACGCCATGCTCGACCGCGATTTTGTGTTGTTGATGAAGGGCAGCGAGGAAAGCCACGCGCTGGTGTTTGATGCGGCGGGCAAGGATGGCAACGATGGCAACGATGGCAGTGGCGAAAAAGTGATTCTTGCTGCGTTTCATGTGCCATTGTTGCCGAAATCGGAAGAACTGCCCTTGCGTTTGAAGGTGCTGATTGATTGTTCCGGTTCAATGGCCGGCATCAGCATTGCTCAGGCGCGCAAAGCGGCCTTGGAGATTCTGAATCAGTTGCGTCCCGGTGACTATTTCAACATCGCGCTGTTTGGCAGCAAGGTTGAACATTTCTGGAATGATCTGGTGCCGGCTGAAGCGGGCAACATTACGACGGCCTGGAAGCGGCTGGAAACACTGGATGCCACCATGGGCGGCTCTGAAACCGCCCACGCCCTGCGTTCGGTGCTGAAACAGTCGGGCGCTGCGCCAAACAACTCGCCGGGTAAAACCGGAAACATCCGGTCGATTCTGGACAAGAACAAGGTGGAACCCGGCCATGATGTGCCGCCACAACAAATACTGCTCATTACCGACGGGCAGGTGTGGGATCGCGAGGCCATCGTCACGGCGGCGACGGCCTCCGGTCACCGTATATTCACCATCGGCGTCGGGTTGTCGGCCGATGCGGGTTTGCTTAGCGACGTGGCCAGAGAAACCGGCGGTGCGTGTGAGTTCGTCTCACCGCAAGAAGGTATTGCCGAGCGCATTCTTGTGCAGTTTCACCGCTTGCGGCAGCCCCGCATGACCATCAAGGGGATCAAGCTGGGCGCAAAACCGGCCTGGTTCACCCCAATGACCAAGTCGGCATTTTCCGGGGACACGCTACAGGTCTTCGCCGGAATGACGGGTGAAATACCCGCTTCGGTGTTTATGGGTGTCGAAGACGCGCAGGGGCGGATCGTCGATGTGGAAGCGGTC
>CAJAWW010000257.1 GCA_903946745.1 uncultured beta proteobacterium
AAAAGGTGCCGCTGCTGCGCGGCAAGAGCGTGTTCAACCTGTTCTTTGAAAACTCCACGCGCACCCGCACCACTTTCGAGATCGCCGCCAAGCGCCTCTCGGCTGACGTCATCAATCTCCACATCAACTCCTCCTCGGCCGCCAAGGGCGAGAGCCTGCTCGACACGGTCGATAACCTCGCCGCGATGCAGGCCGACATGTTCGTGGTGCGTCACGCCTCATCCGGCGCGCCCTACCTCATCGCCCAGCATCTGGCCGCCACCGGGCGCGACCATATTCATGTGGTGAATGCCGGCGACGGACGCCACGCACATCCGACGCAAGGCCTGCTGGACATGTACACCATCCGGCATTACAAAAAGGATTTCACGCAACTCACCATCGCCATCGTCGGCGACGTGTTGCACTCGCGCGTGGCGCGCAGCCAGATTCACGCGCTGACCACGCTGGGCGTGCCCGAAGTGCGTGTGATCGCCCCCAAAACCCTGCTGCCCACCGGCGTTGAGCGCATGGGCGTGCGGGTGTTCAACGACATGAAAGAAGGCCTGCGCGGTGTGGATGTAGTGATGATGCTGCGCCTGCAAAACGAACGCATGCAGGGCGCGCTGTTGCCCAGCCCGCAGGAATACTTCAAATCCTACGGCCTCACCGCCGAGAAACTGGCGCTCGCCAAGCCCGACGCCATTGTCATGCACCCGGGGCCGATGAACCGGGGCGTAGAAATTGATTCGGCCGTGGCCGATGGCACACAGGCGGTGATCTTGCCGCAAGTCACCTTCGGCATCGCCGTGCGTATGGCGGTGATGGCGATGCTGGCGGGGGGGCAATGAGCACCATGAGCAGTATGAAAATCCACATCAAGGGCGGCCGCCTGATTGATCCGGCTAACAACATCGACCGCAAGACCGACGTGTTTATTGCCGAGGGCAAAATAGTCGACGTTGGGGATACGGTGCCTGCGGGTTTTGAATCCAGCAGCACGCTGGACGCCACCGGTTGCATCGTTTGCCCCGGCCTGGTTGACCTCTCGGCACGGCTGCGCGA
Organism: uncultured beta proteobacterium; assembly: GCA_903946745.1. Taxonomy (GTDB): domain Bacteria; phylum Pseudomonadota; class Gammaproteobacteria; order Burkholderiales; family Rhodocyclaceae; genus CAJAWW01. The sequence goes on from CAJAWW010000257.1 coordinate 1,045, forward strand.
GCCCGGTTTTGAATACAAGGCCACGCTCGAATCCGAAATGGCCGCCGCTGCCGCCGGGGGCGTGACGCGGCTGGCCTGCCCGCCCGACACCGACCCGGTGCTCGACGAGCCGGGGCTGGTTGAAATGCTCACCCATCGCGCGCGCCACCCGCAGTTTGCCCATGTGCATCCGGTCGGCGCGCTCACCGTGCAGCTTGAAGGCAAAGCACTCACCGAAATGGCCGAACTGGCCGAAGCCGGTTGCGTGGCCTTCGGTCAGGCTAATCGCGCCATTGTTGACACCCAAGTGTTGTGGCGCGCGCTGCAATACGCGGCCACGTTCGATTTCCCGGTCTGGTTGCAGGCGCAAGACCCCTTTCTGGCCAGAAAAGGTGTGGCGCATGACGGTGAAGTGGCCGCGCGCCTCGGCCTGGCCGGCATTCCCGTTGCCGCCGAAACCATTGCACTGGCCACCATTTTGCAACTCGCGCGTGAGACCGGCGCACGCGTGCATGTGACACGCATTTCCTCGGCCGCCGGGCTGGAGCATATTGTCGCCGCGCGCGCCGCCGGCATTGCCGTGACCTGCGATCTGGCCGTGCATCACCTGCATCTGTGCGACATGGATCTGGGTTATTTCGACCCCCACGCGCGCCTCGACCCGCCGCTGCGCGCGCAACGCGACCGCGACGCCCTGCGCGCCGGGCTGGCTTCGGGCAGCATCAACGCCTTGTGTTCCGACCACACCCCGGTGGATGACGACGCCAAACAAACCCCCTTTGACGAAGCCGAACCCGGTGCCACCGGCCTTGAACTGCTGCTGCCACTGACGCTGAAATGGGCGCAGGAAATGCGCATTCCACTGACCACCGCACTGGCACGCGTCACCGCCGACCCGGCACGCATTCTCGGCGTCAATGCCGGCACGCTCGCCATCGGTGCCGCCGCCGATGTCTGCGTCTTCGACCCCGCCGCCCACTTTGTCGTCAGCCGTGCGCGGCTCAAAAGCCAGGGCAAAAACACCCCCTTCATCGGCCACGAACTACCGGGGCTGGTGCGCTATACCTTGATCG
>CAJAWW010000258.1 GCA_903946745.1 uncultured beta proteobacterium
GGCGACCGTTTGGCACGCGGCTGTGTTGCAGTAGATGGACGCACGGCAAATCTCCCTTCGTTTCAAGTGTTTCGATTATATATATTCATTCGAAACATTCAAGAACGATTCCCCGCTGCCTCAGCGGCAGCTTACCAACAGTGACCCGACGCTCAAAAGTGCGGCATTTCTTCGGCTTCACTGTCCGTTGATGGCCGGGTTCGGACCGCCACCCAAATCAAATTCTACCCGCTGGAACGGCCGGTGAAGACAGGAAGCCGCCGCTCACTGGCGCACCACCTCAGGCCAACCAGCGACGGGAAACACTGCATTGCTGTCGTGGCCTGTCGTGGCCTTTTGTTAATCAACCCTGTAATGCACGCAACGGGCCGTTGGGCTTCCGTGTCAGGCAACCATATTTTGCACAATACGGCCCACTTTCAGTGGTGCTGTTGAAACATGGTTTCCAACCTCAGAATGCAGATAGCCGAAAACAATTCCTCCCACGAACTGCTCACGGTGCCGTTTCACCGCGATATGATGCGCATCCGCGTTATCTACCTCGCGGTTATCAACACCCACACCGCCATGAGCAGCGAAAACACAGCAGCGGCCAGCCTTGACAAGGCACTGGAAAAACACACCCCGGTCATGCAGCAATGGCTGCGGCAAAAATCCGCCCATGCGGACAAGCTGCTATTTTTTCGCATGGGAGATTTCTACGAACTGTTCTACGAAGACGCTGAAGCCGCGGCGCGTCTGCTTGACATCACGCTAACAGCACGCGGACACTCAGCCGGGAAACCTATCCCGATGGCGGGCATCCCGTATCACGCCGCCGAAGGCTATCTGTCCAAACTGGTCAAGGCCGGCGTTTCGGTGGCGATCTGCGAACAAATCGGCGATCCGGCGCTGGCCAAGGGGCCGGTTGAGCGCGCCGTGACCCGCATCGTCACGCCCGGCACCTTGACCGATGCCAGCCTGCTCGACGACAAGCGCGACAGCCTCTTGCTGGCACTGTGTATCGACCGCCGTAACGCGGGACTGGCGTGGCTCAACCTGGCCAACGGCGATTTTCGGCTGATGGAAACTTCGGTCGACGCCCTGCCCGCGCATTTCGAACGCCTGCGCCCGGCCGAACTATTACTGCCCGATGCACTGAGAGATACAACGAAAGATACAGCGCGCAACGGACTACCGGAAATCCGAGCCGTGGTGCAGCATTTACCGGACTGGCATTTCGATTCCCGTGCAGCCGCTCACGCGCTGGCCGAGCATTTTGGCACCCGCGATCTCGCAGGCTTTGGTGTCGCCAGCGAAGAACTCGCGCTGGCCGCCGCCGGCGCGCTCTACCGCTACGCACAGGCCACGCAGTTGCAGGCGCTCGGCCACGTCACCGCGCTCACCGTGGAGCGCGAAGGCGCTTTCTTGCGCCTCGATGCCGCCACGCGGCGCAATCTGGAGATCACCGAAACGCTGCGCGGCGAACCCGCACCCACACTGCTTTCACTCCTCGACACCTGCGCCACCAGCATGGGCTCACGCTGGCTGCGACATTGCCTACATCACCCGCTGACCGACCGCAGTATCGCCAGCGGGCGTCACGACGCAATTGCCGATCTGCTCGGTGAAACGGGTCGGGGGGCTTATGCCGAATTGGTCAAGGCGCTGAACGGCTTTGCCGACATCGACCGCATCACCGCACGGGTGGCTCTCAAAAGCGCGCGGCCACGCGACTTGTCCAGCCTGCGCGACAGCCTGCAGCGACTCGACGGCATTCGCACAATAGTCGACGGTGAAACCACGGCAAAATTGCAAGAACTCGCCACCGCGCTAGCCACACCGCAAGCCTGCCTGAGCCTGCTGATGGAGGCCGTCGCCACCGAACCATCGACGCTGCTGCGCGAAGGCGGCGTCATCGCTCCCGGCTACAACGCCGACCTTGACGAGTTGCGCGCAATTCAGGATAACTGTGGCGCATTTCTCGTCGAACTCGAAGCCCGCGAACGCGCACGCAGCGGCATCACCACGCTGAAAGTTGAATTCAACAAAGTGCATGGTTTCTACATCGAAGTCACCCATGCCAATGTCGAAAAAATCCCTGACGACTATCGCCGCCGCCAGACGCTGAAGAATGCCGAACGTTACATCACGCCCGAACTCAAGGCCTTCGAAGACAAGGCGCTCTCCGCCAACGAGCGCGCACTGGCGCTGGAACGGCAACTGTGGGACGAACTGATCGGCGCACTCGCCATCCATATTCCGCAATTGCAGCGCATCGCCCGCGCCATTGCCGAACTCGACGGTCTGGCCGCGCTGACCGCCGCCGCCGCGCGTCACGACTACCGCCGCCCGGAGTTCTGTAACGAAACCGTGATCGATATCGAAGGCGGACGTCACCCGGTCGTGGAACGTCAGATCACCGACAGCAGCGCGAGCTTCATCGCCAATGACACACGATTTTCGGCAACGCGGCGCATGCTGCTCATCACCGGCCCCAACATGGGCGGGAAATCCACCTACATGCGTCAGGCCGCGCTGATTGCGCTGCTCGCCCACTGCGGCAGTTTCGTACCCGCCACGCGCTGCCGACTCGGGCCGCTCGACGCCATCTACACCCGCATCGGCGCATCGGACGACCTCGCTTCAGGGCGCTCGACCTTCATGGTTGAAATGACCGAAGCCGCCGCCATTCTCAACGGTGCCACCGACAAATCGCTGGTGCTGATGGACGAGATCGGTCGCGGTACCTCCACCTTCGATGGCGTCGCCCTGGCTTTTGCCATCGCCCGCCACCTGATCGAAAAAAACCGCGCCTGGACGCTATTCTCGACCCATTATTTTGAACTGACGCGGCTGGCACAAGACTATCCGCTCTGTGCCAACATCCATCTCGACGCCGTGGAGCACGGGCATAAGGTCGTGTTCCTGCACGCCGTGGAAGAAGGCCCGGCCTCGCAAAGTTATGGCGTTCAGGTGGCGGCACTGGCCGGCATGCCGCCGGCGGTGGTGCGCGAAGCAAGACGGCGTCTGGCACTGCTGGAAAGCCGCGATGTCGGCACGGCCACACAGCCCGATTTATTCGCCACCGCCCCGCCGCTACCGGAGCCACCGCACCCCGCGCTGGATGCGCTGCGCGACGTCAATCCGGATGATCTCAGCCCGCGCGAGGCGCTGGAAAAACTCTACGAACTGGCGCGCCTGGCACGGCACTGATGGGCGTCAGGCGCTTGGCCCGTGCCCCTGCGGTGGCGCTGCAACCCGCTGCATGTGGATTGCTCAATCCGACTTCTTGATCGACCAGCGGTCGGAAAAAGTGCCCTGAAAATATGTGCAGCCATTGGCCAGCATGCCGATCATTCGATACGCGCGCGTCATGTCAATGTCGAGTCGCTTCCGGTCGTTGGCGACATAGCCCCGCAGTCCGGCGGACTCGGGCGGAAGCAGGCAATCGTCGGTAAAGCGCAGATCGTGGTTGCCACCGATTTCGTTGCCCCTGATTTTCAGGCGCAACACCGCGCTCCGGTAGGGACTGGCCGTGCTCTGGTTGAGGCTGTTTCTGATGATGGCATGGTGTGAGAAGGTCAGGCGCAAGCCGTCGGCACCATCGGCCTCGGCACGAAAGAAGTAGTCACGAATCAGCGGGTGGCCAGCATCACCGTCGCGCAATACCCAGGTACCGACCAGATCCGCAATGGCAGACTTTGGCGAGGCTGCCGCGGCAGTTGCCTGCTCGGCGTCAAACTCGAGCTTGTAGAGGCGTTTTTTTACGGCTGCCGAGTCACTGGCACCGGGTGCGGCAAGTAGGTAGAGTTTGAAGCTTCCGATGGCGTCTTTGGGCTGGCCGGCCTTCTCCTGTGCGACACCGAGATTGAAATACGCCGGCGCGTGCCAGGGCGCCACCCGGCTTGCCGCGTCAAACTCGCGGACAGCCAGCGCAAAATCGGTCGCAGACTTGGCGCGTTCAACGGCGGCTTCCCCGCGTGCGAGATGGCGCTCGGCAGCGTCAGGAAGGACAGGGGCGGGCTTCAACGCCAGTGCGGCGGCGATAACGCGCTCGCGCAGCGCCACATCGGCGGGTGCCGCCTGAACCTCGCGCACCAAGCGTTCCAGATCTTCGCGTGGTCCCGCGCGTGCCACCAACGCTCCACTCAGCGCGATCAGGATCAGAAGCGATACCACCGTACACCGCCGAAATGTCAATATTTGCATAACCTCTACCTCAGCGTAGCAACAGATAGCCGGCATACGCACCGGATTCGAAACGACAGGCGGGTTCCACCACATAGGTGCCGTTTTCAATCAGCACGATGCTGGGTTCATTGAGGGCACGATGGATTCAAACGGCAGCCGGAATACTCGACCACAGGGCTTCTGAAAGCCGTCTTCAGCCTTGGTCTGCGTGGCAGTCCCGGAAAGTCTCCCGGCCACCCACTGCCCGTCATATTCAACGCGGAAGCCATGGCTGAGGAAAACCGAGATGCGCACGCTATTGCCACTAACGGTCATGGCGATTTGTCCACCCCTGATGATGAAACTCGTCATACCGGCTTCGCCCGCCGCGAAGCGGAATCCCGGGTGTGTCGAGACCGCCGGTGTGACGAGGATGGGAGAATGCAATGTTTCACGAATTTGTTCCACGTTTCACGTTAACGCGCACCTCAGCGCTGCCGCTGATGTCTTTACCCCATGGGCTGCTCCGCTGCGGCTTCTGGCTGCCCGCCCCCCCCAATAACCAAGGACACGCCAGCGACCAGCCAGTGCGGAAAGATCGGGTTTGGCAGCGACATTCGGCGGAGGCGTTCGTACGGCGTCCTCGGCACGATACTCGATCTCATAGATCAGCTCCTTCACTTTGCGTGCGTCTGGCGCGTCGGGCTTGGCCTCGCGCGGAACCACAGGGCGCGGCTGCAGTCGTCGGGCGACAGTCACGGTTTTTTCGAGCAAGACAAACTCTTCGGAACTCTCTGCCAGACTCTGACTCAACGCGCTGCGATAGTGATCGATTGCCTCACGCAGGCGACCCGCCTTTTCCGAGGCGGCGCCATCCTCTGCCGGGTCCGCGGCAGCAGGCGCTAAAGCGAGCGCCTGCAGCAAGGCACCCAGTCCGAGATGTGCGTTCATGGCGACCTCACTCGCGAAGCATGTCAAAATTCATGGTGCCGGTACTGGAGTCTGGGCAGGTTCGATGAACTGTAGCACGACGTCCATCGGCCGAAAATTCGAGGGTGCCCCGCGAGACATCACGGCTTGCCACCTTCACGACTGAGCCGCTCCAACTCGCGGTAGGCCGCATCCACCACGGCATTGCCTTTCTGTATCTGCCCCGCATGCTTGAGGTAGCGCAGCGAGGCCACCCAGTCGCCCTTGCCGTATTCGAGCGCGTCGAGCATCGCCTCGCCGCGGCTCTTGTAGTGATATTTCCAGTAGGAACCGGGATCGAGGTGGGTGCGGTCGGCGACCTGTGCCTTGGTCATGCGCACGAACTCCCACTCCAGCCCCTGCATTTTCTTGCCCGCCTCGTCGAGATAGTTGAGCGCCAGCGCGTTGTTCCAGTGAATCGCATTCAGGCCGAGGCGCAGCGCGGCATTGCCCTGGGCGTAGTCGCGCGCGCGCTCGATGCGCTGTTCGTACTGCCGCTGTTCCTCGGGCGAGAGGATGCGGCGGCGCTTTTCAGTCTCGGCCACCAGTTGCTGCAGCGCGGCGTTGTTCGGCGTCGCGTCGAGCGCGCGGCCGAACATGCGGGCAGCACCGTTGATGTTGCCCTGCGTGAGGGACTCCCAGCCCGCGACATAGGCGACATACGCCTCCTTTGGCAACTGGCGGGCAAACTGCTCCGGGTCAAACCTGATGCGCCCCGCCTTGGCTTCCTCCGCCGCCCGGGTCGCAGCACGCTTGAGGAATTCATCCTGCGGGCGCGCCTTGGCCGCCGCAGCGAGCGTCTCTGCGGCCCGCTCCGGTCGGCCGCGTTCCAGATCGACCATGCCGACCGCCGCCTGACCCTTGAGGTACGGCGGCCAGTGCCGTTCGGCGAGGAACTTGCCCAGTTGGCCATCTGGCAGCAGTTCCCGCGCCGGTCCGGAATCCACCGTCAGTGGGCCAGCCGGATCCTTGGTCGTCAGATCCACTGGCGCACTGAATTGGCTGCCCTTCGAAAACCGGCTGGCCTTTTCGCCTTCCGCGGTCGCAGAGGCCGAACTGCTGCCGGGGTTGGGCTTGACCCCGAAGGTATCCGTGCCACTCTTGAACGGCAGCTCGTCGCCGCTGCCCTTCAGTTTGAGGCCGCCGCCATCGAAGTCGGTGCCCTTCATCGATTTCAGCGCATCGAGCTTGTCGGCGGCGAACTGCCTCTGGCGACGTTCGTCCTCCGCCTTCTCCTTGGCCTGGCGTTCGGCCTCCTCGGCCTCCTGACGCATGCGCTCCTCCTCCGCGCGCCGCATCTCTGCGCCATCATCGTAGGCGGGCGCATGACCGCCGCCACGCGGCGCTGCTCCGCCACCTCCGGAGCCGGAGCGGCTGCCAACGGAAGGCGAATCGCAGAGGCCAGAACTCGTGCACGACCCCGTGGTGACCTCGCGGCCGACTCTGCTGCGCGCCGCATCGCACTGGCCCTGCGTCGCGTAACCACTCTCGGTGCCGGTGGTGCGCCCCTTGATCTTGGCGCAGGCCGAACAATACCAGTTGAAAGACCAGGTGCAGGCAGCCTGCGTCGAGCCCACGAAGGTCAACGCCAGCAGCGCCACAGCAACTCGACGAAAGAACCGAACCACCGATTGCCTCCCATGACGCCGACCCTGCGCGGAAGATGCCACCCTGAAATGATTATAGACAGGACATCCGGCCCGGACGAGCCGCCTTGATGGCACCGCTCAGTGGGTCTCGCCGTCCGGCGGCACCAGTGCGGGCAGCACGATGATGCCCTCGTCCAGCAGGTCGAGGGTCTCTCTGGCGCTGGCCACGCCGCGGATGTGTCGCGGTGGTGCCTCCTCGTAGTGGATGCGGCGCGCTTCCTCGGGGAAGCGTTCGCCAACATTTTCGGCATTGCGCGCCAAACGCACCAGCGCAGTCAGTGCCTCGTGCAGTTTTTGCGAGGCCTCTGCGGTTTCCGGCGCGAAAGCCGCCGGTGCCGACTCGATCAATCCGGTCGCCTCGGCCACGGCGATTGCCGAGGTTGCATTGCTCGTTTCCGTCGCCCGCGATGCGGCCCGTCGGACGCGCGGCGCCGATGGAAGTTGCGACACCAGCGCCGACTGGCAATGCGGGCAATTCACCAACTCGCGGGCACACTGGTCGCGGAAGGCATCGCTGGAGGCGAACCAGCCCTCGAAATGGTGCCCGTTGTCGCAGAGGATGTTGAGAACGATCACGATGGCAATATTGGTCGTCGGTGCGCAAGAGTACGCGAGGCTGCCGTGGTAAACGCCCATTCTAGCCGCCCGGCGAGAAAATGGCGGGACGGGATGCGCGCAGGCGAACGTAGCGGCCGGGCAACGAAAAACCGCGCGGCATGACTGACCCGGCCCACCCAGGATGGCCGCGCGTCGCCGGTGGCTGCCTATCCCAGCCAGCCGCGCAACTCGTCCTTGGCGGGGATCCGTCCGGCGACCTTGACCTCCTCGTCGATCACGAGCGCGGGGGTCGTCATGACCGGATAGGCCATGATCTGGTCGATCTCACGAACATGTTCGAAACTTGCCTCAATGCCCAGTTCGGCGACAACCTCCCGGGTCAGTTGCTCCAACCGGGCGCATTTCGCACACCCGGTGCCGAGAATCTTGATAATCATCGCAAACTCCTCCGATTCAAACCCGCCGCGCGCGACCGGCCAGCCACACGCCACCAACGATGCTGCCGGCCAGCCCCACCCCACCGATCGCCAGCAGCCACAACGACGTACCATCCACCCAGGCGCCATACATGAGTCCGGCCAGGGTCGAGAACAGCGCCACCAGCCCGACATAGGTCCATGCCTTGAGCCGCCCGATAATCGCCGAGGTAATCAGGATGCTCTGCAGGGACAGTTCCGGATCCGCCATCAGATACGCGATCAGTGGGCCGGGATGCATGCCGAGCGAAAGGAACATCCGGGCGACGGGCACCTCAACCAGCGTCGGAAAATACATGAACACCCCGAACACCACGCCGGCAAGATTGGCCGACACGGTATTGCGCCCCGCGATGAACTGCACCCACTCCGGCTGGATGAACACACGGATCACGCCGACGAGGAAGACGCCAACCACCAGCAGCGGAAAAATCATCCTGACGAAGCGCCAAGTTTCCCACAGCCATTGCTGCATGTCCCACGGATCAAAGCGGCGAGCCAGCGGCAGGACGGCACAGATCAGCGCCAGCACCACCAGTGTGCGCCCGGTAACCGTCACCACCAGGCCGGAGTGACTGACGCGCACGCCCAGCGCCGCAAAGACCAGCGTCATGGCGATGAGCGCCAGCGCAATCGGGGTCAGGCGATTGAACCCGGCATCGACCTGCCCCAGCCCGCGTGCCGCCACCACGCCGATCAGCAGCAGCATTGCAATCAGCACCAGGCCGTGCAGGCTCAAGCCTTCCGCGCCGCGAATTTCATTCACCGGCACCAGTTGGTCAAGCGCACCTTGCATCCTGACGGCACCCGCCGCGTCGAGGTTGGCGCTCCACACAGGCAGGCCGAGCCCATCCACCTTCAGCGTGCCGCCAATCAGCAGCGCGATCAATACCGCCAGAAAAATCAGGTTGCGGCGGGGAATTCGCTCACCGGCGGCGAAGACCCTCTCCGTCGCCCCGGCGCGCGTTCGCACCGCCTCGTCGGCACGGAAGATGTGCGCCATCAACAGGCCGATGCCGATGCCAAAGCACAGCGCCAAGACAATGCGCGCGATGGCAAAATCGACACCGAGCGCGACGCCCGTGTAGGAAAGCGCGAGGATGTTGGCCGCCGGCGCAAAAAAGAGGAAGGTGACGGCCGGCCCCAAGCCTGCGCCCTTGCTGTAGATACCCGCGAACAGCGGCTGAACCGTGCAGGAACACACGGCGAGCAGGCTGCCGGCACCGGCCGCGGCCGGGTACGCGATGTATCGGGGCGCATCCGGGCCGAGATAGCGGATGATGGACTGCTGCGGAACCAGGGCAGACAGCGCCCCAGCGATGAAGAAGGCGGGCACAAGACAGAGCAGGACATGCGCCGCGAGGTAAGAGGCCAGGCTGGCGAGACCGCTTTGCAGCACGGCAGCGAATAGTTCCATGGGTGCAGTCTAAGCCAATAATCGTCGACCTTAGGGTGGAAGAATCGCCGCTCGCGGCAATGCATTCGGCCTATGTGCGTGGTCGTTGCATGCACGTCACCGGTCACGCGCATGGCGCGCGGGGAGGTATCGGCAAATCGCAGTAAAATCGGCCTCGTCCATTTCCATTTCCGGCCTCGGTGGCGAAATCGGTATACGCTGTGGACTTAAAATCCACTTCCCTTTGGGAGTGCGGGTTCAAGTCCCGCCCGAGGCACCAATATGCACCCGTTGCAATCTGCGGCATGACCATCAAACTTTTGCTCAGCGCCGACCTGCGCGCCATCGAAGTTCGCCACGCCCACCTGCCGCTGATGGAGCGCGCAGGATTGGCAGCAGCAAACGTCGCGCTCACGCTTCTGGGCGACCGCAATGCCCCGACGCTAGTGCTGGCCGGACCGGGGAACAATGGCGGCGATGCCTTCGTGCTGGCACGCATTCTTCACGAATGCAGACGCCGGGTCGTGGTGATATTTCGCGGCAACCCCGAACACCTGCCACCCGACGCACGCACCGCCTTTGCCAAGTGCCGTGCCACCAGCGTCGACTTTTACACCGAGGTGCCGACGCTTGACTACGCACTGATCGTCGATGGGCTATTCGGCATCGGGATTTCCAAACCGGTTACCGGCGACAACGCAGCGCTGATCGAGCGCATCAACCGCTACGCCGGCCCGGTGCTGGCACTCGATATTCCCAGCGGCCTGTTCGCCGACACCGGACGCGTGCCGGGCATTGCAGTACGGGCGACGCACACAGCCACCTTCATCGCGGCAAAACCCGGGCTCTACACGCTTGACGGCCCAGACCACAGCGGCACCGTCAGCGTTCATGACCTCGGCATTCCAGTCGACATGCCGGCAGGCACGCTGATCGAGCGTAGCGACTTTTCCGCCGAGCTCGAACCTCGCCTGCGCAACAGCCACAAGGGATCTCACGGCGCACTGGCCGTAATTGGCGGTGCCGCCGGTATGACCGGTGCAGCATTGCTGGCAGCACGCGCCGGCCTGATGCTCGGTGCCGGGCGCGTGTTCGTTGGGCTGCTGGAAGCACTCACGGTGGATCCGCTACAACCCGAACTGATGCTGCGTACGCCGGATCACGCACTGTCGAATGCCACAAGCATCGTCATCGGCCCCGGCCTCGGCCAGTCCGGCACCGCACTGGACATCCTGCGCCGTGTCGTCAGCATCGACTATTCACTATTGCTCGATGCCGATGCATTGAATCTCGTTGCTACGCATCCGGTGCTCGCCGCCACAATTGCCCGCCGCACCGCGCCAACACTGCTGACGCCGCACCCCGCCGAAGCCGCACGCCTGCTCGGTAACACTGTCGATACCGTACAGGCCGACCGCGTTGCGACCACCTGCGAATTGGCGGTGCGTTTTCGTGCGCATGTCGCACTCAAGGGTTGTGGCACGGTGGTCGCATCACCCGACGGGCGCTGGTGGATCAATGCCACCGGCAACCCCGGGCTGGCCAGCGGCGGCACGGGTGACGTACTGGCGGGCATCACCGGCGCGCTGCTGGCGCAAGGCTGGCGCGCTGACAGGGCGTTGCTGGCCGCCGTGCATCTTCATGGCGCAACTGCCGATGCGCTGGTGGCGAACGACTGCGGCCCCGTGGGTCTAACCGCCGGTGAATTAATTCCCGCCGCGCGCCGCCTCCTCAATCACTGGATCGCTGAATGTCCACCGCGCGGCAGCGGATAGGGATACATCATATTAAGCGCAGTACTGCGACCATCGCCCTGCACAATACGCACATGCTCACGCCGAAACTCGCGTGCATGGCGCAACCCGCAGCTATGCGCGATCATGTCAATTTCCTTATTCATATTGGTGCAGTAGGCAGCGACCCGCTCCAGCTTATCCTCCACCACCAGACCGCGATGCAATTTCGGGTTATGCGTGGTAATCCCGGTTGGACACGAATTGGTGTGACAGCGCAACGCCTGAATACAGCCCAGCGAAAACATGAAACCACGCGCCGTATTCACAAAATCCGCACCACAGGCCAGCGCCCATGCAGCACGTGCAGAAGTCACTAACTGCCCCGAAGCAATCACCTTGACGCGATCCTTCAATCCGGCCTCGATCAGCGCATCAACAACGCGCGGCAACGCCTCTTCGATGGACAGCGACATATGATCGGCCAGCGCCTGCGGTGCGGCACCGGAACCGCCCTCACCGCCATCGACGGCGATGAAATCCGGCGCATCACCAATTCCGCGCCGCGCCACCGCCTCCGTCATGAGATTCATAAATTGCCAACCACCGATAGCGGTTTTGATGCCCACCGGCTTGCCGGTGACATCCCGGACGCGCAAAATCATGTCGAGCAGTTCGTCCATATTCGACACCTCGGGATGACGGTTCGGCGATAACGAATCCACGCCCTCGGGAATACCTCGAATGCGTGCAATTTCCGCGGTCACCTTGCCGCCTGGCAGCACGCCACCTTTGCCCGGCTTGGCACCCTGCGAGAGCTTGATCTCGAATGCGCGCACATTCTCGTGTGCAGCGTTTTCACGCAATTTGGTATCGGATAATCGACCATCCGCATCACGCACGCCGTATTTCGCAGTGCCAATCTGCATGATGACATCGCAGCCACCTTCAAGGTGATACGGCGACAACCCACCCTCCCCGGTATCAATCCAGCAACCGGCCTTGGCCGCACCGTGCGACAACGACTGCACGGCCGGTTTCGAGATGGCACCGAAGCTCATACCACTCACATTGACCAGCGAACGCGCAACGAACGGCGTTGTGCAGTAGCCCTCGCCAATGGGCAATGGCGGCGTCGGCAGGCGATCGACCTCCAGCACCGAAAAAGGTGCATTGACGAAAATCAGCGCACCGGTTTCATGCAGATTGTAAGTTGAGCCAAAGCCAAGCACTCCACCTTCATTCTTCGCCATCCGATACACCCACGAGCGCGTCGAGCGATTGAATGGACGCTCATCACGGTCACCGAGAAAAAAGTACTGGCGAAAATACTCGCCCAGTTGCTCGAAGAAGTAGCGCAGCCGACCAATGACCGGATAGTTGCGCAGAATGGAATGTTTCTTCTGCGTAATATCTTTGAGATAGATATAGATGACACCCAGCGCCAGCATCATCGCCAACAGCACGCCAAGACTGACGGAAAACACACTGAGCATGAGCGCCAACCCTCCGGTGATAGAATAATTCGAACCTGCTTCCTCGTATCAACATACCATGGATACTCCTCTTCAGCTCGCCGCAGAAATTGAACGCAACGTGCTCGCCGCACTGGCCGAAGACATCGGCAGCGGCGATCTCACCGCGATGCTCACCAGCGCGACACGACGCTCCAAAGGCACCGTCATCAGTCGTGAGGATGCGGTGCTGGCCGGCAGCGCCTGGTTTGATGCCTGTTTCCGACGTCTCGACCCGAATGTCGCCATACGCTGGAATGCCCGCGACGGAGAACACATTGAGCAGGGACAGGTACTTTGCAGCATCGAAGCAAATACGCGCGCGCTGCTGACCGCAGAGCGCGCCGCACTCAACTTTCTGCAACTGCTCTCATCCACCGCAACCACAACACGACGCCATGTCGACGCCATCGCCGGCACCCGCGCACGCATCCTCGATACGCGCAAAACACTGCCCGGCCTGCGTCTCGCGCAAAAATACGCGGTCACCTGCGGCGGCGGCTTCAATCACCGTCTCGGTCTGTATGACGGCATCCTGATCAAGGAAAACCATATCATGGCCGCCGGCGGCGTTAGCGCTGCACTGGCGCAGGCACGCGCCATCGGGCGCCACGACGTGTTCATCCAGATCGAAGTCGAGTCGCTGGAACAACTGGCCGAAGCGCTCGATGCCGGCGCAACCATGATCCTGCTCGACAACATGGATTTGGCCCAGATGCGTCAGGCCGTCGGCCTCACCGCAGGGCGCGCGGAACTGGAAGCCTCAGGCGGTGTGCATCTGGAAACCGTACGCGCAATTGCCGAAACCGGCGTCGATCGCATCTCGGTAGGCAGCCTGACCAAGAACATACGCGCCATCGACCTCTCGCTACGGCACAGCGAAGGCTGATTCTGCTAAACTCCGCGCCCTGCCGAACCAACGTCGTTCGACAGACCAGCGGAGAGGTGGATGAGCGGTTTAAGTCGCACGCCTGGAAAGCGTGTTTAGGATAATATCCTAACGAGGGTTCGAATCCCTCCCTCTCCGCCAGAATGATTTAAACCCATGTTTTCTCATACAATGTGAGAAACGTAGCCTCGGCGAAGTGAGCCACCTTGGTGAGCCACTTCGCAGGAGAGTCCGATGCGGATTCCAACGAGGTTGCGGCGTTCGCGCCATGGGGTTTTCTATTTTCGGCTCGTAATTCCATCGCGGTTCCGCCATCTCTTTGGCGGTGCCCGTGAAATCAAGAAGTCATTGGAGACCACAGACGGGCGATTCGCCTCGATGTGTTCTCGCGTGTCGTCGGTGCAAGCCGACCTCGCGTTTCGTGCTCTTGATGGAGATGGCATGGCCTACGACCCGAAACGATTCGACCCCAACGACCAGAGCACCTGGCCCCGCAGCCCCGCCGATGTTCGCCGCTTTGAACTCGAAGTGAGCGCAAGCGGCATCCGCTTCAAGACGTGCGGACCGGCACACATGCTGAATTGTTCGACTAACAGAAGCATCCCGTAAACGCCCTGCTCCGCGTGCTGCAGCTCGAATCCGTGCGCGGACTCGAAGATAGTCAATATTTTCGCTCAATAGCGAAGCAGCCCTACATTATGTCTCTTGACGCCATATATCGAGTATGTCATCATGCGCCATATGAAAGCTGTGCGAGCGTTCTATGACCGGGCTGAATATCCGGATGGCGCAATTATCGAGATGACCATCTGGCTTGTGCCGAAGCCAGTGACTGGAAGCGGACACCCTTTCAAGTACAGCCTGTTCTATGGGTATCCGGGGAAACGCATCGTGGGCTACGATAACGAGAGAGGAAAAGGCGACCACCGACATATTGAAGGGCTGGAACGGTCGTATAAATTTTCGACCGTTGAAACCTTGATTTCTGATTTCTTGTCCGATGTGCGACACGCGCGAGGTGAGTCATGAGCGAAAAAGTTAATCTTCATGTGGGCTCCATTGAAGAAATGGGAAAGCGCTTCGTAGGCGCTTGGAACCAGTTGAAGCAAGGTAAAAAGATTAGGGAAACGCATCTCACCTTCTTTAATCTGGAAGCAATGATGACCACGCTTTCTCCGAAGCGACTGGCATTACTGAAGCACGTCCATCAACATCCAGCGCATACAATCGCCGCCTTGGCAAAAACTCTTGGGCGTGACTATAAAAGGGTCCACGACGACGTCTCAGCACTGGCCCATGCGGGACTGATCATCCGCGACGAAGACGGCATCCGTGCGCCTTACGATAGCGTCCAGGCGACTGTGTCGTTAGACGCGTAGCGATACGGATTCGCCTCACTTTCTCAATCGACAATGATTGCTGGCGATTAAAATAAAGACGGTTAGCGATGGCATACCCCCTCCTCCGCCAAGAAGCATGCAACGACGCGCCTTTTGGCGCGTTTTGTTTTTATGTATGCCATTTCGTAGATCATTTCTTCCGCGATGGTCACCGTATCGCCAGAACCGACTTTCCAAACTGACCACCGGCAACGCCGGCCAGTGAGCGCGCCCTCCGGCGCGGGAGCGACCCACACCACCCAGCGCGAAGCGCCTGACTAAACACACTGAGCAACGCGAACAGAGCAACGCTGTTGCCGGGCTGGGGCGCAAGACATAACCGACCATTACCCGAACCCGAAGGGCGCGCAGCGGCAGGCCACAAAGCGGAGCCATGTGCAGCGACTGGCCTGCTTTGGGTAATGCGCGGTTATGTTCACTCGCGCAGCGAGTTACCCCCGCCCGGCGACGTGCAGTTGAGCGCAGCGAACAGACCGAGCCGTCCCGATGTAGCCGACGAAGCCA
>CAJAWW010000259.1 GCA_903946745.1 uncultured beta proteobacterium
GTTCATTCAAGGTGTCCAAATTGCTGGCGAATGCTTCAGGTAGAGCATTTTGCCTGTGGTGCGAGGGTGTCCCGAATTTTGTGTAAGCGGGTTTGGGCTTAGTGCTGTGCCATCCGGTCTTCGAACTGGATAGTAAAGCGAATCATCGCGGCCTTCCAGTCGCGGATCGGCATGGTCCATTTGCGGCTGATGTTCCTCAGCGCCAGATAGAACAGTTTGAGTAGTGCCTCGTCGCTCGGAAACGAGCCGCGGTTTTTGTTGATTTTCCGGATACCTGTCGGACAAGGAGTCGCACAATAGAAAACGGGCTAGACCATTTCTGATCTAACCCGTTGATATTACTGGTGCGCCCGGAGAGATTCGAACTCCCTACCCCTTGGTTCGTAGCCAAGTACTCTATCCAGATGAGCTACGGGCGCTAAGGAGCCGGGATTATACGTAAGAATCGGGCGGTTTCAAGTGTCTTGTCGCATATCCGGGCTACGGCTTCTTCGTTGTGCGCATGCGCGCCGTGATGACTTTGAGTTGCTCTGCGGTAACGTCTTCCGGTGCTTTGTCTTTGAACAGCAGCCAGAGCAGTGCTCCGTTGATGACAATCAGAGCCACTTCGATGTACAAGATGGCGCTGACGATCTGACGCCTTGAGTTATCTGCCAGCACAAAATAGAAGCCTTCGAAGGTCGGCAGCGTTGCCTTCGTTATGGCCGAGTAGTTCTCAAATGGTGGAAATAGAAGTGCGACCACTAGATTGATAGCGATCAGTGCGAGGATTCGCCGTTGGGCGCGATTGCCACCAGGCTGCTTCTGCTTGCGCTCGGTTGGCTCACGAAATAGCAACCAGGCAATTGCGGCGTTAATGAGGACGACAATGACCTCAAGCGCCAGGAAGCTGGAATTTATCAGTCGATTGGCGCGCGAACCAAACGCAAAATAAAACCCGTCAAAAGTCGGAATATTTTCCTGTTGCAAGGAAATGTAATCACTTGGTGGAAACAGCAACACCAAAATCAGGTTGGCCAGGGCAAATGCAGCAATGAGCTTTTGTGCGTTGTTCATGAGCGATGTCGTGGGCTACAAACGAATAGCAAGCGAATAGCAAGCCGAGCCGAAAGGTTGGGCCGCGCGCGCGCCCATTCAAATCGAGTATAAACTTCTCCCAACTTCAGGGGAATCGAAAATGACTATGAAAATGCGTCTGGGCATCGCACTTGCAGTTTTTTCGATGGGCTCAGCATGCGCTCAGGAGATCGTACTTCGCCATCAGGCGGATGGGCCGACGCTGGATGTTCTGGCTACGCAGATTCTGCGCTTCAACGATAGCCTGCAAGGTAAAGGTAAGGTGATCCTGCAAGATGCACGCGGCGTTGAGGACAGACGTATTCTGCCGCATGTTGCGCTGTTGGATCCGGCCGACAGCATGGAGTTCTTCGGTACGCGCCCACGGTTCCTGCCGCTGCATCAGGTGATGCGCGAAGCTAAGCAGAAATTTAATACCAACCTGATGTATCCGCAGATACTCGATGCGGTGGATGATGCCGGGGGGAAAATTCAGGCATTGCCACTGGGTCTTGCGTTGCCAGTTTTATTGACCAATCGTGCATTTTTGAAACGCGCCGGACTTGACGCACAAGCGTCGCCGCAAACTTGGCAGGATCTGCAGAAAACTGCCGGGGCTATTTCCGAAAGCGGCGTCGGTTGCCCGCTGACCAGTTCACGATTTTCCTGGGTGCATGTGGAAAACATTTCCTCGCAGGCGGGCGTGCCGATGGTCGTGCGGGAACGGCGTACCGAACGCATCAATGCCAACAGCCTGATCGCAGTCAAGCATCTGGCGCTGCTCGCCAGTTGGCAAAAAAGCCATTACTTTCGTTACGACGGACTGGCACTGGAAGGCGACGAGCGTTTTCTGAGTGGCGAATGTGCCATGTTGACCGGCGCATCGTCGCTGTATGCCGCAGCCGTTCGTGCGGGGATTGATGTCAACATATCGCGCCTGCCTTACTACGACGACGTGCATGGCGCAAAGCCGGCCGACACGCTTCCCGATGGTATTTCCTTGTGGACCTTGGCCGGATACAAACCGAACGATTACAAACTGGTGGCACGACTGGTGGTGTACTTGATGCGCCCGGATGTGCAGCAGGAATGGGTACGGGCGACGAGCTATCTGCCGATGACGCCGGCGGCCGTCGCTGCCTTGCGCGAATCCGGCATTCCCGGCAATCTGCTCGATGCGGCGGAAAAACGTTTATCCGCACCGCGCAAGGGCAGCACGCGCATGAAGGCGGGGTTGCTACGTGATCGCTTGCACGAATTTCTGGGTGAAGAACTACCGATGGTCTGGGATGCCGGGCGTCCGGCAAAAGAGGCGCTGGATGCAACAGTGAGCCGTCTTGTCGCGCTTGACCCACCCCCTGTTGTCAAAGCCGCCAAGGCTTCCCCGGTCGTCAAGGCCAGCAAAAAGTGAGATTGCCGCGCATCATCGCGCATCGTTGCGGTGGCGCGCTGGCACCTGAGAACACGCTAGCGGGATTGCGTATCGCGGCGCGTCTGGGTGTTCGCGGTGTTGAGTTCGACGCCATGTTGAGCGCAGATGGAATCCCGGTTGTCATTCACGACGAAACGCTGGAGCGCACGACATCAGGTACCGGTTGTATTGCCAGCGTGATGGCCGCCGACATAACACGGCTGGATGCCGGAGTGCGTCATCATCGCGCCTTTGCCGGCGAACCATTGCCGACGCTGGCTGCTGTTTTGCAGGTGTGCGCTGCACTGGGTTTGTGGGCGAATATCGAAATCAAACCATCGGCAGGAGCTGATGCCGACACCGGCCGAGTGGTTGCGTTGTCGGTGGCGCAGCACGCCGACAGATTGCGTGCCGGTCTTGTGATGTCCTCGTTTTCCATGGAGGCGCTTGTCGCTGCAGCCAATGCTGCACCGAGCCTGGCGCGTGCGCTGCTCGTTGAAGCGTTACCGCAAGACTGGAGGACGCGCCTGTCAGCCGTTAAGGCAACTACGCTAAATGTCTCTTGCGCGGCACTGGAGACAGATTCCGCACGCTTGTCGGAGATATGTCAGGCAGGCATCGTCGTGGGTAGCTACACGGTTAATAATCGTGCGCTGGCGGATCGACTGTTTTCGGTCGGCGTGCAAGCCGTCTTTACCGATCGTCCTGATCTGTGGGCGGCGAACGAAATGTAGTTGAGTATTGTCGATGTTCCGTCGATGTTCCGTCGATGTGCTGTTGACCGCCCTGCCGTCCAGCTTCGCGTAAAATCGATTTTTTATGTTGCGCACGGCGACCTCTCCCATGAAAAGCTCTGAAATCCGCCAGCAGTTTCTCGATTTTTTTGCCTCCAAAGGGCACCAGATCGTAGCTTCCAGCTCGCTGGTGCCGCACGACGATCCGACGCTGTTGTTCACCAACGCCGGGATGAACCAGTTCAAGGATGTGTTTCTCGGCTTTGACAAGCGCAGCTACACGCGCGCCACCACCTCGCAGAAATGCGTGCGTGCCGGCGGCAAACATAACGATCTGGAAAACGTCGGCTATACCGCGCGTCACCACACTTTTTTCGAGATGCTGGGCAATTTCAGCTTTGGCGACTACTTCAAGCGCGATGCGATTGCCTATGCGTGGGAACTGCTGACCGACGTCTACAAATTACCGAAAGACAAGCTGTGGGTCACCGTGTATGCGGAAGACGACGAAGCCTACGACTTATGGACGAAGACCATTGGCGTGCCCGCCGAGCGCGTGATCCGCATCGGCGACAACAAGGGCGCGCGCTATGCCTCCGACAACTTCTGGATGATGGGCGACACCGGCCCCTGCGGCCCTTGCACGGAAATTTTCTACGATCACGGCGCGCACATCTGGGGTGGCCCACCGGGCAGCGAAGACGAAGACGGCGACCGCTACATCGAAATCTGGAACAACGTTTTCATGCAGTTCAACCGCGACGAAGCGGGCGTGATGCATCCGCTGCCCAAGCCTTCGGTGGATACCGGCATGGGGCTGGAGCGCATCTCGGCGGTGCTGCAGCAGGTGCATGCCAATTATGAAATCGATCTGTTTCAAACATTGATCGCTGCGGCAGCGCGCGAGACATCGCGTGCCGACATGGAAAGCCCCAGCTTGCGCGTGCTGGCCGACCATATTCGCGCTTGTTCATTCTTGCTGGCAGATGGTGTGATTCCCGGCAACGAAGGGCGCGGGTTTGTTCTGCGCCGCATCATTCGCCGCGCCATCCGCCATGGCTGGAAGCTTGGCGCGCGCGGGGCTGTCTTTCATCGCATGGTGCCCGATCTGGTGGCCGAGATGGGCAGTGCCTACCCGGAACTGCTGAAAGAGCAGCAACGCATCAGCGAGATACTCAAGCAGGAAGAAGACCGTTTCTTCACCACCATCGAACACGGCATGGCCATGCTGGAATCCGAACTGGAAATGATGGACAAGACCGGTGCCACGCTGTTCAACGGCGAGACCGCATTCAAGCTGCACGACACCTACGGCTTTCCGCTCGATCTGACCGCTGACATTTGCCGTGAGCGTCGCGTCACGGTCGACAGCGCCGCCTTTGATGCTGCGATGACGCGCCAGAAAGAGCAGGCGCGCGCCGCCGGCAAGTTCAAGATGGCCGCCAATCTGGACTACGCGGGTGCAGCGACGACCTTCCATGGTTACGATGCGCTGGACGCCACGGGTAAAGTACTGGCGCTGTACAAAGATGGCGTGGCCGTGAATGCCCTGAGCGAGGGCGAACTGGGCGTCGTCGTGCTCGATCACACGCCCTTTTATG
Source organism: uncultured beta proteobacterium (assembly GCA_903946745.1). Classification (GTDB taxonomy): domain Bacteria; phylum Pseudomonadota; class Gammaproteobacteria; order Burkholderiales; family Rhodocyclaceae; genus CAJAWW01. The sequence goes on from CAJAWW010000259.1 coordinate 4,803, forward strand.
CCGAATCCGGCGGACAGGTGGGGGATCGCGGCGAGTTGCGTTCCAGCCACGGTATCTTTGCCGTCGAAGATACGCAGAAGATTCAGGCCAGCGTGTTCGGCCATCACGGCGTGGTCAAGACCGGCAGCGTAAAAGTCGACGCTGAAGTAACGGCAAAAGTGGATGTCGTGGCGCGTGCACGCATCGTCCGTCACCACTCGGCCACGCACCTGATGCACAAGGCTTTGCGCGAGGTGCTCGGCGCGCATGTGCAGCAGAAGGGTTCGCAGGTTGATCCCGACAAGACGCGTTTTGACTTTGCCCATACCAAGCCGGTGACGGCGCAAGAAATCGTGCGCGTCGAGCGCATCGTCAATGACGAAATCATCGCCAATGCCGCCGCCCGGGCGCGCGTGATGGCGCTGGAGGACGCGCAGCAGACCGGTGCCATGATGCTATTCGGCGAAAAGTATGGCGACGAAGTGCGCGTGCTCGACATCGGCTCATCGTGCGAATTGTGCGGTGGCACGCATGTGGCGCGCACCGGCGACATCGGTCTCTTTAAGATCACACTGGAAGCCGGCGTGGCGGCCGGTGTGCGTCGTATCGAGGCGGTGTGCGGCGATGTGGCTGTGGCGCTGATGCAGCAGCAGCAAGAACAACTCGATGCCGTCGCCGCGCAGATCAAGGTGCAGCCGCAGGAAGCCGTGGCGCGCGTGGCGCAGATTCTCGATCAGGTGAAATCACTGGAAAAAGAACTCGCGCGCCTCAAATCGAAACTTGCCACGTCGCAGGGTGACGATCTCGCAGCGCAAGCTGTTGAGATCAAGGGTGCCCGCGTGCTGGCCGCCATGCTCGAAGGCGCCGATGCCACGGCCTTGCGCGAAACCATGGACCAACTCAAAGACAAGCTCAAGTCGGCGGTGATTCTGCTGGCGGTGGTGCAAGAAGGCAAGGTCAGCCTGATTGCCGGCGTAACGGCCGACCTCACCGGCAAAGTGAAGGCCGGAGAGTTGGTCAACTTTGTCGCCCAGCAGGTGGGCGGCAAGGGCGGCGGTCGCCCCGACATGGCCATGGCCGGTGGTAGTGATGCAGCCGCTTTGCCGGCGGCGCTGGCGTCCGTCAAAGATTGGGCTGCTGGCAAACTCTGATGAGTGATGCCGCGTGGCAGACCGCGTGGCAGGCGTGGCAAGACGGCGATGTTGCCGCCGCACGCAACGCACTTGAAACACTGCTGACCCACGCTCCGGCGCATGCCGCTGCCCGTCATCTGTATGGCGTTCTGCTCACACACAGCGGGGAACCAACCACTGCCGCAGAACAGCTGCGACTGGCTTGCACAGCCGACCCGGCCAACGATCAGGCCTGGTCGAATCTTGGCAATGCCTTGCTGGAAGCGGGAGAAACCATTGCTGCCGAAACGGCGTTGCGCGAGGGGCTGAAAATCAATCCGGCGAATCCGCTGCTGCATTTCAATCTTGGCTGTACGCTCTCAGTGGGCGGCGCTGCACGGGCGGCCGAAGCTGCATTTTTGCAAGCCTGCACGCTCGACCCGGACGATCAGGAGGGGTGGTTGCGGCTCGGGTCGCTGCGCTATGCCCGTGCCGATCACGCTGCCGCAGCGCAAGCCTTTCTGCGTGCGGCCAAACTTGAGGGTGACGCTGCCATGACGGCGCTGCGACTGGCTGGTTTTGCGCTGGCCGATGCAGGACGACCAGACGAAGCCGCCGCCGTGCTTGCGGAATATCTGACAAAATCCGTTGATGGCCACGACGATCTCCCGGCCGTGTCGCAACGGCTGTTTTGTCATCTTGAGCTGTGTGAATGGGCAAGCGTTGTCGAACTCACGGCGCGCTGCCGACAGTTGCTGGCACGGCAATGCGTGCCAGCAGAACCCTTCACTTTTCTGTTATTGGACGAAATCAGCCCGGCCGAACAACTGGCGCTGACGCAACGTTTTGTGGAAAGCCTGACCTCTTCCAACTCCGCGCCGATAACTGCCATGGCGCGCAACGCATCGCACCGACTGCGGGTGGCTTATCTGGGCGACATTTTTCACGATCACGCCACAGCGCATCTCGCAACCGGCGTACTGGAACAACACGACCGAAACGATTTCGAGATTCACGCTTTTTCGTACGGGCCGGATGACGGGGGCGAGAAGCGTCGCCGCATTACGGCAGCCTGCGATGCGTTTCACGATGTTTCGGAGACAGAGAGCCATTTACTGGCCGAACGCATCCGCGCAGCGAATATCGACATTCTGATCGATCTCAATGGCTGGACGGGCAATACCCGCACACGGGTGTTGGTAGATCGTCCGGCGCGCATCCAAGTCAATTGGCTCGGCTATCCGGCAACCTTGGGGTGCATGGGCAACCGCCGTTTAGCTGACTATCTGGTGGGCGACGCAATTGTGACGCCGCTGTCGCATCAGCCACACTATGCCGAAACGCTGGCGCTGATGCCGCATTGCTATCAGCCCAATGACAACCGCCGTATCGTCGCCCCCCCCCCGACCCGGACGCAGGCAGGGTTGCCGGAAACAGGTTTGGTGTTCTGCTGCTTCAATCGCAGCCTGAAAATTTCCGCACCAATTTTTGACGTATGGTGTCAGATTCTGCGACAGGTGCCAGACAGCGTACTGTGGTTGCAGCGCGGATATTCAATCGCCATGACGAACCTTAGCCGCGCTGCACAGGCCGCCGGCATAGACCCGCAACGACTGATCTTCGCCCCACATCTGCCACAGAGCGAACATCTGGCACGTCTGTCACTGGCTGATCTGGTGCTCGACACCTTCCCCTACAACGCGCACACCACCGCCAGCGACGCTTTATGGGTGGGCGTTCCGGTGCTGACGTTGATGGGTGAGACCTTCCCCAGCCGGGTGGCGGCGAGCCTCTTGAATGCGGTGCACTTGCCCGGGCTGGTAACGCATAATCTGGAGGACTATCGGATGCGCGCCATTGAACTGGCGCAGCACCCCACTGTGCTGACAGGTTTGCGTCAGCAATTGGCGACCAACCGGCCGGACTGCCCACTGTTTGACACCGAAGGTTACACACGGAATTTTGAAGCGCTCTTGCGCGCAATGTGGCAACAGCACACAACCTGTGAAACGACCAGTTCATTGAAACTCATTGGAACCAAAAAATCAGAATGATGGCTCCCAAAACCGTTCTCGTGCTGTGCACCGGCAATTCTGCCCGTTCAATTCTCGGCGAAATGCTCTTTAATCACCTGGGTCAGGGTCGCATCAAAGCCTGGTCGGCGGGGTCCAAACCCGGTGGCGTGGTTAACCCGGTTGCCATTGAAACACTGGAAAAGCACGGCGTCCCCGTGATCGACCCACGCAGCAAGTCCTGGGACGAATTTGTCGGAAAAGATGCCACCCCCATCGATTTCATCTTTACCGTGTGCGACAACGCCGCCGCTGAAGCCTGCCCGGTCTGGCCAGGCCATCCGGCGACAGCACACTGGGGCATTCCTGATCCTGCCCATGTCGAGCCGCTGGCCGCACGGCGTGACGCCTTTGAGATTGCCTACCAGTCACTCAGCACCCGTATCGAAGCCTTTGTTGCGCTGCCGCTTGACGCCATGAATCGTGCCGAAGTTGTTGCCGCAGCACGAAAGATTCATACAGGAGCGTAATCATTCATCATGCCAACGCAATGTGAAGCATTAGAAAAAACAGCAAAAACAGCGCCGATGAGCCTCTTTGAGCGCTACCTGACGGTCTGGGTGTTTCTGTGCATCGTTGCCGGCATCGTTCTGGGTCAATTGTTTCCGGAGCCGGTGCAGGTTCTCGGCACGCTGGAAGTGGCCAACGTCAACCTGCCGGTCGGCGTGCTCATCTGGGTGATGATTATCCCGATGCTGGTGAAGGTCGATTTCAGCGCCTTGCACGAGGTCAAGAATCATGTGCGCGGGATTGGCGTGACCTTGGTAATCAACTGGCTGGTCAAGCCATTTTCGATGGCCTTCCTCGGCTGGCTGTTCATTCGCAATTTGTTTGCGCCGTGGCTGCCTGCGGATCAGATCGACAGCTACATCGCCGGCTTGATTCTTCTGGCGGCCGCACCTTGCACGGCCATGGTTTTTGTCTGGAGCCGGCTGACCGATGGTGACCCGCTATTCACGCTGTCTCAGGTGGCACTGAACGACGCCATCATGATTGTGGCGTTTGCGCCTATCGTTGGCTTGTTACTGGGAATTTCTGCGATCACGGTTCCCTGGGCCACGCTAATTACCTCCGTTGTTTTGTACATTGTGATTCCGTTGCTGCTCGCGCAGGTATGGCGCACGTCGCTCTTGGCCAAGGGCCAGGCTCATTTCGATGCCATTATGGAAAAGATGGGGCCCTGGTCCATCTCTGCACTCCTGGTCACCTTGATTCTTCTGTTCGCCTTTCAGGGAAGGGCGATCATTGCGCAACCCCTCATCATTGCGCTGCTGGCCGTCCCGATCCTGATTCAAGTACTCTTCAACGCGTCATTGGCCTATTGGCTCAATCGCGCGGTGGGCGAGAAACACAACGTCGCCTGCCCCTCGGCACTGATCGGTGCCTCCAACTTTTTTGAGCTGGCGGTTGCTGCCGCAATCAGCCTGTTTGGTTTTGAATCGGGTGCCGCACTGGCAACTGTTGTCGGTGTACTGATCGAAGTTCCCGTGATGTTGCTCGTCGTTAAAGTCGTTAACAGATCCAGAGGCTGGTACGAAGCCGGCCTCACCACCAAGCGTGAAGGAATCCCGCATGAAAACACTTGAGGTATTTGATCCCGCCATGTGCTGCTCCACAGGGGTGTGTGGGGTCGAAATTGATCCGGTGCTGGCGCAATTTTCGGCCGATCTGAAATGGGCAGAGGCGCATGGTGTTACGGTCAAACGTCATAATCTGGGTCAGGAACCGCAAGCCTTTGCCGGCAATCCGGCTGTCGTCAGGGAAATGGAAGCCGGCATGGATCGCTTGCCGATACTGGCTGTTGATGGGCATATCGTGTCAACGGGTATCTATCTGTCCAAAGCACAACTGGCTCAAAAACTCGGCATCACCATGAGTCACACAGAAATTCCGCCGGTCAAGGCCGCAAACTGCTGTACGCCGAAATCCGGCGGCTGCTGAAGCTGAAAAACGCGCAATGGCTCTCCCGAATATAACCACCCGCCATGCCTTCTTCACCGGCAAAGGTGGCGTTGGCAAGACTTCTCTGTCCTGTGCGGTCGGGCTCGCGCTGGCGCACGCCGGGCAGCGGGTATTGATCGTAAGCACCGATCCGGCTTCCAATCTGGACGAGGTTCTGGATACGCCACTGGGGCAAACCCCCACCGCGATTGCCAGCGTGCCGGGGCTGTTTGCACTGAACATTGATCCGGAGGCGTCGGCACGCGATTACCGCGAGCGTATGGTCGCACCCTACCGAGGCATACTCCCGGCAGCAGCGATTCAGAGCATGGAAGAGCAATTCTCGGGAGCCTGCACGGTCGAGATCGCAGCGTTTGATGAATTCTCCAAGTTGCTCGGCGATCCGGCGGCAACGGCAAATTTTGATCACGTCATCTTCGATACAGCCCCCACAGGCCACACGCTGCGCTTGCTCACGCTACCGTCCGCGTGGGACAACTTCATTGCTGACGCGTCAGGCGGTGCGTCTTGCCTTGGCCCCCTTGCCGGCCTGGAAAAACAGAAGGCGCTGTACGCCGCCACCGTACAGCGCCTTTCTGATCCGGCGGAAACTACCGTGATATTGGTGAGCCGTCCCGATGTAGCTGCCTTGCGTGAGGCCGAACGGACGCGCGGCGAATTGTCCGGGCTTGGGGTCAGCAACCTCTGCCTGGCCATCAATGGTCTGTTCAGTGTCAGTGGTATCAATGGTGCCAATATGCCGGGCGATCCGATTGCGGATGCAATGGCGCAACGCGCTAGGAGCGCGCTGGAAAAAATGCCCGGTGGATTGGCAGCCCTTGCGCGAACCACCATTCCATTCCTGCCGCGCGGCACGGTTGGCCTGGCGTCCCTGCGATCGATGGCCAACCCCGATTCCCCTGAAGTGACGCCCGTGGTGA
>CAJAWW010000260.1 GCA_903946745.1 uncultured beta proteobacterium
CCTCCGCTGCCCATCACCGCCCTGACCTCATGACGCACATCACGCACATCACCCAGCGCGACATCCCACCCCGCGCCACCTGGACGCTTGAGCAAGCCGGCATCCACCCGCTGCTGGCGCGCCTGTATGCCGCGCGCGGCATTCGCGCGGCCGACGAACTCGATACCCGCAGCAGCGCCCTGCTGCCACCGGCCATGCTCAAGGGTGCCGAGGCCGCCGGCGTGCTGCTGGCCGACACCATCGCCGCCGGCAAATCCATGCTCATCGTCGCCGACTACGACTGCGACGGTGCCACCGCCTGTGCCGTGGGGCTGCGTGCGCTGCGCATGATGGGCGCACGCATCGACTATCTGGTGCCGGATCGCTTCAAGCTCGGCTACGGGCTATCCACCGGCGTTGCGCGGCTGGTGATCGAGCGCCAGCCTGATCTGGTCATCACCGTGGACAACGGCATCGCCAGCGTCGAAGGCGTTGCCGAACTTGCCCGCGCCGGCATTCCCACACTGGTGACCGACCATCATCTGCCAGGGGCAGAACTCCCGGCCGCCGCCGTTATCGTGAACCCCAATCAGGCCGGCTGCCCCTTCCCCAGCAAAGCGCTAGCCGGCGTCGGGGTGATGTTTTATGTGGCACTCGCCCTGCGCGCCGAACTGCGCCGGCGTGGCGCGTTTGCCAACACCGCCGAACCGAATCTTGCGTCCTTGCTCGATCTGGTGGCGCTGGGCACCGTGGCCGACGTGGTGCCGCTCGACCGCAATAACCGCATCCTCGTGGCGCAAGGCTTGCAGCGCATTCGCGCCGGGCAGATGCAGGCCGGGTTGCGCGCGCTGTTTTCGGTGGCCGGGCGCGAACCGGGGCGTGCGGCCACCTTCGATCTCGGCTTTGCGCTGGGGCCGCGCCTCAATGCCGCCGGACGGCTGGCCGACATGGCGCTGGGCATCGAATGCCTGAGCACCGACGACAGCGCACGCGCCATGAACATCGCGCAGGAACTCGACGCCATCAACCGCAACCGCCGCACCATTGAATCCGACATGAAAGAGGACGCCGAAATCCTCCTCGCCTCGCTCGACGCCAGCGAACGCGCCAGCCTCACGCTGTTCGATCCGGACTGGCATCAGGGCGTGGTCGGCATTCTCGCCGGTCGCGTCAAGGAAAAATTCCACCGCCCCACCTTCGCCTTCGCACGCGGCGAAGATGATCTGGCCGAGGGTGTCCTGAAAGGCTCCGGACGCGCCATTCCCGGTCTGCATTTACGCGACGCGCTTGATCTTGTCGCCAAGCGCCACCCCGACCTGCTGCTGCGCTTCGGCGGCCACGCCGCCGCCGCTGGCCTGACGCTGCAAGAAGACCGCCTGCCCGAATTTGAAGCTGCCTTCGAGCAGGTCTGCCGCGAACTGCTGTCGCCCGCCGAACTCACCCGCACGCTGGAAACCGACGGCGCACTGGAAACCGGCTACTACTCCACCGAAGCCGTGCGTTTGATGCAGCAGGAAGTGTGGGGGCAAGGCTTCCCGCAACCGCTGTTTTCGGACGAGTTCGAGGTGCTCAACCAGCGCATCCTCAAAGACAAGCACCTCAAACTGGGCTTACGCAAAGGCGGCCAGCAGTTCGACGCCATCCAGTTCAACTTCGCCGACAGCGCCCCCGCCCGCATCCGCGCCGCCTTTCGCGTCGACATCAACGAATGGAACGGCCGGCAGAATGTGCAGTTGATGATTGAGCA
>CAJAWW010000261.1 GCA_903946745.1 uncultured beta proteobacterium
AGCACAGCGTGATGTTGCTGAATTCGTTGCCAACGTGCTGGGGCTGAAACTCATCACCGTGTCCCCGGCGCGCCCCGCAGGAAGTACCCTTGGGGTATCGACTTTTGTGCATACCTTCACGCATTTCCGCCTGCACATCACACCGCTGCTGTGTACGGTTGAAAGCAGTGAAACAATGCAGGAGCCAACAAGGCAATGGTTCACTTCCGATGAACTTTGTGGCGCTGCCCTACCAGCGCCCGTGCGGCGGATTCTTGCTGTGCCAGATCAGCCAACAGCGCCGGCGGGAAGGTGACTCAGGCTTCCCGACTCAGACTTCCCGACTCAGGCTTCCCATATCCGCACCTCGGGCGCAATACCGGCGGCGCGCGCTGCGGTACAAAAGTTTCGGTCGAAGGTGTGCATGACGGCGTTACCGCAAGCGGAGAGGTGCAGCGCGTCGGCGAAATCAGCACCATACGCATACCAGTCGAGCGCATTGCGAACCTCTTCGACGGCTTCAATCACGGTGTCGTCGGTGTCCAGCAGCGCCCGGAAAAACTGTAACAGTTCGGTTGGCGTTTTCTTATATCGCGCACGCAACACCCATTCTGTTTCCAGCAGCACCGTGCGCGAAATAAATACGGTGTCGTCGGCAATCAACTGGCGTACCACGGCAACCTGATCGGCATGATCAGCGACCAATGCACGCACCAGCATATTGGTATCCAGCGCAATCATCGGCCGCGACTACCGGAGGCATCGATATCCACGCTGTAATCCACCGGTTTGCAGAGTTCTTCGATCGGCAAGGGTGTCCCCGCATGTTTCAACAAGCCAATCAGATCCGCGAACCTGCGACCGGTCTTCTGTGGGACGGCCTTGAGCATCACGCCAGACGCGCTAGAAACGAGCGCGATCTGCGTTCCTGAATCCCAATGCAGTTCGTCCCGAATTTCTTTTGGGATCACGACTTGTCCCTGACTGGAAAGCGTGATGGTCGCGGTCGTCATAGAAACCCCTAAAAGCAATATGAAAAATAAGTCAAATTATGTCACTCTATTGTGTCATCCTTGACTTCGATACCAAACAACCATCACCATCGTTCACGCAGTCATTTAAGGAGAGCACATCATGAAAACCCACCTACGCAGCATCGTACTCGTCATCGCCGGCCTGTTTGCGATCAGCAGCAATGCGCTGGCCGATAAGCCCTCGTGGGCGGGCGGGGAAAAGCACGGAAAGAAACACGGGCAATCCGAGCCGCAAGCCACTCAGAGCGACGCAAAATACGCTACGCATTTCAATGACGATGCACGGCGCATCATCAGCGACTACTATGGCAAGAAAGCGCGTGCCGGGAAGTGTCCTCCGGGTCTGGCGAAGAAAAACAACGGCTGTCTGCCCCCGGGTCAGGCAAAGAAATGGAGCAAGGGTCACGCGCTCCCCGCCGACGTCCGTTACAACGATTTGCCGCGCGAACTCGCCAAACGTCTACCGCCGCCACCCTCCAAGCATCGCTATGTCCAGATCGCTGGCGACATTCTGTTGATTGCCATTGGCACCGGCATGGTCATCGATGCCGTTGAAGATATTTTGCGCTAAACACCGCCTGCCGCCTCAGGTTCCCGGCAGCAAGCCCTTGCCATCCAGAAAACGATAAATAATTTCCAGCCGGTCGATGCTGTCTTCGACTTCCAGCAACTTCTGCTTCGCCGCCGGCGGGATTGGCAGCACTTCAGCGTAGCGCATACCGACCCAGCCAGCGTCGAAAAAACGATGCGGCACCGTCGGTGCCAGTGGGCCAAGATCGGCAACGATGACACGCAGCAACGGTAGCAAACGCGCATAAGCGTCGGGCAAGGGCAGCGCCTCCTCGTCGGCAATCAGTTCCACTTCGGCTGACAGCAACTGCGACGGTTCGCTCCAGTGACGCAAGATGCGAAACCGCTGGCTGCCCTGCGCGGTGACGTTCAGCACGCCCAGTTGCGGCATGTCCCAGTCGGCGAGATGTGCCAGTGTGCCCGTGGTGTGTGGTTTTGCAGTCGGCGCGCCCGGCGTCGCCACCTCGGCACCACTGGCGATCAGACAAATCCCGAAAGGCGTGCTGTCCTTCAAACACACCTTGGCCATGTCCATGTAACGCTGCTCGAAAATCCGCAGCGGCAAACGCCCGCCGGGAAACAGCACCGACTGCAACGGAAACAGCGGAATAATCAATCTGCCACACCCCAAGGCCGCATCAGCGTCTGCGCCACACCCAGCTGATCGAGAATGCGCGCGACGACAAAATCGATGACGCCGGCAAGATCAGCCGGATGATGATAAAAACCCGGGTTCGGCGGCAGAATCACCGCCCCCGCGCGCGCCAGCCGCAGCATGTTTTCCAGATGAATCACCGAGAAGGGTGACTCGCGCGGCACGATGATGAGCTTTTTGCCTTCTTTCAGCACCACATCGGCCGCACGGCTGATGAGATCGTCGGCCATGCCCGCCGCCACCTTCGCCAGCGTGCCCATGGTGCACGGACAAATCACATACGCCTCGGGCGCACTGGAGCCGGAAGCCAGCGGCGCAAACCATTCCTGCTGACCATAAACCTTGAGTTGCCCTGGTGCCGCGTTGTAGCGCGCAGTCAATTCAACCTCGGCCTCGGCCGGACGCCCCGGCAGGGTGACATCAGTTTCCTGTTTCGCCACCACCTGCGCCGCCGGCGAATACAGCAACTGCACATTCACGCCAGCCGCCAGCAGGCATTCAAGCAGCCGCAAGCCATAGGGCAAGCCGGAAGCGCCGGTAAAAGCCAGAGCAATCGTGCGCGGGTTCATGAGGGGTTTTCCACAAAAGTCGACGGTGAAACTACGGTGGTCGTGGCGTCTGGCGGTTCCGTCGCCAGCAAACGTGCCGCAATCAGACCGTTGATCGTACCGAATACCAGCGCCGCCGTGGCGAAC
>CAJAWW010000262.1 GCA_903946745.1 uncultured beta proteobacterium
AAGCCTACGACCTAGCCTTGAACGGCTGGGAAATCGGCGGCGGCTCGGTGCGTATCCATCAGGCCGACGTGCAGGCGCGCGTGTTCGAGGCGCTGGGCATTGGCGAAGAAGAACAGCAGATCAAGTTCGGCTTCCTGCTCGACGCACTGAAATACGGCGCACCGCCACACGGCGGTCTGGCCTTCGGTCTTGATCGTATCGTCACCATGATGACCGGTTCCGAATCAATCCGCGACGTGATCGCCTTCCCCAAAACACAGCGCGCACAGTGTTTGCTGACTAATGCGCCTTCCGATGTGGATGAAAAGCAGCTGCGCGAATTGCATATCCGCCTGCGGCAGAAGGTGGAAACCGTGGTTGAGGTCGGCAAGAGCTGAACATGATGCGTCGCTTGCTGGCAGCCGCCGCGCTGCTATTGGCGTTGCCCGCGGCGGCTTTTCAGGCGTCCTCGGTTGCGGTTGCCGAACTCCCGCCGCAAGCACGCGAAACGCTGCATCTGATCGATGCCGGCGGGCCATTTCCCTACCGCAAGGATGGCGTCACCTTCCAGAACCGTGAGCGTCGTCTGCCCGAACAACCGCGTGGCTACTATCGCGAATACACCGTGCCGACACCGGGCAGCCGCGATCGTGGTGCGCGCCGCATCGTCAGCGGTGGCAAACCGCCGGCCGTGTTCTACTACACCGCCGATCACTACCGCAGCTTTCAACGCATCCAGCGCTGACCCCATGAGCTCTGCTGCCTACCAAACCCTGTTTGCCGATGTTGCGCACGCCGGAGTGCACCACTTGCCGCATGGCAAGATCGATCAATTGATCGCCGGCGCGTCGGCTGCGGGATGTCTGGTGCTGCATGTCGACCTCGCAACCGCGCGCACCAAGAATGACCTGCTCACGCTGACGGGCAAGGCCTTGCGTTTCCCGGAGTGGTTCGGCCACAACTGGGACGCACTCGCCGACTGCCTTGCCGACATGGGCTGGCTGCCGGCGGAGGGTTACCTTGTCATTCTCGATCACTGCGACGGCATTCACGGCCGCGCCGAAAGCGATTTTGTCGCCCTGTTGCAGGTGTTTCAGGATGTGGCCGCCGAGTGGCGCGAACAGGGCATACCGTTCTGGTGCCTGGTCGATATGCAGGCCGATGGCATCGCCTGGCTGCCGACTGTGGCGCAAGCCGACGAATGATCTACAAGCAGCCGGTGTCGGTGCTGGTGGTGATCCACACGCCGGCGCTGGAAGTGCTGCTGCTGGAACGCGCAAAACACCCGGGCTTCTGGCAATCCGTCACCGGCAGCCAGGAAGATGGCGAGGCGCTGATCGAAACCGCCTGCCGCGAAGTGGCCGAAGAAACCGGCATCCTTGCCAGCGCCGATGATCTGACCGATTGGCAATGCACTAACCGCTACGAGATTTTTGCCGAATGGCGGCATCGTTATGCCCCCGGCGTCACCCACAACACCGAGCACGTCTTCAGCTTGTGCGTCACCCCGGGTTGCGCCGTGCATGTCGCACCCGACGAGCATCTGGGTTATCGCTGGCTACCCTGCAAAGAAGCCGCCGCAGCGTGCTTTTCGTGGAGCAACCGTGACACTATTTTGTTGCTGCCGCAGCGCTATCCGCTTCACCCACCGCGTTACCAATAGCGTTACCCGTCGGACTGAGACGTAGTCAGACTCCGCAAACAGTCCGGGCAAAAACACGCACTGGCCTGCGGATTGCGACTCGGCAACGGCGGCAGATCGGCGCACCAGCACTGTTTCAGCCCCGCCACCACACCGCAGGTAAACGACACGCCGCAGCGTGGACAGATGGAATCCACGTAGGCAGATTGCCGTGTCTCCAG
>CAJAWW010000263.1 GCA_903946745.1 uncultured beta proteobacterium
ACACGGGGGGCACGGGGGAAAACCAAATCTTGGTTACGCCTTTCCCCGTGCCCCCCGTTGGTTGCCCGCGAAGCGGAATCGCAACCATGCAAAGCACCCCCGGGGTTAATCGCCCTTGCCTTGATCGCTCCCACCCCAGCACTAGCCTTCACCGAAACCCCGCAACAGCACGCCGCGCGCATTCGTAATGATGAAATCGCCACCTGTCGCCCTGCGGAAATTATCACCTGGCCGGATGGCAAGGATCGCCCGGCCGTGGTGCGGCCAATGCGCTTTGCCTACAACCCGGCAGGGGCGCCGGCGGAGATGACTGAAACGCTGACCACCGCGCTGCTCACACAAGCCATTGCAGGCTGGTCGGGTTGCGGCGTGGGTGGCGAGCTGATTCCCTGGCGCGGTGCCATGGAACACCGGCCGGATGTGGTGACCGTGATCTGGTCAGACACCGAGAGCCGCAACAATTTCGGGCTGACCAATTTTGGTCGCCGACAGTTGGCGTTGGGGCCGGGGGCTTTTCGTTTGCTGCGGACACGCAATCCGCAACACGATTTTCGCGAAACCATGCAGATGGTGATCGCGCACGAAATGGGGCACCTCTATGGCCTGATGGCGCATTCGCGGCGTTGCGTCGATGTGACGTCTTATTACGATAACGGCCGTGGCGAGCAATGCGTTACCAGCAACCCCACGGGTCGCAGCGGCTTTGCCGAGTACCGCCACACACTGCCCACCGCTTGTGACATTCAACGCTGCCGCCGCATCAACGGGCTCACCCCATGAAACCGGATCGCGCAGCACCTTCTTCGGCTGCATCAATCTGGGTGTTGCCAGTCGTAGTGTTGCTGATTATCGGCAGCACCTTGAGCTGGTTTGGTTTTGACGAATACACACAAACCATCGAGCGCGAATATCGTGCGCTGGAATCTAACGCGCGCATTGCCGATGCGCAGCTCTCCAGCGTGTTGCGCACGACCGAGCAATTTCTAAACGAGATTGCCGACGAAACAAGAACACTGACCCCAGCGCAGCGGAAACACTACGATGCGGCGCTGGAGTCACGCAAAAAACGGCTGCCGGAAATTCGCACCTTGTCTGTCGTCAATGCCAGCGGCCAGATCGAACTGAGCACCAATCTGACGCTCAGAGGGTTTGATGCCTCGCAGCGCGACTATTTCATCGCCCACCAGAGCGATCCGCTAAAGCCTGGCATTCGTGTTTCACGGCCGTTCACTTCAGCCACCTCCGGCGACCTGCTGATTGCGCTGAGCATTGCAATACTCGATAGTCAGCAGAATTTCCAGGGGGTGGTGTTGGCGAGCGTCAGCCCAAAATTTTTGGATGACTTGCTCACACAGATTCGCCCAGACCGTGATGACGGCGCAGCGGTGATCTTCAACCGCAGCGGTGATCTGGTGTATCAGGTGCCAAATCCGGAAAAGCTTGTGGCAAAGAACATCGCCAACAACCCGATCACCCGTGAGCATCTCGCCAGCACCGCGACCATGACACGCCATCTCGGCACATTGCTGGTGGATGGCAAAAAGCGCATATATACCATCAGCCGGGTCGGCAACTCCAATCTCAGCGTTGGCGTTTCGCATCAATACGGTCAGATCGTGCGCGAATGGCAGCGCAATCTCGTCATTCGTGTAGCCATATTTTTGCTGATCGCCGCACTGGTGATCAGCCTCACTCTCATGGCGCAACGCCGGCAGCGTGATCGTGAGTTGGCCGAGGCACGATTAAGTCGGGAGAAAGATTTTTCCGACAGCCTGATCGATGCGCTACCCGGCGTGTTCTATGTGATGGATCGCACCGGACGCTTCATTCGCTGGAACACCCAGTTTGAAATCGTCACCGGCTATTCCGCCGCTGAAATGGCCGGGCTACACGGGCTCGACATCATTGCGCCGGCCGACCGGGCACGTGTCAGCGAGCGCATCCGGCAGGTGTTCATTGCCGGCCGGGCCGAGGTTGAAGCGCAGTTGATTGATCGCCATGGTGTCACCACACCCTACTACTTCAGCGGGCGCGGCATGGTGCAAGACGGCATCACTTACCATATCGGTAGCGGCACCGACATCAGTGCGCGCATCGCTGCGGAAAACCGCACCCGTTTAATGGCCACGGTATTTTCCAACAGCACCGAGGCCATCACCATCACCGATGCCGACAACAACATCGTCGCCATCAATGAATCGTTCAGCCGCCTGACCGGCTACGCGCCGGACGAGGTGATCGGGCGCAACCCGCGCATTCTGTCTGCCGGCAAAACGCCGCCCGAGGTGTATCAACGCATGTGGCACAGCCTGCAAACCACCAATGGCTGGGCCGGCGAATTGTGGGATCGGCACAAATCGGGTGAGGCCTATCCCAAGTGGCTTTCCATCTCGGTGGTGCGCGATGCAGAGAACCAAATATCCAACTACATCGCCAATTTTGTCGATATTTCGGAGCGCAAGGCCACTGAGGAACGTGTGCTGCATCTCGCCCATCACGACCCGCTCACCGATCTGCCCAATCGCTACAGCCTCAATGAGCGGCTGCCCCACGCACTGCGGCTATGCCGGCGCAACCATCAACAACTGGCACTGATGCTGATTGATCTGGACGGCTTCAAGTCAATCAACGACACACTCGGCCACCAAATGGGCGACCGGCTGCTGGTGAGCGTCGCCGACCGGCTGCGTGAAGCCGTGCGCGACAGCGACATTGTGGCGCGCCTGGGCGGCGACGAGTTCGTCATCGTGCTGCCTGCCATTGAATCGCCCTCCGCTGCGGCCTCTGTGGCGACCAAGATCGTTCAGTCGATTTCCAGCCCTTATTTCATCGACGAGCATGAGTTGCGTTCATCGCCCAGCATTGGCATCTGTATTTTTCCTGATGATGGCATTGAGAGTGTTGACCTGCTCAAAAATGCCGATGTCGCGATGTATCACGCCAAAGCCATGGGGCGCGCGAATTTTCAGTTTTTCACAGAAAATATGCAGAAATCCGCCGCGCAGCGCGCACGTCTGGATACAGACATGCGGGTGGCGTTGAAAGAACAACAATTCGTTCTGCATTACCAGCCGCAACTGGATTTACGCACCGGCCAGATTGTCGGGGTCGAAGCATTGGTACGCTGGCAACACCCTGAACACGGCATGGTGCCGCCGGGCAACTTCATCCCGCTGGCCGAAGAGACCGGGCTTATTTTGCCGCTCGGCGACTGGGTCTTGCGCGAAGCCTGCCGGCAAATGCGTGACTGGGCGCAGACTGGCCTCGCACACATCATGATGTCGGTGAACCTCAGTGCCGTGCAGTTTCGTGACGCATCGCTCGCGACGCAGATTGCCGGCATCCTCGCGGAACACGGACTCGCTGCGGAGTGTCTCGATCTGGAAGTGACCGAGTCCATGTCGATGGCTTCGCCGGAAAATTCGATTGCCATCATGCAGGCACTGACCGCGCAGGGTTTATCGTTTTCGATTGACGATTTTGGCACCGGGCATTCGTCGCTCTCGTATCTCAAACTGTTCCCGATCCGCACCCTGAAAATCGATCGCGCCTTCGTCAAGGATATCGAGACCGACGAAAACGATGCCGCCATCTGCGACATCACCGTGCTGCTGGCACACCGGCTGGGGCTGGACGTGGTCGCCGAAGGCGTTGAAACGGCAGAACAGATGAAATACCTCACCAGCATCGGTTGCGAAAAAGTGCAAGGCTACCTCATCAGCAAACCCCTGCCCGCCACACAAGTCGAAGCCTTCATCCGCAACCATCTGGATTCCGCCGCACGCGGGACGGTGGATATTTGGGGTGGGGGTGGGGATTAAAACCTTATTTCAACCACGGGGAACACGGGGGGCACGGGGAAAGGCAAAGCGGTTTAACGCCCTTCTGTTTTTCCCCGTGCCCCCCGTGCCCCCCGTGGTCAATTGCCTTTTCTAAAAATGAACATCCTGCGCCCATATCGCCTACCCGCATTGTTGCTGCTCACTAGCCTCGTGGCCGGTTGTGGTGACCGTGCGGCTGAAACTTCGGTGCCTCCCCCCGCTGCGCGCCCTGCGCTGACGGTCTCTCTGGTGACGCCGACGCAGGAAAACTGGCCGCTGGTCATCAGTGCGAACGGCAACATCGGTGCCTGGCAGGAGGTGGTGATCGGTGCTGAAATTGGTGGGCAGCGCATTGCCGAAGTGCTGGTGAATGTGGGCGACAGCGTGAAAAAAGGGCAGTTGCTGGCGCGCATCGCCAGTGAGAGTGTGGCGGCCGATCGCGATCAATCGCGTGCGGCCGTGTCCGAGGCCGAAGCCGCGGTGGTCGAGGCCGCTGCCAATGCCGAGCGCGCGCGCAGCCTGCGCGAAAAAGGGTTCTACAGCCCGCAACAGGCCACACAGAACCTGACCGCCGAGCAGACCACGCTGGCGCGTTTGGCTTCCGCGCGCGCGCGTCTGTCGGCTGACGAATTGCGTCTCGCCCAAACCCGCGTGCTGGCACCCGATGACGGTTCCATTTCCGCACGCACCGCCACCGTCGGCTCACTGGCGCAACCCGGTGTTGAACTCTTTCGCATGGTGCGCGGCAATCGCATCGAATGGCGCGCCGAAGTCACCGCCGCCGAAATTGGCCGCATCAAACCCGGCATGCGGGCAACGTTGAACTTGCCCGGAAATAACGCTGACAACAGCGCTGCCCCCATCGAAGGCACAGTGCGCGCAGTCGCCCCCACCCTCGACCCCCAGACCCGCAACGCGCTGGTGTATGTCGACCTCAACCCCGGCTCAGCCGCACGCGCCGGCATGTATGCACGCGGCCAGTTCGATGCCGGCGCACGCAGCGCACTCACCCTGCCGCAAACCGCCGTACTACTGCGCGACGGCTTCAGCTACGTGTTCCGCCTCAACCCCGACCAGCGCGTCGCACAACTCAAAGTCAGCGTCGGCCGCCGCCAGGGCGAGCGTATCGAAATAGTCGACGGTGTAGACACGGCAAAGCTGGCCACCACACAACTCGTCGCCAGCGGCGTGGGGTTTTTGGCGGATGGGGATTTGGTGCGGGTGGTGGGACAGTGAGGCAAAAGCGGTTTACCACGGCGACACGGCGGAAAAACAGAAAGGCAGAGATTTGAAATGCCGCCTTTCTCCGCCTTTTGTTTTTCGTCTTTCGCCGTGTCGCCGTGTCGCCGTGGTTAAAAAAGCCTTTCCAACATGAACGTCTCCGCCTGGTCAATACGGAACCCGATTCCGGCCATCATGTTGTTCATCCTGCTCACCTTGGTCGGGGTGATGGCGTTTCGCGGGAT
>CAJAWW010000264.1 GCA_903946745.1 uncultured beta proteobacterium
CCGTAAATAAACAACGGAATATTGCGGAAGTCCGTAGCGATGTTCTTCACTTTGGCACTATTGATAAGTTCCTGCCCCTTCAGCACGCCGCCGAGCAGCAGGCCGATGATGACCAGCACGATGGCGATTTCGACGAGGGTAAAACCGGATTGTTTGCTGCGCATGATGGTCTCCACGATCTGTTTTATGTTGCGACAGGCTCATTAAAGCATTTCGTGTGCCAGATTTATTTGTCAATATAAAACATGGCATTAGATATTTATCACTATGGACTAAGCACTAGGTGTTGTCGGCATTTCGACAGGTTTGTTGGCAATCCATCAACCCCGTTTGCCGTGACAGGTGGCTAGAATCGGCGGCTTATCACTCGGGTTCTGTCGCCATCGTGTTTCAAATTCCAAATATTCAAGCTGTCGCTCCGCATCTGGCAACGCTACAGCGTGGATTATTGCTAGCGATGCTGGGGGTGTTTTATCTCGTGCTGTGGCAGCGACCCGACACCTGGGTGGGCAAGACGCTGTTCATGGCGCATCTGGGGCTGTTCATGCTCTGGCAACCCTTCGTGCATTCGGGACAGCGCCTGTCGGTGCGCTCGTTGCTGGGTGTGACGGTCGTCGTGGGCGTGAGCACTTGGGTGCTGACCTGGTGGCTGTTGGCAATCTGGGTGATGATGATGGCGGGCGTGGTGGGCGGCAAGGTGCTGCTGTTTGGGGCACGTTCGGCACGTCTGTTCTACCTGATGGCGCTGGGCTTTTTGGTTACGGCGCTGTTGCTGCAGGTGGCACCTGCGGCAGTCCCGGCGGCGCAGGTGCCGCCACAAATTCTCTGGCTCGCTTATGTGGGTCTGCCGCTGACCTTGGTCGTCATGGGTTTTCTGCCGCGCAGTACCGAACACGACGGCACCGGCGAAGTGGTCGACTTTGTTTACAGTTTGTTTGTATTCCTGTTGCTGGCCGTGCTCATGCTGGGCAGTCTGGCGGCCATGCTGATTTTTGGCAGCGGCTATATCGAGGCGGTTTTGCAGTCACTGTTTTTGATGAGCCTGGTGCTGCTGGTGCTCGGCTGGGTATGGAATCCCCATGCCGGGTTTTCTGGCTTGGGGAATCTGTTTTCGCGGTATCTGATGTCAATCGGCCTACCGGTTGAGCAGTGGTTGCAGTCTCTGGCTGAGTGTGCGCTGCGCGAGGAAGATCCGGAACAATTTCTTGAGCAATCGTGTGCCGAGATGGCGCGACGTTTGCCATGGGTGACGGGGGGCGAGTGGGTGGCGGGCGAGCATCGGGGCTCTTTTGGTTTGTCCGGCGAGCATCGGTCGGAGTTTGTGCATGGCACGCTGGTGCTGATTTTGTTCACGCGTCAGACGCTTTCGCCCACGTTGCTCTGGCATTTCAATCTGATGGCGCAATTGCTGGCGGAGTTTCATGCCGACAAATTGCGCGCGCAGGCGCTGAAGGATTTGTCCTACTTGCGCGCAATTCACGAAACCGGCGCGCGCTTGACGCATGATGTGAAAAACCTGCTGCAATCGCTGAATACGCTTTGTGCGGCGATCAGCGAGCCGGGCGCGGCGGCCTCGCCGGCGTATCACGCCTTGTTGCAGCGACAGTTGCCGGTGATTTCGGCGCGTTTGTCAGAAACGCTGAATAAACTCAAGTCGCCAAAGGATGCGCAAGATACGACGGACTTCGCAGCGGTGCCTGCCAATGTCTGGTGGCACGAACTCGTTCAGCGTTCGTTGATGAACGATTGGATTCAGTTCGACGAGACGACGGCAACCGCAACCGCAATGAATCGGGTTCCGGCTGGCGTGTTTACCGGCGTGGTCGATAATCTGATTCGCAACGCCAGCGAAAAACGTTTGCTAGAACCCACGCTGCGTTTGCGTGTGCGCCTTGACGCCGGATGGCAGGGTGCCGAGTTGACGGTGTGTGATGACGGCTCCGCTATTTCGCAACCGCTGGCTGACAATCTGCTTTTGCGACCGGTTCAGTCAGAAAACGGCTTGGGGATCGGTCTTTATCAGGCGGCGCGATATGCTGAAACGACAGGATACCGGCTGACGCTGATAGAAAACCGACCCGGATGCGTTTGCTTTCGGTTGGCACCGTCGGCCTGAGGGGTGTTCAGGATCAGCAGCACCGTATCGCCAGCGTCGACTTTTACATTGCACACATTGCAATAACGGCTAGGCGGCGCTGCCCTCGACCGTTCCGGTGCGCCCGATGATGCGATACACCGTCATGTTGCCCTTGCCTTTCAGATAGATGGTTTGCGGCTCGTGAAAGTCGAAGCTGCCGGCCAGGCG
>CAJAWW010000265.1 GCA_903946745.1 uncultured beta proteobacterium
GGCATGCCGATGGATACGGAAGGCAAAACCAGCGGTGCCTTACTGAAGGGCGATCTACTGCTGTCGGAGCGCGACACGCTGCGCCTCGGCGCCGAGTTTCAGCGTTACCGGCTCAACGACTGGTGGGATCCGGTTGCCAACTCCATGATGATGGCCGGCCCCAACAAGTTTTTGAACGTCAATAACGGTCAACGCGACCGCTTCGACGTCTATGCTGAATGGGAAGCGCGCTGGAGCCCACAATGGCTTTCGCAGCTGGGGTTGCGCACCGGTGCGGTAAAGATGAACGCTGACGCCGTGCAAGGCTACAGCACCACCGGCATGGCCAATTACAGCACTGCCGCAGCCGCCTTCAACGCCGCCAACCGGGCGGATACCGACAAAAACATCGACCTCACGGCGCTCATGCGCTACAGCCCGGCCGCCACAAATACGTTTGAATTCGGCTTTGCGCGCAAAACGCGTTCCCCCAGCCTTTACGAGCGTTACACTTGGGCAAACACCAACAGCATGGTAATGAACATGAACAACTGGGTGGGAGATGGCAATGGCTATGTCGGCAACCTCAATCTCAAGCAGGAAGTTGCCCACACCCTCAGCATGACGGCAGGCTGGCACGATGCCGCGCAGGAATCATGGGAAATCAAGGCAACGCCCTATTACACCCATGTGCAGGACTACATCGACGCCGTTACCTGCACCAGCGTTGGCACAACCTGCGCCGCACGCACCGATGGCTTCGTCAATCTCAGTCTGGCGAACCAGTCGGCGCGGTTATATGGTCTCGATCTCTCCTGGCACATGCCACTGGGTTCTTCGGCAGGGCTGGGCGAATTCACCGGTAACGGCTTGCTGAATTACACCCAGGGCAAAAACCTCACCTCCGGCGAGCATCTCTACAACATCATGCCGCTGAATCTGAAATTGGCCGTCGCACAACGGCTGGGCGGCTGGAACAATGCCATCGAGGTACAACTGGTTCAGGCAAAAACCCATGTGCAGGCCGTGCGCAAGGAAATGCAGACCGCCGGTTTTGGCCTGATGAATGTGCGCAGCAGTTATGACTGGAAGCACGTTCGCCTCGATGCCGGCATCGATAACCTGCTCAACAAGTTCTACGCCGCGCCTTTGGGTGGTGCTTACATCGGGCAGGGCGACACCATGAGTTCCAACGGCACTGCTCCGCTCCATGGCACGCCGGTGCCCGGGATGGGGCGCAGCGTGTATCTTGCCGCGACACTGAAATTCTGATCTTCTCCACAGTGACTTTCTGCCGCCTGACAAGCGGCAGAAAAACTGGAAGAATGAACAACCTCAACCAACGAAAGGAACACATCATGGACAGAAGAGAAATGCTTGGCACCGTAGGGACGCTGGCGCTAGCCGGCTTGGCAACACACGCCTTTGCGGCCGATCACGCGCACCACAACCACGGCAAGGCCTCAAAGTTTCAACCGCTGATTGCGGCCGCTGGCGATTGCATGGTGAAGGGCGAGGCCTGTCTTGCACATTGTCTGGTGCTGCTGGGCGAAGGCGAAAAAGCCCTGGCCGAATGCGCCCGTGAAGTGAATCAGACGCTGGCAATCTGCGCCGCGCTGCAAAAGCTTGCAGCGCAGGGTGCCAAAGCGACCGGTGCCGTTGCCAAGGTTGCCATCAACATCTGCATCGATTGCGAAAAAGCCTGCAAGAAGCACGCGGACAAACATGCCGAATGCAAGGCCTGCATGGAAGCCTGCACTGAATGCATCAAGCAGTGCAAGGCCTTTGCGGCGTAGTTTTAATTTTTCTCAAGACAACTCGGCATCAAAATCGCAGCCGATGCCGA
>CAJAWW010000266.1 GCA_903946745.1 uncultured beta proteobacterium
AGCACTACGTCACACAAACAAGGGCCGGGCTGCGCCAGGATTTCACCGATCTGCTGTGAAAAGTCGACGCTGGAGATACGGTGCGCAGGGATGCCAAATGCCGTAGCGACTGTCACGAAATCCGGGAAGCTGACACCGCTATCCGGACCCTCACCCGCAAGACGGCCGAAGAAGTTGGTCTGTGAACCACGGATCGACAGGTAGCCCCGGTTGTTCAGGACGAAGATTTTGATGGGCAGTCGGTGATGGGCAATGGTCTGCAACTCTTGCAGGTTCATCATGATGCTGCCATCACCCGCAAGGCAGATGATTCGTGGCTGTGCGCCGCGATCGGCGAGTGCGCCGTAGTAGGCACCGATCGCTGCCGGGAGATCGTAACCCATGGATGCGCTGCCTGAATTTGAAAACAGGCGCATGCCGGTTTGAATGGCGGCGACCTGAAACGGCACGATGGTCGCCGTTGCATTGCCGCAGGCAATGATGTCGCTGCCGTTGAGGTGGGTGAAGAGTTGTTCAACAAAATGATAGGGATTTATTTTGCCCGCAAACTGGCGTTGCTTTGGTTGAACACTTGGATAGCGTGCCAGACGTTCCTTACACCACGCCAGCCATTCCAGATGACTTGCCGGAGATACCCAGTTGCCTAACTGTTGCCTAAGCGCAGCGAGAAATAGGGCGAGATCTGCCGTCACGGCCATATCCGGCTGAATGGTTGGTTTGCTCAACTCGGCGGGATCGATATCGACCTGAATCTTGAAGGCACGGGAGGCAAAGGCCTGCCAGTTGTAACTGACCTGCCGGATGTTGAGACGGCTGCCAAGGATCAACACCAGATCGGCATTTTGTATCGTGAAATTTCCGGCGCGAGTACCGATAGTCCCTGGCCGGCCGCAATAGAGTGGATCGTCGCTGGCGATCAGGTCGTGTGTCCATGCCGTGGTTACCGGAACGCCAAGCAACCGGATGACCGACTCGAATTCCGCCGTTGCGCGAGCCGCACGCACACCGGTACCGGCGAGAATGACCGGGCGCTTGGCCGTCCGCAAGCGTTCAATGATCATCGCAACGTCGCTAGAAGACGGCGCTGTGTTCTGGATAACGGGGTCGTATCGCCGCAGACCGGCGGGGTCGATGGACGCACTTTGTACATCGATCGGAATGTCCAGCCACACCGGCCCCGGCCGCCCGGATGTTGCCAGATGCAGCGCCTGATCCATGTGCCAGGCAATGTCACCGGGATGCTCCACCACGGCGGCGTACTTGGTGATGCCCCGCACCATGGGGATGATTTCACTTTCCTGATCACCCAATTGGCGTAGTCCGGGTACCGGCGTGGTGGCAAGGCAGGTGGCACGTTTGACTTGCCCGGAAACGACCAGCATGGGCAACGAGTCTGTCCATGCACCATAGACACCATTGAGGGCGTTGATGCCGCCCGGACCGGTGGTGACATTCAGTATCGCCGGCCGGTCGGCGATGCGGGCATAGGCTTCGGCAGCCATCGCCGCCGCTTGTTCGTGATGGAATAATACCGGGGTCAGGTCGGCGTGATGGGTTAGCGCATCATTGAGTAACATGGCACCCCCGCCGGTCACCAAGAAGGTATGGCGACTTCCCCAGCGTGCTAGCCGGTCAGCGATATAGTTGGCAACAGTCATCATGGTGATGGAAAATCTCAGTAATGTGTGTTTTGAATAGCCTTGAGTGCGTCAACGACGTCTTTTGCTTGGCGCTCAGTCAAGCTCAATCTGGGCATTGAGGTTCCACTGATAAAAGAACCAGGATCTCTGATGAATGAATACAGTGATTGTTCGTTCCATATATCGCTCTGGCGATTACGGAAGCCGGTTGAGTAATTGTTGTAGTTATCGACGCCAATTTTCCGCCCATAAATATTTTGCAGGCTCGGTGCATTACTCAACGAGTTGGATTTTTCGAAGCTGTGGCATTGGGTGCATCGTTCCAATATAGGGAATTTGGTTAAAAACTGCGTATTCAGATTCCTTGCACCCAGTGAAGTTATTGACATGAAACTTCCGTCATCGGTCAGCAGAAATATTTTCTTCCCATGCTGTTTGATGTCACGAATTCTCTTGCCGATCATGAGTTGCTCAACGTATAAAACTTTATCGGCGAGTCGTTTTATACGGTAGAGCGACTGAGCTTTGAGAGAGGCCAAAAGTAGGTCTCCCTCCCAGTTTATATCGAAGCCTTTGAGTTCAATTAATTGAGTCGGTGCGATGGATGGAATGAATGCATAGAGTGGTATGGCAAACTGCTTTTCTGCATCAGCCTTGCCGAACCGGATCATGGAGTCGTACTGCGTACCGAAGGACTGTGATGGCCAGCCATAGTTGCTGGATTGCTTGATGATGTTCAGTTCATCGCCACCACGTGGGCCATGCTCGGATGCAATCAGGCTGCCATCGGTGGTGGCTAGCAAGCCCTGCGGATTTCGATGTCCGATTGAGTAGACTTCAAATGCGCCTGATTTCAAGTTGATACGATTTATTTTCCCCCAGGGTAGTGTGGGGTTTTGTGCAGCAAAATCTGATGGCAGATTGTTTTTTCGGTCAAGACTGTTATCGCCAACAGAAAAATAAATATACCCAGGGGCGAGAGCCATTTTTCCGCCATTTCCCAGCGTGTAGTACCGGGCGTCAATGGGCGGGGAGGTGTACAGCGGTACCCATTTTGAAGTTTTTGTTTTTAGCTCCGCCAACTCAAATTGAATGCGGTCTATTTTTTCATTGTATTTGTCGTAGGTTGCGTAGTACGTGTCATTGGCAAATGTGATGTCATGGAGACGCGGAAGCGATTCATGATAATTGATATGGGTTGATTTCTTGAAAGCCTGAGCGCCCAGGTCAATTGAGGGCAAATAGTTAGCTTTTACAATTTTTCCATGCAGATTAAGCTGGTGAATGCGCCCCGTTCTTGACGCCAGAACTAGCATTCCATTTTTAATAATAAAAGCGCCGCCACCAATGGTTTTGGCGCTATTTACGTCGTCATCGACGATTTTGGGATAGGTGTCGATTGCGAGGCCAATGTACTCACTCAATAATATTTCAGAGTGGGGTGCGCTGGTCGCTAAACCGGGGCGTGGCACTGCGGAAAATGCCAGGATCACGAGGCTCAATATAAAGCCGTGTACCGTGCCTGTTTTTTGTTTTTGAGGCATTTTCAGCGGGTCACCAGAACGGCAGGTGATTGCGCCAGATGTTGTTAACTTTTGCATTTGAGACTTGAATTTTTTTTGTTTGGCGCTGTATGCCTACCCGCAGAAGGAATTTCGGAAGGATGACGGATAGCAGTATCTGAGCGAATAATCTTGGTCTTAGCCTTGTTTCGCCCGCGATTTGCAGAAACCAGCGCAGCAGCAGGATTCGTTTCGTACCGCGTATTGAGGTCCAGACAAACTGGTTTGTGGTGGAGATTGCGTGGTATCGCCGCATCGCTTTTTCGAGTCGATTGTTGCGTAGCGTGTCGTGGCAACGGTTGGAAAATAAATGCAGTGCATGCAATGCGATCTTGAGCACATGATGTGACCACACTGGAACAGGTGTGCCGCTGGACAGGTTGTCGGTCAGGAATGTGTAATTTGCGAGTGGGGCAGGTACGCAACCAACGTCACCCTCCAGTGCGATTGTTGTCCAGAAGAACATGTCGCCGAAGAGCACATCCTCTGGCAATGGGCCGATTCGTCGCAGATCTGCAACACGAGTAACGCAGGCACACCAGCATACGTTGCGGGTGTTTGCATAATGTTGCTCAATGAATCTCATGCCATCTTCGACTTCCGGCCCAACCAGACACTCTGCGACTACGTTGCCATAATGCCGGTTACATCCCGTATAGACAAACCGCACTTGTGGCTGACGATCAAACAGATCGAGCACGCGTTCGACGAACGTGTCTTCGAGAAAATCGTCATCAGACAGCCCGAGAAAAAACTCGCCGCGGGATTCATCAATCAGGAAGTTGCCATGCTTTCCCGCGCTCATTGTCGTGTCGAAATGAAATTTTCGCAGGCGCGGATCGGTGTATCTGGCAAGGACTTCTTGCGTGTTATCGACAGACCCGTTGTCAGAAACAAGCACTTCAAAATCTGTTGAGGTTTGCGACAGGACGCTCTCTATGGCTCTACCAACGCAATAGGCGCGATTCAGCGTGGGAATCACGATGGTCAAGCGAGGACTTGCTTGTGATGTCAGGGTCATGGCAGTGCGTATAGAACGGTATCAAATGAACTTTCGCCGTGCATCCGCAGATGGAAGCGATAGTCGAGTTGCCACGAATGGATCAAAAGTGGCAATTGCCAAAGATGGGCGGGGTCGTGGTAGATGCTGATGGCCAGCGCCGGGCGAGTCGTCGCAATGGTTTTGGCGGCACCTTGTAAAGCATCGGGCTCGGCACCCTCAATATCCATTTTGATAAGGGTTGGCCGGTAGCTAGGTAGTGCTTCGTCGATGGATACGCATTGGATCATTTGAGTACCGAGATCCGAGATCCGGCTGGATCCTGTACCTGCTGCGTCAAAATGCGCTTGGCGCGATGATTGCGCCAGTCCACATGGCAGGCAAATGCCGCCGCCAAGGGCTTCAACGCAACGTGAGAGCCGGGTGAAGTTTTCCGGATCCGGTTCGAAGGCGGCAATTTGTTCAAACGCGTAGCCTTGTCGTTTTAAGCTGCGCAAGGTGTCACCATCGAATGCTCCGGCGTCGATGATGCGTAAGGGTTCAGACCAGCGTGGCAGATCCGCAGGACAGTATTGGTCTTCGGGAGACGCTTTGGGGAGTGCCGCGTAATGACCCGTTAGTCGAAATTCGACGATTCGACACAACAGATCACGACTTCTCTCATCTGCGAGCAATGAAAAAACAGCTTCAATGTTGCCTTGTTGCTCTTGGTAGACATCCGGCCCGGAAAGCCAGTAAGCAGAAGGGAAGTGCTCATGGAACATCATCTGGAATTCGACAGGATTGATGACGCGAGAGGCACCAATATGGGAAAGTTCCTGAAGCAACTTTGTCATATCAACGTGATAGTTATGAATCGCTACAACGAGTGTTGTGCCACGCAGCGAACGCTCCTTGTGCCAGTCAGTGAGTGGGCGAATCGGCAGGTTGTTCCATATCTGATGCTCTTTGGCCGTGGTATCGGCCATACCGATTACATCGTAACCTTGCGCAAGCAGGAAGGTGGCGACCTGCTTCCCTTTGCTACCCGCGCCGTAGACCAGTATGGGTTCGGCCAATTGTGGTGGATGCATCGATTGATGGGTCTGGTGCACCTGGCTTAACACTGTGTGTATCGTCATCAAGAACGGAATAGCAAAGAATGCGAAAAGGAAACGAAAAAAAGAAAAAGGGGCCAGGCACGAT
>CAJAWW010000267.1 GCA_903946745.1 uncultured beta proteobacterium
CACGCCGCAGGATCCCAGTGTGCGATTGCCCCGATGATTGAAAGCGCGGGCACCACGATCGCCGCCCTCAGAATCGCGGAACTCGAACTGGCTGCGGCCAGACAGCGCACCGAGCACATTCTCGACAGTCTCGACACCGGCGTGCTCTTGTTCGACAAGCGCAGCGCGCGAATTTGCGACTGCAATGCAGCAGCAGCGCGTATGTTTGGCCGTAGCCGGGAAGAAATCCGCCAAACCGATCCGGCAGACCTGCATTCAGATCAAGCCGCATTCGACGCCTTCAACACGCTGGCGCGCGACACGCTCCGCGAAGGCGATCACTTCTCGGCAGAAACCACCGGCCGGCGTGCTGACGGCAGTTCTTTCCCGGTAGAGGTGCGGATACGCCAACTCAAGGGCGACGCTACCGGACAGACATTCGTCGCCGTTGTTACCGATCTGACGCGTCAGCATGAGTACGAGCAAAGCCTGTCGCTCGCGCGTCAAGTATTCGACAACGCCGCCGAGGCGGTGATGATTACCGATGCCAACAATAAAATTGTCAGCGTCAATGCAGCATTTACCCGCATCACCGGTTGGTCCGCCGAAGAATCCGTCGGACGTAACCCTTCGTTTCTGTCGTCGGGCAAACAAGGAGCCGAGTTTTATCATGAGATGTGGCAAATCCTGCGGGATACCGGCGTATGGCAAGGTGAGGTGGTTAACCGCCGGCACAGTGGTCAGTACTACCCCGAGTGGCTTTCGATTTCCACGGTTCGCAACCGGCAGGGCTTCATCACCCACTATCTGGCCATCTTCTCCGACATTACTGAGCGCAAGCGTACCGAAGGCCTGATTCATCGCTACTCGTGGTTCGATAGCCTGACCGATTTGCCCAACAAGGCTCTGTTGATCGACCGCATTGCGCAATCCATCAGCACCGCACAAAACGAGGGGCGATCGCTCTATCTGATCGCAATCAACCTCAACCGTCTCAAACAGATCAACGATTCGCTGGGCCATCGCACGGGTGACGAAGTGCTCAAGATGGTTGCTGAGCGTCTGGTCGCCGGAACGCGCGAGGGTGATACCGTTTCCCGCGTCACTGGCGACGATTTTGTTGTGCTCATGCCACGACTCGGCCAGCCCCATCGCGCCATGAATCTGACCGAAAGATTGCTGGAGAGCATCAATACCCCTTTCGACATTGGCACAAGTTCCATCCACATCACTGCCAATGCCGGCATCGCCGCCTTCCCGACCGATGGCAACGACCCTGAAATTTTGATGCAGAACGCCGATTCAGCCTTGAATCACGCCCGCACCCTCGGTTCAAATCAGGTGGTCTTTTTCGAGCCGCACATGAACGCCTCGATCCTCGAAAAGATGCAGTTGCACAACGAACTGACGGGTGCGCTCGCCCGCCATGAGTTCGTCCTGCACTTCCAGCCGCAGGCCAACCTGGACAATGGCAAGCTGGCGGGGCTTGAAGCCCTCATCCGCTGGAACCATCCGACACGCGGCATGGTTCCACCGGGGCTGTTCATCCCCGTCGCCGAAGAGCTCGGGCTGATTATTCCGATCGGCGAATGGGTCATCGGTGAGGCATGTCGCTGCCTGGCCGGCTGGCATAAAGCAGGCCACCCGGGGCTGCTGGTCGCCGTCAATCTTTCTGCCCATCAGTTTTCTCACCCCGCTTTGGTCGATGCAGTGAATGCGGCCATCGTTCGCCACGGCATTCCTCCGGCATGTCTAGAGCTTGAGATTACCGAAGGTGTGGCCATGCACGATGCGGACGAGGTGCTGGCACGCTTGCAGAATCTCAAGGCGATCGGGGTCAAGATATCGATCGACGACTTTGGCACCGGCTATTCGTCGCTCGCCTATCTGCGCCGCTTTCCGGTCGACAAACTGAAAATCGATCAGTCGTTTATTCGCGACATGACCGATAGCACCGAGGCCACCTCCATCGTTCGCGCGGTCATCGCGCTGGGACACGGGCTGGCGCTGCGCGTCATTGCCGAAGGCGTTGAAACCGATGCGCAGCGCGATGCGTTACGCGGTCTCGGCTGCGACGAAATTCAAGGCTACCTGCTGTCGCGCCCCATCTCTTTCGCCGACACCACGGCCTGGCTCACAACTTCATCCGCATAAATATCCGTTCCGGAATATGGCGGATGATGAGCATGATCCAGCGCCAGAACCACGGCGTATAGAGTACCTGCCGGCCAGAATCCATCGCCGCAACAATCTCGCCCGCGACCCGTTCCGGCGTTGCCCACAGCGGGCCGCCTTTGGCAAAACTCGCTGTCATCGGCGTATCGACAAAGCCCGGTTTGATGAGCAACACGCTGACACCCGCCGGCGCCAGACGATTGCGTAGCCCCTCGAAAAAGCGATCCACCAATGCTTTCGCCGCGCCGTAGGTGTAATTGCTCTGCCGGCCGCGGTCACCCGCCACGGAACCAATCGCGGCAAGGCAGCCGCTGCGCTGCGCCTCCAGCACATTGGCGAGCCGCGCCGCCAACGCAATCACGCTGACGCCGTTGTTGGCAATCTCGGCCAGCATCATGTCCACCGACGCTTCACACGCCTGCTGGTCGGGCAAGCTGCCGTGCGCAATCAATACGCCATCGAGTTGCCCGAGAAAGCCGAGCGCGGCCTCCAGCATGGGCTGATGGCTGGCCAACGCGTTGGCGTCCAGCACAAACGTGGCAATGCAGTCAGCGCTTCCGGCACGCACACGCAAATCATCGGCAATCATGGCGAGGCGCTCAGCGTTGCGGCCGACCAGAAACAGCTTGGTCCCACGTGTCGCCCAGCGTCTGGCGCAGTGTTCCGCAATCGCTGACGTGGCACCAATGACAAGAATATTTTTCATGACTGCTCCATGACACGACGCCAGAAACTGGATGAGAACGCCGGATCAACAAATTTGCAAAACCGCTCCAGCGCCGGATAGCCGGAACGAAACAGTGCCGGCGGCATGCGCGCATCCTTGGCCGGATAAAGCCGGCCACCGGCTGCCGCCACCACGGCGTCGAGTCGCTCGAACAAGCGTGAGCTTGTCGCACCGCGATGGGGGAAATCCAGCGCGAGATTGGCGCCAGGCATCGGAAATGACAATAAACCGGGGCTGGTGATGGTGCCAAAAGTCTTCAGCACCGCAAGCAGCGAGCCTTCGCCGGAACGCGCAATCACGCGCAAAATTTCCG
Source organism: uncultured beta proteobacterium (assembly GCA_903946745.1). Classification (GTDB taxonomy): domain Bacteria; phylum Pseudomonadota; class Gammaproteobacteria; order Burkholderiales; family Rhodocyclaceae; genus CAJAWW01. The sequence goes on from CAJAWW010000267.1 coordinate 3,195, forward strand.
CCAGCGCGTCACTGCCTTCCGGCAGCACGCACTGGTACTGAAAAAACCCGGCTCGACCGTACAGCCGGTTCCAGTCGAGAATGCCGTCGAGCGGATAGAAGAAGGGCGCATAGTGCACCCGTCCTTGCGCCAGCGGACGATGAAAATAAGCCTGATTGAATGCACCGAGCGTCGCGCGATTGACCGGCGAAAACGGCGGCGTCAACGGTACCCGCAGCGTCTTTTTCGACGGCACGGATACCTCGCCCGCGCAATGGTCACCGGCAATCAAAATGCCCCGCGGATTGGCCGACAGACAATCGATCCACGCCACCGCATGCTCGCTTTCAATCTCGGCCTGCCGGTTGAGTTCAAAGAATTCATGCAGACTGCGAAACCGCTGTTGTCGCTGATAGATCGCCGGGCCATGAATCGGGCGCAAGCTGATTTCCGCCCAGCTCATGAGACCCGTCAAGCCAAGGCCGCCCACTGTGGCGGCGAATAGTTCGGCATTGTCGTCCGGGCTGCATTGCAAGCGCTGGCCGTCAGAGCGCAACAATTCAAAGCCGCGCACATGCCGCCCAAAAGTGCCTTCGCGGTGGTGGTTTTTGCCATGGACATCGTTGGCAATCGCGCCACCGAGCGTGATGAAGCGGGTGCCCGGTGTCACCGGCAGAAACCAGCCGTGCGGCACAATCAACGCCAAAATATCGGCCAGCAGCACACCCGCTTCGGCGCGCAGCACCCCTTGTTGCGCATCAAAGGCAATAAAGCGATCCAGGCCGCGCATATCGATCAGCGTGCCGTCACTATTCACGCAGACATCGCCATAGCTGCGGCCGTTACCGCGCGCCAGCAGCAGCGGCTCCGATGGCAATGCGGCAGCGCGCGACACCGGCCGCACAATCTTGCGCGGTGCGGCGAAGTCCAGATTGCCCCAGCAGTGCATCAGCAGACCCTCAACACAAGGCGCGGCGCTGGCCAAACAGCGCCAGCGCACCGAGTGCAACCGCAAACCACAGTGTTGCCAAACGTGTAATCAGCGTGGCAGACACCGCAACCGGCTCGGCCACGCCTTGCCAGACCAGCAGCCCGACCATCACCAACTCGCTACCGCCAATGCCACCGGGCAGAAATGAAACCCCGCCGGCCAGCATGGCAAACGAATAAATAAAGACGGACATCGCCAGCGGCGGCGAGTAGCCAAGCGCCAGCAGCAACCAGTGGAAACCTAATGCCTCAGCGCCCCAGGCAACGATGCCCAGCAACAGCGCATAACTGATCGTGGGCAGATCAAAGCAGCGACGAAAATTCAACACCAGACTGCACAGGTGCGACAGCGTATGTGCCCATCTAAAATGCTGGCGGCCGGCCCAACGATCAATGGCATGAATCCAGCGCGGCGATTGCACGGCAAGAATGCTGGCCACCACCACACCACCGCAGACCAGCACCAGCGGTGTCGCCACCGGATAGAGCCGGAACACCATGCCACACATCAGCACGATGGTCAGCAGATCAATCGCCCGCTCGGCAAAGAATGCGGCCGTGCTCGCCATCAGCGGCACGCCGTGCGGTTTTAGCAACAGGCCGCGGAACAGTTCGCCGAGCTTACCGGGCGTGGTGGTGAGGGCGAAACCGGCGAAATAAATACGCGCAGAAATTGCCCAGGGCACCGGCGCATCGAGGCGATGCAAATAATGATTCCAGCGCACGCAACGCAACACATAATTAAGCAGCGACAAGGCCAGCATGCCGGCAATAACCCCGGCACCGGCACGCAGCGACGCCGCCAGCACATCGCGCCAGCCCGCCCACAGCATCAACGCCACATAGCCGACGGCAGCGACGGCGACGACCATCATGGCCGAACGCAAGCGACCCGACCAGGGGTCTCCCCCGTTCTCCGCCAAGCCGTCAGACGGCTGAACTACCAACGGATCTACCAACGGATCTACCAACGCACCCGCACCGTGTAATCCAGAATTTTGCTGCCACCAGCCGGCACGACCACATTCCAGGCGGCGATGCGCGCCGATTCCTTCACATGTTGTTGCGATTCCTGCAACATTTCCCAATCACCAGGCAACGGCTCCTGCACCCGCACGGTAACGGCCTCGTCTTTGGCGTTACGCACCTCAATGCGCCAGGCCGATTCGCTGACGTTATCGGCGATCCGCTTGTAGCTCGTCTGCTTGCGCTCGGCGGTGATGTCAAAGGCTTCACCCAGACGCAGCTTGAGCTTTTCGTTCTTCGCCGTGTGCTCAATGCGATCTTCACCGACAAACTGTGCCGCACCTTTGCTATCGCGCGCATACACGCGGATCACACCGGCCGGTAGTGGCTTGCCGAGTTGCCCCTTGTTATCAAACTCGATGAATACTGCCGGCTTCAGCTTCTGGCCGATCTGCCCGGATTGTGCCTGACGCTCGCGATACATCCAGTCGTTACCGGCCAGCAGATATTCGCGGCGCACCGGCACGGCGGCAGCCGACAGCAAAGCGAGCTGCTTGGTCTGATTGTCGGCAATACTGGTTGGCCGCTCGAAGCTGTAGAGATGAAAATCCATCAGCGCTTCCTGCACTGCTTCCGCCGCTTTGGAACGCGATGCCGGAGCCGCCATCGCATAGGCCATCTGCGGTTGCGGGCTGCGCACCCGGTTCACTGTGCCGGCCACCAGTTGCAAGGTGGCGTTGTCGAACGCGGCACCGCTACGATTGGTCAGTGTCACCCAGCCGTTGAGATCGAGACTTTTCCCATCGGTTGACAGATTGGCAACGTAATCAGCCTTCCACGACACGCCCCCCGTGAGGTAGGACAGCTCCACCGTCTGTTTACCCCCCGCAGCATCCAGTAACACCGAGAGCGTCGGCCGGTCGCGCAGCGTTGCCGGCACGCTGGCAAACGCCAGCCGGCCGGGCACGCCGGTTTCAATGCGGTCGGCAAAACGTAACACCGTGCCCTGTGCGGCCGCGAGCACGGTTGCGGCTTCGCGCCGCTCTTCACCCGTGCTGGGATGAACGCGGATCACCGTCACCTCGTTGCCAACGTATTTTTCCAGCAGCTTTTGCGGGGTCAGCAAATCGAAATCAAAATTCTGCTCAATCAACTGCAGGGGCGCACCGCTCGACGCACGCAGCAGCGCGGTTTCCGGGCGCATCTGTGCGGCCACATCGCGCAGTGCCAGACGATTGGTGCCGGCCACAAATTCAACCCGGCGACGTTCCTTCACCAGCGCCAGATCGTCGTTGTACACCGTAATCGCCACACCTTCACGGTCTGTCGCCAGCGAAGTCATTTCGCGCAGCGGGCTTTGTGCCGCGGCAGGCAGCCCCATGCCGACAAAAATTGCCAGCGGTATCATGTGTCGTGTTTTCATTGCACCTCCTCAAAGTCTCAACTTATCAATTGCCGCGAACCATAACCGATTTTACAAACCAAGTTGGGCTATTTGTGCATCATGAACATTGACTATCAGGCCGTCATTTCTGTTTCGGCCGGCTTTGCCATCGGCGTGAGTTGCAATGAAGATGAACTCAACGAACTGGTCTATCTCGAAGCGCGGCCTGAAAAACCGCCGGTGTCTGTGCTGGCGCATGAGACTGTGCGTCAGTTGCGCGCCTATCTGGCCGACCCACAGTTTGAATTCGGCTTGCCGCTGGCACCTGCCGGCACCGTCTTTCAGCGCAAGGTCTGGGCACAGATCGCCACCATTCCCTGCGGCACAACGCGCAGTTATGGCGAAGTCGCCGAATTGATCCACAGCGGGCCGCGCGCCGTCGGCAATGCCTGCGGCGCCAACCCGTATCCGCTGGTGATTCCCTGTCACCGGGTGCTGGCGGCCAATCAGGGGCTTGGCGGATTTGCGCGTCAGCGCGGTGGCTTTTTGCTCGACATCAAACGCTGGCTGCTACAACATGAAGGACGCTGAGCACGCACTGCTCGACACGTTCATCGACGGGCTCTGGCTGGCCGACGGACTGGCAAAGAACACGCTGGCGAGCTACCGCTGCGATCTGGTGCTGTTCGCCACCTGGCTGGCAACACAGGCAACAGCGGCGACCTCAATAGTCGACGCTGACGAGACGGCAATCAACGGCTATCTCGCCCATCTGCATCAGCGCCCAGGGGGGATCAAAGCCGCCAGCCAGCGCCGCCTGCTGGCCAGCCTGCGACGACTGTACCAATGGCTGCTGGCGCAAGGGCGCATGACCACCGACCCCTTGCGCAACATCGCCCGCCCGATGCCGGGCACGCGCTTTCCCAAAACCTTGTCGGAAAAACAGGTGGAAAGTCTGCTCGCCGCACCCGATGTCGGCACCGCGCTGGGGCTGCGCGACCGCGCCATGCTCGAACTACTTTATGCCACCGGCCTGCGCGTAACGGAGCTGATTGGC
>CAJAWW010000268.1 GCA_903946745.1 uncultured beta proteobacterium
AGTCGCGTAATGGCTGAGAACGATAGTTAGCTCACGCCATTTTCCCTTTCGATTGGCGATAGCCCCGCCTCTGAATAGCAAGTCGTCAGATGCGATAGACACCCTAAAACGCCAAAAGGAACACACTTTCATGATAGCTGAAGAGGTGTTCAACAATCCGATTACAAATAAACCATGGGCTGACGAACAGTGCCAGCGTGACACGTGGAGGAACCCTAGCCTGAAGACATTGGGTGTCATGGGGAGGGATGCGTACTCGTGCAGAGACACATGTGCTACGGGCCTTCTCATGGCGGGGGTAGAATCCCCTTCATCAGTAAGCAGTTGGGGCATAGCACCCCCGCTACGACGATCAAGCACTACGCTAAATGGATGCCGTCAGGTAATGCAGCAGAATACGCCAAGATTGAAGCAGGGCAATCGCATGAATCTTATATAAGACCGAGTAATTCAGCACGATAGGCGTCGGAAGTTGCGGCGATGAGGCGGCGTACCTTGAGTCCGCCCTTGCGCTTGACGGGGTCGAGGCGGATGAGATTCAAGGCGAAATGTCGCATCACTGCGAAGTTATGAGCCGCATTCCCGGTTCGGGCGCGCATCTGGTCGTCGCCGAAGGCGACATCCATGCACCAGTGCAAGCTATTCTCCACGCGCCAGTGTTGGCGTACCGCCCGATTGATTCGCGCCGCATCCGCCGGCAGGCTGCTGATATAAAAGCGATGCTCCAGAGTCGTCTTGCCCCTGATCGTTCGTTCCGAGGCAATCACGGCAAACGACTTCAGGTCCGGCCAACGTTCCGGTGCATGCAGGCAGTCGAGTTGGTCAAAAGCATAGCAGCGGCGCACCTCAAAGCGGCCATGATCCTTCTCTACGATTTCCTCAAAGCGGTGTGGCGTCTTGTCAGGAGCTGTCTGGAATGCCACAAAGAAATCCTGCATCGAGTCGGCCAAGGTCGGTTGATTGTCTTTGACTGACAGAATGTAATTGGCCCCACGATCCCGAATCGCCTCCGCAATATTTGGCTGGGTGCCCATGGCGTCGATGGTGACGATGCAGCCTGCCAGTGCCAAGGTGGCCAGTAACTCGGGGATGGCTGTCTTTTCGTTCGATTTCGCGGCGGTCGCACGCTGTCCCAACACCAGGCCGGCACCGGCAGCAAAGGCGCTGACTAGGTGCAACGGGGTGGCATTCACCTTTCCCGAGCGCCGGCTGGTCTTGCCGTCAATGGCGACGACTTCATCCTTCTCCAGGTTGGGCGCAATGCTGCTCACCCAGCGCCGGAAGGCTATACCAAATGCGTCGGCGTCAATCGCCGCAAAGACCCGGCCAAAGGTATCGTGCGAGGGAATACCATGTTCAAGGCAAAGATACCGCTTGAACCAGTCGTGCTTCTCCTTCGCCCATTCCTCAATCTCGACGAAATCATCCGCACCCGCCAAAACACCACAGACGGCGATCACCAGTAGCTCGACCAGGTCGTGTTCGACCTTCTTCGCTTGCCGAGGGTCGCGAATCCCAACAAAAACATCCATCACACGCAGTTGGCCTTCCGTCTCCATGGAGCACTCCAAAAAGACAGAAAACTACACAAAATCAAGGGCTGTGAACAGCCCTGTTGTAAGTCGTTGAGTGTGAACGACTATTTCAGGCGGTCAACGACAATGGCATTCATGCGATTGCCCTGCCTGGCGAAGCCGTCACGCGACCGCAAGCAAAAGAGCGCATGGAAGCGCGGCAAGCAACGAGGCAGCGCAACGCTTCAAGCAATCATGGCCGGCGCTGCTGTTGCTCTGTTGGCATGGTGGCAGCTATGAGCCGCCCTATCGTTACCGGCCAGTGTGCCGAGGTGCTCAACTACATTGCAGCAAATCAGCCTGTTCCGTCCTTCATCCTGACCGCTGATCTGGCGAT
>CAJAWW010000269.1 GCA_903946745.1 uncultured beta proteobacterium
CGGCAGCAACTGCCTTGTCGATGCCGCGCTTCAGATCCATCGGATTCATGCCGGCGGCGACATACTTCATGCCTTCGCGAACAATCGATTGCGCCAGCACGGTGGCGGTGGTGGTGCCGTCACCGGCGACGTCGGAGGTCTTGGAAGCGACTTCCTTGACCATTTGTGCGCCCATGTTCTCGAACTTGTCTTTCAGTTCGATTTCCTTGGCGACGGAAACGCCGTCTTTGGTGATGGTCGGTGCGCCGTAGGAACGCTCCAGAATCACATTACGACCCTTGGGGCCGAGGGTTACCTTAACCGCGTCGGCGAGAATATTGACGCCACGCACCATGCGCTGACGCGCGGAATCACCAAATTGAACTTCTTTTGCAGCCATTGTGTATCTCCTTGAATTCGGTACGAATTAACGTGAAAGAGCGAATTACAGCTCAACCACGCCCATGATGTCTTCTTCGCGCATCACCAGCAGTTCTTCACCATCGACCTTGACGGTTTGGCCGGAGTACTTGCCGAAGAGCACGCGGTCGCCGGCCTTGACAGCCATCGGGCGAACCTTGCCATCGTCCAGAATCTTGCCGGTGCCAACAGAAACAACCTCACCCTGATCGGGCTTCTCGGTGGCTGAATCGGGAATGACGATACCGGAAGCGGTCTTCTTTTCTTCTTCAACACGCTTGACGATCACACGGTCGTGCAGGGGGCGAATCTTCATAAAGCTATCTCCTTACGTTTTGCTTGCGAAAACGACGCCGGAGAATCCAGCGTCTTGAATGTAGATCAATCACCGCTAGCACTCATCGCTAACGAGTGCTAATAATAAGGCCGGGCAAGACGGGTTTCAAGGGGCTGGTTAAATTTTATTGCCGTTGACAGGCTCAAGTTGGGCAGGAATAACGATTCGCTGGGTTGGAGTCGTTGCCACGGCTTATTGAGATGCCACCTAAAACCTCAGTTAAATCATGGGTTATATGGAAAAAAATACAATACATCGCAATAAGCCAATAAGATTGCTGCACCGGCGCTGACGTTTTACGCCACGATCAGAGAACGCATGCCAGAGAATTTTGACAGGAGCAACAGCATGACGACGACCACCGCTGTGGAGGAGGGCGGCACAGCGGCGCGGCCGCATGTGATCGGTATTGGTGCGTCCGCGGGTGGTCTGGAAGCATTGAGCCAGTTTGTTGCCGGCCTGCCGCGCCAGCTTGATTGCATTTACGTTATCGCGCAGCACATGTCGCCGACACACCGCAGCATGATGGCCGATATTCTGGCGCGCGAGACGCGTTTGCCGGTGCGTGAGATCGTTGATAACGAAGCACCGCTGCATGACGTGATCTACATCATTCCGCCTGGCACCAATATGGTGTTCCAGAACGGGCGCTTTCACCTCACCACACCCTCGCCAGAAATCGCACCCAAGCCTTCGGTCAATCTGCTGTTTCAATCGATGGCCGAGGAATTTGACGAACGTGCGGTCGGCATCATTCTGTCGGGCACGGGTTCAGACGGCACACGTGGCATGCGTGCCATCAAGTCGGTGGGTGGTGTTACTTTTGTGCAGGTGCCAGAAACCGCGAAATATGATGGCATGCCACGTTCGGCCATTGATGCTTGCGTCGCCGATCGCATTCTGTCGCCCGACCAGATGGGGCGTGAGCTGGAGCGACTGGTGCGCTTCCCCAACATGATTCCGGAATTCGAGAGCATGGAGCAGCGGC
>CAJAWW010000270.1 GCA_903946745.1 uncultured beta proteobacterium
GCGGCCTTCGTGTTCAAAGGTGAAGACCTTGATCCGCGATTTCGAGATGTTGAAAATCCCGTGGTTGTCATACGAACATGCCATCTCGCACTGCAAGCAGCCTGTGCATTTGTTCGCGTCTATGTGCAGCGATTTCTGCATTTCGGACCTCCTGTAACTGGATTGTTGTTCGTGTCACGCAATAGGCGATGGACACGGCTCAGGCAAAGCGCAAATAGCGTGCCATGACGACGCCCCTTTAGTGGCAAGGATTTGCCACTATGCACAGAAAGGGGCGCGTGACGAAACGGAGCAGTTGCGCCAAAGCGGAACAGGTTGCGGCTGGCGTCAAGGCTGACGGTGCGTGACCCCGTGTTTTTTCATGATCTCCTTGATCGTACCGTCGGCCATCAGATCATTCATCGCTGTTTGCAGTGCGTTGGCAAGGTCATCATGCCCGGCTTTTACAGCCAGGCCGACTGCCCACTGCCGGGTTTGCAGAATTGGATTGGGCGGGAGATCAATGCCGAAGCGCGCGTCGCCATGGATGCCACCTTCCAGTTCGCCGCTTTGCGCTACGACAGCTGCGACCGTGCCTGCTTTCAGTGCGGCGATCGATTCAGCGGTGGTTTTGAAGATGCGCATTGTTTTGGTGTAACGACCGCTGTCCATCGAGAGCATCAGGTTGGCTGCAAGCGAGTTGCCTTCCACGGCCATCGAAAGTTTTTCAAACGGATCGAAGCTTTCGAGTGAGGGCAGCATTTCAAGGTTGCGTGCCACGGCGTAGCGTTCGCGCTGGTAGGGAGCAAAGAATTTGACCTTATCAACCTTGGCCATGTAGTTGCGGTCAATCGGCACGTGCAGCATGACATCGGCCGGGCCGTAACCGAGGTAGTGACCCTTCCATACCATGTTGCGCAGATCGTCATCCATGTTTTCGCCGGCTTCGAACCAGAGTACGGTCATTTTTACGCCGAGCTTGGTCGCTAGCGCTGCGGCGATATCCACATCGACACCTTTGTCCTGATCCGAGAAGGGGGGGAAGTTTTTGTACAGGGCTACCTTGAGCAAGCCGCGCTGCTGGATGCTTGCAAGGGCAGATTTTTCTTCCTGTGCCTGAGCGGCAGGGTTGATGGAAGCGGATATTGCCAACGCGGTCAGCGTCAGCAAGGTGGTACGAAATTTAAGAAACAGACTGCTCATCATGGTGCCTACCTCGACATGCTGTTGAAATAAAATGCGATCGGCTTCGGGTGGCGATGACGCCAATCCGAAGCCGAGCGGCCATTGCAAGCGTTGGGTGCCGGCTAGCGGCTCCCGTTGGATATTTATTTTGCGCCGTCAAGAATCCATTTGACCAAGGTTTGGATGTCGTTTGCCGATGCGCTTTCTGCCATCGGTGGCATTGGCACGCTGCCCCAAACGCCGCCGCCGCCTTTAGTGACTTTGGCGATCAGTTTTGTTTCTGCATTCTTGGTTTTGGCATATTTTTTGGTTATTGCGCGGAATGCAGGGCCGACGCCTTTTGCGTCGGTGGCATGGCAGGACAAGCAGCCAGATTTCTTGGCCAGTTGTTCCTTCTCGTTTAAGGGCGCGGCGGCAGCCAGTGAGTCACGACGGGTGTCGACATAGCTGCGGATTGCCCAGATGGCTTCCTGGGGCATGATGCCTTGGAAGGGGGGCATATACACGGCACCATTGCGCACTTTTCCGCGCAGCACGGATTCGAGGAAGTAGGTGTCGTTTTCCTGGTCGATATCGAGATTGCGCAGGTCGGGCGAGATGCCGCCGCTGATGACATCGATGCCGTGGCAGCGCGCGCAGTTCTGGGTGTAGGCCGACAAGCCAACAGCGATGGCTTCTTTATCGCCGCGATAAGGATTGACCTTGAGCAGGGTGTCTCCCAGTGGCTTGAGCTTGCCGATGTCGACTGCCTGCGGCGTCACATCGCCGTGAGCCAGTACCAAGGATGGGGCGAGCGTGGTGGTCATGACGGCGCATGCGGTGAGTGCGTGTAGTATTTTTTTCATGTTCATGTAATGGACTCCTCCGGGTGTGTGAGTGAATGCACGGGGCAAGGATATAACAAATTTTATGGACATGTGCGTACAGCATTTAGCGTGCCAAGTTCGGGGCGCAGTGTCCGGCGGGCATGGAATACTTAGGCAGGTGTTCCGAGGTGCGCAATATTCCGGCGAAGCTGTTCGACTTGTTACAACTTGGAGCAATCGTTGTATCATTGCCACACACAATAATCAGATGCGGTCGTTACGGCTGACATCGGGCTCCATCAGGGGGCCGAAAAAGAATTTGGAGAGCTTGCATGAATGATCTGCGACGATCAGGCGATATGGACTCGTTTGCCATACTCCGCGCCCGAGAGTTATTGAATAATACTGGCGCGGTGCCTGCCGGGGTTTTACCTCCGGTGATCGAGTTGTCCTGGCAGCGGTGTTTGAACTATGGTTTGAGTGACGGTCAGGGTGTCGAGACCGATTTGCTGCGCCGTGACCAGCTTGCCGATCAATTGGAGAAGAATCGCCTGTTGGTCAGCCATGCCAAGCCGGTCATGGATGTTCTGCTCGAACAGATTGTCGACACCCAAAATGTGGTGGTACTAGCCAATGATGCCGGGTGTATTCTGCATAGTTGCGGTGATGCCGATTTTCAGCGGCGCGCCCGTAGCCTGGCACTGGTGCCGGGCGCTGAATGGTGCGAGACCTTGCGCGGCACCAACGCGCTGGGCACGGCGGTTGCCGAGGGTGTTCCGGTGGTCGTGCACGGCGATCAGCATTTTATGTCGGTGAATAACTCATTAACCTGCTCGGCGTCGCCCATTCTGGATCCACAGGGCCGCCTTTCCGGCGTGCTCGATGTGACCGGCGATCACCGCAGTTTCAATTCCCACACGATGGCGCTGGTGCGTATGTCTGTGCAGATGATTGAAAACAAGATGTTTGCTTCCGCGTTTTCTGAAGTACTGACCTTGAGATTTCATTCCCGTCCAGAGTTTGTTGGCACCTTGTGTGAGGGCATGGCGGCATTCAGTGAGGATGGCATGCTGCTGTCGGCGAATCGCAATGCCTGCTTCCAACTGAGTGAGACACTTGAGAGCTTGCGCGGCAGAAGTTTTTCCTCGATTTTCGGGCAGCCGCTGGCACGCGTATTCGATCACCTGATGGTGCGTCCGCAGGATCCGCTCGCGCTGACGCTGGGGAATGGCGTCAGCGTTCAGGCGCGCGCCGAGTTTGGTGCAGCCAATTTGCGGCGGAAAACCCATTTCATGGGCGGTTACGCTAACGCAGATGGTTCGTCGATCGTTGCTCACGCCGGAAACACGGCAAAGGCACCGATGGCACCGGTGGCGAATAAGGCGGCCGAGCTTTCATCTTGTCCATTGGCGCGGTTGCAGACCGGCGATGCGCAGGTCGACGCCGTGGTCGGCAAGGTGCGCAAGGTTGTGGGCCGCGATATTCCTATTCTGATTCACGGCGAAACCGGTACCGGTAAGGAGTTGTTGGCGAGTGCCATCCATGCGGTAAGTCCGCGTGCAGGCAAGCCGTTTATTGCGGTTAACTGTGCGGCGATTCCGGAAGGCCTGATCGAGTCCGAACTGTTCGGCTACGAGGAAGGGGCGTTTACTGGCGCGCGTCGCAAGGGCAGCGTTGGCCGTATTTTGCAGGCGGATGGTGGCACTTTGTTTCTTGATGAGATTGGTGACATGCCCTTGCCCTTGCAGGCGCGACTGCTGCGCGTGCTGCAAGAGCGCGTGGTCACGCCGCTGGGCAGCATGAAATCTTATCCGGTTAATATCGCGGTGATCTGCGCGACACACCGGCGTATCCGTGAGCTGGTCAAAGATGGGCGGTTCCGTGAGGATCTTTATTTTCGTTTGAATGGTCTGACGGTCATGTTGCCGCCGTTGCGGGCGCGCAGTGACCTTGAGCCGCTGGTAGCGCGCATGATCCGCGAATTGGGCGGTGCTTCGGCACCAAGCCTTGACCCGGAGGTGCTGAAGCTGTTCCGTTCGCATCCGTGGCCGGGAAATATCCGGCAGCTGTCCAACCTGCTGCGCACCGCGCTGGTGATGGCGGAGGGGGAGGATAAAATTTACCGTCATCACCTTGCGGATGACTTTCTTGATGACGTCGATATGGCAGAACGGACATATCAGTCCTCCGGTGTGATGGCAGACACGTCTCAGACCGGCGATTTTGTGCATGAGGGACTTTCCCGAGGCGTATTTCCAGCGTCGACTTTTACCCCGGACGCACTACGCGATACGGGGAAAATTGACGTCTCTGCGGGACGCCTTCAGGATGTTGCGCTGCTGGCGATCCGTGATGCGATCTCGCGGCATCACGGCAATATTTCAGCCGCTGCGCGCGAACTCGGCATCAGCCGCAATACGCTGTACCGCAAGCTCCAGCCGAGCTGAACATCAGGGCAGGCGTGGCACCCCGGGGAACAGCGGCGCGCGCCGATTTTTTCGTCGTTTTACTTGTGACGCTGACAGTTTTCGGCGTTGCTGCGCTGATGGAATTGAACGAGCGCCTGTTGAGGGTTTTGCATCCGTTCGAGCGTTTTCAACTGGATGAGTTGCCGCTGACGCTCCTTTGCCTGAGCTGCGGCCTGCTCTGGTTCGCCTGGCGTCGCTTTTGCGAGGCACGGCTGGAGATTGCGCAACGCCTGATTGTCGAGCGCGAGTTGGAGCGTAGCCGGCAAGAGTTGCGCGAACTGGCGCATCAGCGCATCGATATGCAGGAAGATGAGCGGCGGGCGCTGGCGCGAGAACTGCACGATGATATGGGGCAGACCCTAAATGCGATCAAGATCGAGGCGATCAGTATTCGCAACGCCAGTGCTGGCGATGACGATGTGCCGCAGGAGGTGCTGCGCGCAACACGTTCTGTCATCGAACATGCCGATCAGGTTTATGGCGTGGTACGGCGCATCATTGGCCGCTTGCGTCCGGTGGCGCTGGATGAACTGGGCCTTGCTGCGGCGCTCGAGCATTGTGTGGATGGCTGGCGCGAGCGATTGCCTAAGACCCGGTTCGATCTGCGCTGCGAGGGGACGTTTGATAATCTGGATGAACCCCGCGCTCTGGCGTTGTATCGGGTGGTGCAGGAAAGCCTGACCAACGTTGCCCGCCATGCGCAGGCAAACCGTGTCGACATTCATTTACGGCAGAGCGCTGATCCGGCATGCGTTGAGTTGACGATTCAGGACGATGGTTGTGGTGTCAATCTGGCGGCGTTACCGCATGGTTTTGGTTTGCTCGGCATGCGCGAACGTGTCGATGCGCTGGGGGGGTGTCTTGATCTTGCTTCGTCGGCACATCAGGGTTTCCGGCTGATCGCCAGTATTCCGTTGCCGCTGCAAAGTGGTGCGTGATGGAACTGATCCGTGTTCTTCTGGTTGACGATCATGCGGTGGTGCGTGAAGGCTATCGACGCCTGCTGGAGGCGACGGATCGAATCGCCGTGGTGGCCGAGGCGGACAACGGTGAAGATGCATATCGACGGTTTCTCGAACTTGCACCCGATGTGGTGGTGATGGATATTTCCCTGCCCGGCATTGGTGGGCTTGAGGTGTTGCGCCGGGTTCTGGCGCGAGAACCCGCGGCACAGGTGCTGATGTTTAGCATGCATGAAGATCCGGTATTCGTTTCGCGGGCGCTGGAAAGGGGGGCGCGTGGTTATCTGACCAAGGCCAGTGCGCCGGAAATGATGGTTGAAGCCGTGCTGAGTATTGCTGATGGCCGACGTTTCATCGCGCCTGATGTGGCGCAAATTCTGGAAGCACGGCGTTCTCTTGCGGCTGACAGCGTGCTGGATCCGCTGACTGAACGTGAGTTCGAGGTGTTGCGTTTGCTGATCGAAGGACGCTCGGTGCCTGAGATCGCCGATCTGATGTGCTTGTCGGCCAAGACAATCTCGAATTATCAGACCGCGATCCGGCAAAAGATTGGTGCCGAGACGCCCATGCAGCTGTTGCGTGCGGCACTGGCCAATGGTTTGATCGATGCTGCTGCACTCAAACTGGATGTGCCGCCTCCATTTCTGGAATAACGGGAAAAATTCCCTTTTTGAAAGATGCGCACGATGTCAGAATCGCGCCACTTTTGAATTCCAAAGAAAATGACGCTTATGATTACCTCGACACACATTATTCGCCGCAGCGGCTATCTGCTGGTGGCCGCCGCGTTCTGCCCCGGCTTGAGTCACGCAGCAGATCCCGCCGTGGTCGAAACCCCGGTGGTGGAAGTGATTGGCGTGTCGCCGGTGAAGGGGCTGGAACAGCCACGTAATGAAATCCCTTCGGCGGTGCAGTCGATCAGCGCCAAGGCGCTCAAGAACAGTCAGGCCGTATCTTTGCCCGAGTTGATGGGCAGAACGCTACAGGGCGTGAATGTCAATGAAGTGCAGGGCAACCCGTTTCAGGCCGACGTAAATTACCGGGGCTTTGTGGCGAGCCCCTTGCTCGGTAATCCGCAGGGCTTGTCGGTGTATCAGGACGGCGTGCGCGTTAACGAACCGTTTGGCGATACGGTGAATTGGGATCTGATCCCGAAGGCCGGCATCGCCACGATTGACCTGATTCCTGGCTCGAACCCGTTGTTTGGCTTGAATACGCTGGGCGGTGCGCTGTCGGTGAATACCAAGAGCGGTTTCTCGCATGCGGGGGGCGGGTTGGAATTAGAGGCCGGCAGCTTTGGCCGGCGCATGGTGGAGGCTGAATTTGGCAGCAAATCCGAAGAGAACGCCATTTTTTTGTCGGGGTCGTCATTTCGTGAAGACGGCTGGCGCGATTTTTCGCCCTCGGATGTCGACCAGTTTTTCGGCAAATACTCGTTGCGGCGCGGTGCGCTGGAGGCGGATGTGAGCGCCACGCTGGCGAACACGGATTTGACCGGCAATGGCCTGTTGCCGGATTCAATGCTGCAAGCCCGCCGTGCGAGCGTGTTCACCAAGCCGGACAACACCCGGAACAAGCTGGATATGCTGAACCTGAGCCTTGGTTACTGGCTGGACGAAACAACGCGGCTATCGGGCACGGTGTATCACCGGCAAAACAAAACCACGACGTTGAATGGCGACGTCAATGATGACTTTGAAGGTGATGCGGCGCTGGATGGTGATTCAGGTGCCGGCGGTGGTGCGGGCGTGAATAAAGATACTGCGGCCAATAACCGCTCGCAAACTCGTCAGCGTGGCTGGGGTGGGGCGCTGCAATGGTCGCGGCAGACCGAAAGCAACCAGTTGGCGCTGGGGGTGACGCTCGATCAGAGCAAGATCACCTTCGGGCAAACCACGGAGCTGGGTGTTTTCGATGCCGAGCGCGGTGTGGTTGCCAGCGGCGTGTTTGTTGCGGCATCGAATGTCGATCTGGCGGGCAGCACGCGCAACTGGGGGCTGTTTGCCGCCGACACCGTCAAGCTGGGGGCGGGCTTTGCCCTGACCGGCGCGGTGCGCTACAACCATACTCATGTGGTCACCACCGACAATCTGCGCGCCGGCACTGCGCGTAGCCTCGCTGCCGACTACACCTATCGCAAGCTCAACCCTTCGCTGGGGATCACATGGTCGCACAGCCCTGCGCTGGGGCTGTATGCCTCGGCGGGGCAGGGCACTCGCGCGCCCAGCCCGATTGAGCTGGGTTGTGCTGATCCGGCCAACCCGTGTTCGCTGCCCAACGCCATGCAGGCTGATCCATTCCTCAAACAGGTGGTGACGCGCACGCTGGAACTTGGTGCGCGCGGTCAGGCGGCATCGTTGTCATGGAATGCGGCAGTGTTCAGCGCCAATAACACCGATGACATTCTGTTCATCGGTGTGGGTAACAGCAGCCGGGGTTATTTCCAAAACTTTGGCAAGACCCGCCGCGAGGGCATTGAGCTCGGCATTTCTCAATCGCTGGAGCGGGTGAATTGGCGCGCCGGCTACAACTATGTCAAGGCGACCTACCAAACGTCCGCCTGTTTGTTGTCGGAAGGCAACAGTTCGCGCGGGCAGAGCACGGCCTGTTTGGGAACAACCGGCACAGAGGATGATCTGATCCAGGTGCAGGCCGGCAACCGCATTCCGCACATTCCCCTGCACAGCCTCAAACTCGGTGCCGATGTGCGGGTGACCGAGGGTTGGACGCTGCTGGCCGATGTGGTGTCGTATTCCAGCCAGTTCGTGCGCGGCAATGAAAACAACGCGCATCAGGCGGGCAGTGCGACCGATTTGCAGAGCAACACGCGCACGTTTCTTGGCGCCGGTGAAATCAAGGCGTATACCTTGCTGAACCTGGGCACACGCGTCAAAGTGGGCAGTGCGTGGGAGGTGTTTGGCCGCATCAATAATGTGTTCGACAAAAAATACGCGACCGCTGGCGCGCTGGCAGAAAACCCGTTCAATGCCGCCGGTACGTTTCAGACCAACTCTGGCAACTGGGGGCGTGAAACCGCGTTCGGGCCGGGTGCGCCGCGCAGTGCTTTTGTGGGGGTGCGTTTGAGCATGTAGCCGGTGCAACCGCACTTGCGCTGGTATGCTTGCGGTGCCGTGTCTGCCAGAAATGTGGGCACGGCACTTTGTTATTTCTACTTTGCTAACTTGTGACAAGGATCATGCACATGAAATCCATTTCCCGTTTGCTGGCAGGGCTGCTGTGTTCCGTTACGCTGCCGGCGTTGGCGGATACCTACAACATCGATACCCGGCATACCTTTCCGGTGTTCGAGGTGGATCATCTCGGATTTACGACCCAGCGAGGGCGCTTCAACAAGGTGAGCGGAAAGCTGGAACTCAATGCAGCGAAGGATGTCGCCTCGGTTGACGTGACGATCGATGCCAATTCGATCGACATGGGGCTGGACGAGTGGAACAAACACATGCGTGCCGAACGTTTTTTCAATACCGAGAAACACCCTGAGTTGCGTTTTGTGGCGAAACAGTTTCCGGTGGCGTTTGATAAACCGGTCGCGATCAATGGTGAATTGACGCTGCTGGGTGTGACGCGGCCTGTGACGCTGAGCGTGAGCAAAATGCGCTGCGCCAAACATCCGGTGTTGCCGCGTGAGTTGTGCGGTGCTGATTTACAAACCACGATCAAGCGCAGTGAGTTCGGCATGACTTACGGCGTGCCGGGTATTGGCGATGAAATCAGAGTGCTGATTCCGGTCGAGGCGATCAAGGATTCCTGAAAAAATAATGCCGTAAAAGTCGACGCTGGAACTACGGTAACGGCTGCGGTACTGGCATAAAGCAGACAAAAAAAACCGGCGCGGAATAATCCGTGCCGGTTTTTGATCGGGGGTTTGAGGTCATTTGCATGACCTCAAACCAATCCGCAGAAATTACTTGCTCTTGTGCAGCTTGAACACCCACATCGAACCACCCTGGTTCATGAAGCTGACCTTCTTGGCCACATCCCCACCCCACAGCGGTACAGCGCCACCCCAACCAGAGGCGACACCGATGTACTGCTCGCCGTCCTGTTCCCACGTGACCGGGGGAGCAACGATGCCGGTACCGGTCTGGAATGACCAGACTTCCTTACCCGTCTTGGCATCTGCTGCCTTCAGGAAACCTTCAGGCGTGCCCCAGAATACGAGGTTGCCCTTGGTTGCCAGCACACCACCCCACAAGGGAGCGTTGTTCTTGATTTCCCACACGATCTTGCCGGTAGCCGGGTCGATTGCGCGCAGGGCACCAATGTAGCTGTCATCAATGGTCTTGATGGTGAAGCCAGCGCCGAGGTAAGCCGCGCCCTTCTTGTAGGTGGTCGGCTCGTTGTGGATGTCCATGCCCCACTCGTTAGCCGGCACGTAGAAGAGGCCGGTATCCTGGCTGTAAGCCATCGGCATCTGGTTCTTGCCACCGAGGAATGACGGCACGGCGAACACGGAAGTGCCCTTCTTGCCATCGGCGCTCTTGGCAGGATCGCCAGGGCGGTTGGCCGGGTCGTAAATCGGGCGACCATTCGAATCCAGGCCGGTGGCCCAGGTGATCTTCTTCACGAAGGGGAAGCCGCGCTGGAACTTGCCGGTCTTGGCATCGAGAACGTAGAAGAAGCCGTTACGGTCAGCCTTGCCGCCGAGGTGCTTGCCATCCTTGGTCTTGTAGGTGACAAACTCATTCACGCCGTCATAGTCCCAACCGTCGTGCGGGGTGCCCTGGAAGTGCCACACGATCTTGCCGGTGGTCACGTCGATTGCAACGGTGGAGCAGGAGTAGAGGTTGTCGCCAGGACGGGTATGGCTGTTCCACGGTGCGGGGTTACCCGTGCCGAAATAAGCCAGACCGGTTTCCGGATCGTAAGAACCGCCAAGCCAGGTGGCAGCGCCGCCGGACTTCCACATGTCACCCGGCCAGGTGGCGTTGGTGGTGCCAGTGATGCCGTTGTCTTGGCCATTCTTCGTGCCCATGTGGCCTTCAACCGTCGGGCGAACCCAGATCAGTTTGCCGGTCATCGGGTCACGGGCTTCTACGCGGCCGAGAACGCCGAATTCGCCGCCGGACACGCCGGTGAGCAGCATGCCCTTGGCGATGATCGGAGCAGCCGATGCGGAGTAGCCAGCGCTATATTCGTCGATCTTTTCTTTCCAGACAACCTTGCCGGAATCCTGATCCAGAGCAACCAGCTGAGCATCCAGCGTTGCGAAGATCACGAGATTGCCGTACAGGGCAGCGCCGCGGTTAACCACGTCGCAGCAAGGCATGATGCCGTCGGGCAGACGGTGCTCGTATTGCCACAGCTTCTTGCCGGTCTTGGCATCCAGGGCGAACAGGCGGGAGTAGGAACCCGTCACGAACATCTTGCCCTTGTAGATGACTGGCTGTGATTCCTGGCCGCGCATTTTTTCGCCGCCGAAGGAGAAGGACCATACTGGTACCAGATCCTTAATGGTCGAAGTGTTAACCTTGGCCAACGGGCTGTAGCGCTGACCCTGGGTGCCGATACCCCAAGAGAGCACGTCGCCAGGGGTCTTGGCGTCCATTTCGATTTCTTTATCGGTGACCGCCATGGCAGGTGCCGCGGCAAGGGTCAACATGGCGCTAGCAACAAGCACCGACGTCAGGGTACGTTTCATCAAATCTACCTCCTGCGAAGTTGTTCTATGGGGATTTGGCGATTGAGCGTGTGCTCAACCGTTGAAACCTAATAGCAAGCATGATGCCAGCGCGAAAAAACTCATAAGAAACGCGTGCATCGGGAAAAATTCCCCTGTTTGCTATTGGGTTGTGCTGCATCAAAAACAAGCATGTGTTACAGAATGTGACAGTTGCAGGTGTGGCAAATCAGTTTCACCGGGAGTTCAGCGTGCCGTTGGCTTCGGTGTTGGCTTCGGTGTTGGCTTGAATGTTTCGGCTTCGTAGCGGCGATAAAGATGCGCGACAGAGCGTGCGAATTCCTCGGCAGCCAGAGCGATTCCGGCAAATTCGGCAGGAATTGGACGTGCAATCAGTTCGGCCATTTCTTCGCCGCTGGTGGTGGCTTCGCGCATTGCGCGATCGACCCAGAGCAAATAGTCACGCGTTTGCCGAATGGCGCGTTGGTCGGTGACTGGGGCACCGTGACCGGGAACCAGTAATTGAAACGGTGTATTTTCGAGCCGGTCAAGCGTGGCAAGCCAGTGCTGTATCACCGCGTGCGGGGTGGTGGCGGCGCGATCATGAAAGACCAGATCGCCGGCAAACAGCACGCCGGTGCGGTGATCGAGTATCGCCATGTCGGCGCTGGTGTGTCCATGGAGTGAAAGTAGTTCCAGTTCGTGATCGCCGAACTGCTGCCGTCCGGCCTGCACGGGTTCTTTCGCGGGTGTTGATTCGGTGCCCTTGATCCAGTCGCCCGACATGCGGTAGACGTTGTCCGTGAAGGCACCGCCGTCCGATATCTGCTCGCGGATGGTTTCCGCCAGTGCCGCAATTTTGACGCCTGCAAAGCTCTGGTTGCCCAAGTAGTGGTCGGGGTGGTGGTGCGTATTGAAGACTTTTATGACGGGTTTGTCGGTGATTTTGGCGATGGCGCGCAGCATCTGTTCGCCATAAAGTCGTGATGGACCCGTGTCGATCACCACGACGCCGGCACTGGTGACAATAAAACCTGTATTGACAATATTGCCGCCGTTTTTTAACGTGAAGTCTTCGTTGCGACCGATCAGCAGCCAGGTATTCTCGGCGACTTTTTGTGGCTTGAGGCCATAGTCAAGTTCTTGCCCCTGGGCGGCCGGGATGGTTGCGAACCCCAGGCACAGGGCGACCAGAACGAACGGGATGTGAAGCCAGCGCACGATTTTCATTGGGCCACCTCTTGACCCACCTTAGCGTCGATCCGGTTGCCGCCACTATCGCGCCCAACCAGCCGCAGGCCGGGGGGCGTGCGGCCGGGAAAGTCAAATGAGAATACGGGGTTTTCAGAGACCGGCTCGAAGGTTTCCAGCAGCATCCATTCGCGCCCGGTTTCATCCTGCAGCGAGAGGCGCTCGATATAAAAGGCTGGAATTCCCGGTGCCAGCCCGGTATCCATCGGATGCATGATGTTCAGTTTGACCCGGCTTTGCTGGGGGGTTTCCCATACTTTGGCCTGCACCTGCCCCAATGTCGAGGTCCAGTCCGGCGCACTGCGTCCGACGCTAGGTGCCGTGCAGCCACCACCCGATGCGTCGATCCAGATGCCGCCGGCGTGCCAGAGACCGTCGCCGGTCTGAACCAATGCGCGCACAGGGCTGCCCTGTTGCAGTTTCATGCGAAAGTGCAATGCTGGTGTGGCACCTCGGGGGGAAAACTCAAGCACTTTGATGATTGGGTTGAGGTCAGCGATCACCAGCACCCGCTTGATGTCATCCAGCCCCTCGATGCGGATGCCGACAGGCACGTTCATCGAGTCTTCTGCAACCTTGGGCCCGGTAACTTTGACGCGCGAATCAAACACGACCTTGGCGTTGTTACCCAGATAGCGGTCGCGCAGTTCTGTCCACATTGGCGAGCCGAGCGGGTCGTCGCCGACCGCCGCGAGTGCTGGCGTGCAATAAAATGCAAAAGTGCTGAATATCACCAGTATTGTGCGAATGAATGCCATGTGTTTCACCTTGTTACAACGGGATTGGCCGATTTTACGACCAACGCAAACTGCATGCCACCGAGGTGTGCTGGCGAAGTTGGTGGTGAGTATTTTCCTCGTGCATCAATTTGGTTAGGCTTCAGGCAATCAACGCAGACATGAGAGATAATCGGACTACCGTAAAACCAATCTGCGACTATGCACACGCCTCATACGTTTTATGAATTCTTTGCCGGCGGGGGCATGGTCAGGGCTGGCCTTGGTTCGGCATGGCAGTGTCTGACGGCAAACGACCTCTGCCCTAAAAAGGCGGCGACTTATGCGGCCAATTGGGGTGGCACTCATCTAGTCGTGCGAGACGTACATGCGGTGACGACGGCTGAGTTGCCCGGTCACGCTGATCTGGCTTGGGGGTCTTTCCCGTGCCAAGATCTTTCCATCGCCGGCATGGGCGCGGGTCTGGATGGCGCACGCTCTGGCGCGTTCTGGGGCTTTTGGAATTTAATGCGTGGGCTAGTGCGAGAACAACGCAAGCCGAAAATAATTGTCCTTGAGAATGTCATTGGCGCTCTGACTTCGCACGGTGGTAAAGACTTTGCGTCCATTGCCAACGCATTGGCCGGCGAGGGCTACCGGTTTGGCGCGATGGTGATCGATGCGGTGCATTTTTTGCCACAATCCCGGCCGCGTTTGTTTTTTGTGGCGGCCGATACGCAGTTACACATTCCCGACGCCTTGCAGCACTGGACATCCACGCAGGCTTGGCACCCGGACGCGCTGATCCGTGCCCACAACCGCCTACCCGGTAATCAGCAGGCGCAATGGGTCTGGTGGTCGCCGCCGTTGCCAGCGGCACCACTGCTGCGTATCGAACACTTCATTGATGCCGGAATCCCTGATTCGACATGGCATTCAGCCGAAACTACGGCAAACCTTATTGCCTCCATGACGCCGACCAATCGAAGCAAGCTGATTGCCGCGCAAGCCGGCGGAGTGACCCGCGTCGGCACCATTTATCGGCGCACGCGCAACGGCATTGTGCGTGCCGAAGTGCGTTTCGATGGCATTTCAGGCTGCTTGCGTACCCCTACGGGTGGTTCCAGCCGGCAAACGTTGATTGTGGTGGAAGGCCCCCGGATTCGCTCGCGGCTGCTTAGTGCCCGCGAAGCGGCGCGCTTGATGGGGCTCCCTGATGGCTACCAGTTGCCGCAGCGCTATAACGATGCCTACCATTTGGTGGGCGACGGCGTGGCCGTGCC
>CAJAWW010000271.1 GCA_903946745.1 uncultured beta proteobacterium
CGATCGCCACGACGAACTGCTGGCAGAACTCACCGCACTGCGTGCCGAAGAGACACAGCAAAGCCGGCTGCTGGCTGCATTGGTGCTTGTGCTGACGGGGATATTGCTGGCGCTGGTGTTGCGGTGACGGCGCTGGCCTAGTGTTGAAAAGTCGACGCTCAGCATACGGTAATGCGATACCGCATCAGGAATCCCGGTTCGCCTGACGCGCTCCGGCGCTCTCGTCCACCGTGGTGGATTTGCGCAAGCGCTTGCGTATCGCGCGATACACGATGTACGGAATCCCGGCGAGCCCCCAGAGAATGCCACCTGAATCAATGACGATCAGAATAATGCCGGTCACTTTCGCGGCGGGAATTGATCCGAGCGTCTTCAACATCAGCGCGACCAGAAGCGAACCTAATATTGGTATGGCAGAGATGGTTCGGTAATTCTCCGGTTTGGTTTTGCGCAGGCGGTAGCTGACCCACTTCATGAAGATTGCGAAGTTAATCAGGCAAATAAATCCGCCGAGTGCAAACACCGCCCAGGCCAGCCAAACGAAACCCTGCGGAAGGGCGCTTAATTCTTCGGCAGACAGCATGCGCTTGCCTTCACAAAAAAATGCAGCGTCTTCATCGCGCAGAACTTCCAACCGGCAACAACTGCGAAAAATCGTCAATCGCCGGGTAGTCGCCCGTTTCCTTGAGCGGTTGTTGCGTATC
This sequence comes from uncultured beta proteobacterium, assembly GCA_903946745.1. GTDB lineage: Bacteria > Pseudomonadota > Gammaproteobacteria > Burkholderiales > Rhodocyclaceae > CAJAWW01. Next base: position 705 of record CAJAWW010000271.1, read on the forward strand.
CGGCCGCTTCACCGCCACCAACTGCGCGATGCCGTAACGGCGTGCTGAATCGAGCACCGGCAAGCTGTCGTCGACCAGCACGGTGCGTGCCGGGTCGAACGGCTCGACGCCGCGCAAGCGTTCCCAGAACGCCTGTTCTTCCTTGGCAGCACCCAGTTCGTGCGAGGTGATAAGTGCGTCGAAATAGGGCGTGAGGCCGGTGCGTGCCATTTTCAGCGTCAGGCTTTTGTGATGCGCGTTGGTTGCCAGCACAATGCGCCGGCCGCTGGCGCGCACGGCGGTGAGAAAGCCGGTGACATGCGGGTGCACGGCGATCAGATGCGCGACTTCTTCCTTGACGCGCATGATGTCGATTTCCAGCTCGGTCTCCCAAAAATCCACCGAATACCACGACAAGGTGCCGGCACGCGCGTGGTAGCGCACCATCAGTTCTTCGCGCCCGGCGTCCGGCGACAACCCGCGCGACTCGGCGTAGCGCTGCGGCAAATGCGCTTGCCAAAAGTGGTTGTCGAAGTGCAGGTCGAGTAGCGTGCCGTCCATGTCCAGCAACACGGTGTCGATGCGCGTCCAGTCAATCAGGTTCATGTTTTTACCTTAAATCCAGAAAAGGCAGGTGACCACGGGGGGCACGGGGGCACGGGGGAAAAAAGCTTACGGTGGGCAATGCATTGAATTTCCCCGTGCCCCCCGTGTTCCCCGTGGTCAACCTTCTTTTTCAGTTTCAATCCCGGTTTGCCGACAATAACTTTCCTTCGCCAGCAGCATCACCAGCGTGGCCGCCAGTACGGCACCCAGCATCAGCGAAAATCCGGCGCGGTAGGCGGTGGCATCATACAAGCGCGCACCGCCTTCCAGCGCGCCGTTCCAGCGGCGGTCGAGCATCCAGCCGACTGCTGGTTGCAGCAGCATGCCGCCCATCAGTGGCCCCATGTTGCAAAACCCCGAGGCCGTGCCACTCAGGCGCAACGGCACCGATTCCTTTGCCCAGGCAAAGCCAATGATGATGTTGCCGGAGGCGAATCCGGTCGGCACCAGCAGCGCCACCAGCGCCCAGAGTGGCAGCGGTGCGTAAATGATGAGTGCCCAGCCCAGCAAGGCCACAACCGCGGTGAGCAGATACAGCGGCTTGCGCCGGCCGGCTTTTTGCGACCAGCTCCCGAGCAAGGGGCCACCTGCCGCCCAGGCCACCAGCAGCGTCGAAGTCACCAGCGCCGCGCTGCGCGGGTCGAGGCCATGCACCTGCTGCAAAAAGGGCACGCCCCACAAACCGGCAAAGGTCAGCACCGCGCCTGAAAAGCCGATGGGTGCCAAGGTCAGTATCCAGATATTGCGATACGACAACACCGCCAGCAAACCGGCCAGCACCGGTGGGGCGTGCGCGGCACCGGAGTGCGGCGCGTGGCTGGCGTAGCCCAATTCTGCCGGGTCGTCGCGCACACGCAGCCAGATTGCCACGGCCAGCATGCCGGTCAGCACGGCTGACACCAGCATCACCGAACGCCAGCCGAAGCCCTCGACCAGCAAGCGCAAGGGTACGCCCGCCACCACGCCGCCGACCACGCCCATCAGCAAGGCCATGCCGGAGGCAAATGCATAGTGTTGCGGCGAAAACCAGTGGCCGGCTAACTTGAGCATCGACACAAACGCCACGGCAACCGACGCGCCGACCAGCAAACGCCCGGCATTCGCCCAGCCCAGATCAGGTGCCAGCGCAAACAGCGCCGTGCCCAAGGCCGCAACCGCCGCCCCCGCCGTGAGCAAGCGACGCGCACCCCAGCGATCGGCCAGCACCCCGGTAGGAATCTGCATCACGACATAGGAATAAAAATAGAACGCTGAAAGATTGCCCAGCGCCGCGCCGCCGATAGCGAAATCCGCCATCAGGCGATCGGTCATCACCGCAGGTGCCACGCGCTGGTAGAAACCGATCAGGTAAAGCAGCGCGCCCAGCCCCCAGACCGACCAGGCCAATAGCGCCGGCGGACATTGCGGCGGACACTGCGGAACATCGCTTATTACAGGAGCAGAGTGAGTGGTCATCACGCAGCATTGTAGCGGTGGCGTCGCTGATAAAATCAGCCTCTCCATGCCCTTCCGGTACGCCCCGATGCAACCCGATCGCAGCAACGAACTACGCGCCCTGCTGGCGCAACGCATTCTGATTCTTGACGGTGCCATGGGCACCATGGTGCAGCGCCACGGCTTGGTCGAGGCCGATTATCGCGGGCAAAGATTTGCGGCACACGGCAAGGATTTGAAGGGCAACAACGACCTGCTGTGCATCACCCGGCCGGATGTGATCGGCGGCATCCATGCTGCATACCTTGAAGCCGGTGCCGACATTCTCGAAACCAACAGTTTCAACGCCACGCGCGTCTCGCAGGCCGAATACGGGCTGGAGGCCATCGCCTATGAGCTGAATGTGGCCGCGGCAAAACTCGCCCGCGAAGTGGCCGACAAATTTTCTACCCCCGACAAACCGCGCTTTGTCGCCGGCGTGCTGGGCCCCACCTCGCGCACCGCCTCGCTCTCGCCCGACGTCAATGACCCCGGCGCGCGCAACATCACCTTCGACGCGCTGGTGGC
>CAJAWW010000272.1 GCA_903946745.1 uncultured beta proteobacterium
CGCCCGGCGTGCGCCGTCGACCACGGTGGCCGGGTCGACGGTTTTTTGTGCGCGCAGTTTGACGAATTCGCGGTAGCCGGCCTCGAAGATGCGCTCCAGCGCGCCGGTCTCGTGACGGTTATTGGCCGCACTTTGATACAGCGCATTCAGATCGCCGCCGCTCCAGAAATCACGCTCGAACTTTTCAGTGCGTGCGCGTGCATTGCGAATCGCAAAGGCCTTGCGGAAGATGTAATACCAGGACATAAAGGACACACCCATCAACAACAGCATCACCAGTTTGACCACCAGACTGGCGTGGCTGATGAGCTCGATGATCGACAAATCTTGCGTGACATTCATGAGCAGGCTTCCTGTGAGGGGGCGGCGGGCTGAATCCGTGCCGCCAGTTGTTCGTGAATCGTGTGCGGCATGGCGGTTGGCCGGCCGCGCTGCGGATCGATGCAGGCAATGCGTATTTTCGCATCAAGCAAGAGCACTTCATCGCGCAGAATACGCTGGCGAAAAACCATCTGCGCCCTACCCAGCGAATCGACGCCGGTTTCGACCGTCAAAACGTCGTCGAGTTTCGCCGGCTTGAGATATTCGGCGCTGACCGAGCGTACCGCGAACGCGACACCTTCCGTCATCAACTGCTGCTGGCTGTGCCCCAGTGCCCGCAAAAACTCGGTGCGGCCACGTTCGAGAAAACGCAGGTAATTGGCGTAATAGACGATACCGGCGGCATCGGTGTCTTCGTAGTAGACGCGGATTGAGGTTGGAAATGCTTCATTCATATCGTATTCCGATCCAGCATGTGGCGCACGATTTCAGATGTTTGGACCCTCGCCCGCCAGCCAAGAACCTCTGCCGCTCGGGACGGATTGGCGCGGCTTTCAAGCAGATCGGTGGGGCGCGACAGTGTTGGGTTGTACGTGACGTGCTGTCGCCAGTCTAGTCCGAGTTGACAAAATATATCTTCGACAAGTGTTTGCAGTGAGCAGGATGTGCCGGTGGCAACGACGAAGTCTTCAGCGATAGGTTGCTGCAGCATGCGCCACATTGCGTCGACATACTCGGGCGCCCAGCCCCAGTCGCGAATTACCGCTAAGTTACCGAGTTCCAGTTTTTCGGTACTGCCATTGGCGATGCGCGTTGCGGCTTGCACGGTCTTTTGAACAACGAACCGCTCGGGACGCAGGGGGGATTCGTGGTTGAACAATACGCCTGAGGCGCAATACAGGCCGTAACCTTCTCGATAGTTGGCCACCTGCCAGAAGGCAGCCGCTTTGGCCACGGCGTAGGGACTGCGGGGCCGCATTGGCGTGTTCTCATCAGCCGGTTGCGGTGTGTTGCCGAAACACTCGCTGGAGCACGCGTTGTAGACGCGAATGGCTGAATCATGAAAACGAATCGCTTCGAGCAGATTGAGCGTCGCCACGCTGATGCTGTCGAAGGTCTCCACCGGTTGATCGAATGACAGGCCGACGGAGCTTTGCCCCGCCAGGTTGTAAATCTCATCGGGACGGACACGGGCGATCGACTGTAGCACGCTGCGAAAATCCAGCAACGAGACTGAGATGAGCTCGACCCGGCGCTCGACCCGGTCGCGAATGCCCAGACGTTGCAGGTTGGCGAAGGACTGAGTTTCGGCATCTCGCGAGGCGCCAAAAACTTCGTAGCCCTTGGTCAGCAAGAGGCGCGCGAGCAAGGCGCCGTCCTGACCTGAAATGCCGAAGATCAGGGCGCGGCGTCTGGCTACAGGCAGACTCATGGCGTTTTCGACATGGTGCTGAGTTTTCCGTCAACGCGGGGAAGTAGTCCTGCCGAGCGCCAGATTTCAGCTAACTCACGAAGCCAGTCGAGCGCCAGCGCCTCCTCTTGATAACGCTCGGTGCGAAGACGGGCGAGTTCGCCCATGCGCCGGCGTTCGTTTGGATGCTTGTACAGGTGGCGCATCCAGGCGACGGCATCCTCGATGACCGGTTCGGCCCAGACCGCGTCCGGACCCAGGGCCTCGGTTTTATAGAAGGGATGATTGCCGCTGACCTGAACGAGGCGGTAGCGAACCAGGCCGGCGCAACGATGATCCATGAAGGTCATATTACCCGACCATCCCGTCGCAATAACCGGTACTCCAAGACGCATGGATTCCAACATTCCCAGACCCAGCCCTTCGGCACGGTGCAACGAAACGTAGGCGCTTGCACCAGCATAGAGCGAGAGTACCTGCCGGTAAGTCATCGGCTCCAGCAAAAAGCCAATTCTTCCGTCACCCCCGGCGGCGTCAATCAACAAACGCGTGGTTTGTCGAGCCATATCGGTCGCATGAGCGTTGTTGAGACGAAAAACCAAACGAACATCAGCATTGTTGTCGGGGAAGGCTTGACGAAAAGCCGCAATCACGCCGACCGGGTTCTTGCGCGCCGGGTCGCTGCTGGGATCGAAACTGCTGACAAAGACGGTGGCCTCGGCAGGGAGCCCGAACGCCGCGCGATTGGGCCGGATGTTGTCCGGCAGGAACAGCGGTTGGCGCCCCGTGACCACAGGCGTTAACGGCAGCGAATTTGCCAGAACTCCGGTGAGAAATTCCGAGTAAGCCACCAATGCATCGAGTTGGATCAAGGCTTGTGTCCAACTGGCATGCAACTTTGTCGATTCCCACCAGACCACCGCGCTGTGAAACCGCCGCTGCTGAAGCAGCTGGGGGAGTTTCTGCACAAGCTCCGGGAAGTGGGTAGCCGGGATGCAGTAAAGATTGACCGGAAAGACGAGTTCCGACGGATCGCTGACGATGTGCGACAACAGATCCGCGAGCTCTTCGGCGACATCGCCGCTCGGGTAGTACTCCTCGAGGTTAAAGCAGACAAACGGAACGCCTGCGGCATGTAACGCCCTGGCTGTGTGTCGTGCCGTTACTCCAAGCCCGGTTGCGCTGCTGAATTGCCCGAAGAGGTTGATGCCGAAATTTTGCGGGAAAGGCGGGTCAGCCAGGCGGTAGCGGACCGGAATGTAGTTGTCGAGAATATTGGCCGGCGTCAGCAAGCGTTGCTTGATCGCGGGTCGCCGGTGATCACAGTAGAAGCGGTTCAGGCCGTCGAACAGCGCGAATTCGTAGCCGGCATCGATCAGCAGATGTTCCCACTTGTCATGGGTCAGGCTTTGATCGAGCGGATCGATCGCCTCGACCAGAATAATCCAGGGGCGCAAGAGTTGAAAATCCATCCCCTCGAGCGCCTCGCGTTCAGCCCCCTCGACATCGATTTTCAGAAAATGAACTTCGCTGACATCGTTACGGCGGCAGATATTAGCCAGAGTGTCTGCCCTTACTTGGCCGTCATGCACCGGATAGCGGGCGAGGGCCCTGTGGCGCGCGGCGATCTCCGGGTTGACTGTGGACAAGCCGGTACCCTCGACATCGTTGAACGACAGTTCGCCGGGCGCATTCCACGCCGCCAGATCAAGGTTGATGTCACGCGGGCGGGCTGCCACGAGTCGTTCGTGCCAGAAGATCGACGGCTCCAGATTGATGCCATGCCAGCCGCGGTCATAAAAGGCTTTTGTGACCGAATCCACAACCGGGTCATGAGCGCCTACATCGATGTAGAACCCATTGGTCACATCCTTCAATGCCCTGAACAAAACCACATCCTCGCGGTTTTGAGCAAAGGAAACGAATAACGAATTCGGTGCAGTCACGGCGGGCAGCTGAATTCAGAAAAGCTGGGAATCAACGCCTGTCGGGTTTTCCAACCCAAAATGCCGCCAGATGCTCGCCGTTGCCACGCGGCCTCGCGGCGTGCGTTGCAGGTAACCTTGCTGAATCAGATAGGGTTCCAGCACGTCCTCAATCGTATCGCGTGCTTCGCCAATCGCGGCGGCGAGGTTGTCCACGCCGACCGGGCCACCACCGAATTTTTCCAGCATCGCGCCGAGCAGTTTGCGGTCCATGACGTCAAGGCCCAGGTGATCGACGTCGAGCATGGTCAGTGCCGCATCGGCCACTTCGCGCGTGATGTGACCGTCGGCTTTCACTTCGGCAAAATCGCGCACGCGGCGCAGCAGTCGGTTGGCGATGCGCGGCGTGCCCCGGCTGCGGCGGGCAATCTCGATGGAACCTTCCTCGGCGATGTTGCAATTCAGCAGATGCGCCGAGCGGCGCACGATATCGCCGAGTTCTTCCGGGGTGTAGAACTCCAGCCGCGCGATGATGCCGAAACGGTCGCGCAAGGGGTTGGTGAGCATGCCGGCGCGAGTGGTGGCGCCGACCAGCGTGAAGGGCGGCAGATCGAGCTTGACCGAACGCGCCCCCGGGCCTTCGCCGATCATGATGTCGATCTGAAAATCTTCCAGCGCCGGATAAAGGATTTCTTCCACCACCGGTGAGAGGCGATGAATCTCGTCAATGAACAGCACGTCATTGGGTTCAAGATTGGTCAGCATGGCGGCCAGATCGCCGGCGCGCTCGAGCACCGGGCCGGAGGTCGAGCGCAGATTGACCCCCATTTCGTGCGCCACAATATGCGCCAGCGTGGTCTTGCCCAGACCCGGTGGGCCGAACAACAGCACATGGTCGAGTGATTCTTTACGCCGCTTGGCGGCCTCGATGAAAATTTCAAGCTGGCCGCGAATTTTCTGCTGGCCAATATATTCGGCGAGCTTTTTCGGGCGTAGCGCGCGTTCGATCACCTCTTCGTGACCGGATTCGCGGGTCGGGGCGATGATGCGCTCCGGAGGGAGCGCCGCGCTGAGATTGTCGGTTTGAATGCTCATGCGAACAGTTTAACGGAGAGTGCGCCTAGACCTTGGACAGCAGTTTCAATGCCGCCCGGATGCCGTCGGATACGGAGATCTCCGGTGCCAGCGCTTTCATGGCCGCGTGTGCTTCACGGTCGTTGTAGCCCAGCGCCAAAAGGGCGTTGAGAATGTCGCTGGTGCTATCGGGAGGCGTATCCCCAGCGTCGACTTTTACACTACCGGCGGGCAGCGTCTTTGGCAGCCGGTCGCGCAGTTCGAGCAACAGCCGCTCGGCAGTTTTCTTGCCGATCCCCGGCACCTTGGTCAGACGCCCCGGTTCCTGGAGCACCACGGCCTGCGCCAGTTCGGCGACTGACATGCCTGAGAGCAATGCCAGCGCCGTGCGCGCGCCGATGCCAGAAATTTTCAGCAGTTGGCGAAAGGCCGCGCGCTCACTCTCGGAAAAAAAACCGTACAGGTAGTGGCCATCTTCGCGCACTGTCAGATGGGTGAATAACGATACCTTTTCGCCGGTGGCCGGCAGGTTGTAAAAGGTGCTCATCGGCACATCGATTTCGTAGCCGATGCCATGTACATCCACCGTGATGGCCGGCGGGTTTTTTTCCAGCAACGTTCCGGTGAGGCGTCCGATCATGGTGTTCCTTTCGAGAAAATGAGTACGACAGCGAGCAGCAAACCGTGCAGATGCGTTGCGGCAATGGTGAGCTTGATTGCCGGCGACAGGTGCGCGGGCGTTTCGGCGAAATGCCACAGGCTTTGAAACGCGGCAATCGATAGCGGCAGGGCAAGCAGCGCCAGCAGCGCCGCTGCGGGTAGTGTGCCGGTCATCACCGAAACAACTACGGAGACATTGGCCGTCATGGCGATCAGCGCATAGCCCCAACGGGCGCGACGGCGGCCCAGGCGCACCACCAGCGTGCGCTTGCCGGCCATTGCGTCGGCCGTGGCGTCAGGAAACTGGTTGATGTAGAGCAGATTCGCGACCAGCAGGGCGAAGCCGATTCCCGCAGCAATCGGTAACGGGTGAACAGCACCGCGTTGCACGAAATCACTGCCTATCACCACCAGCAACCAGCCGGCGGTGATGGCCAACTCGCCCATACCGCGACTCGCCAGCGCCAGCGGCGGTGCCGAATAGGCCCAGCCGACGAGGAGGCCGGCCGCGCCGATCAGCAGCAGGCCGCTGGCGGAATGCGTCGTCAGCCAGAGCCCGGCGGGAATCACCGCGAGCAACAGGCCATAGCCCAGTCGCGCGGTAGCCGCTGTCGAGAGCACGCCGTTCTGGATGAAACGGCTGCCGCCGGTAAACGGGAAAACGCGCTCGGTATTGGCGGCATCGGTGCCATTGAGCGCGTCGTGAAAATCATTCACGACGTTCGCCCCGGCGTGTGCGGCCAGCGCGAACAGTAGAGTCAGCGCGGCTTCAACCGTGCGTAGCGGCACTTCGTCGTGCCATGCGCTGGCGAGACCCAGCAGCACGCCAACGAGTGTCACGCTGAGAAATGCCGGACGCGTGGCAAGCACATAGCAGCGCACGCTGGCCGGGTGCGTTGCCGCTGTCGGTTCGCCATGGCGGGTTGCGGCGTCGATTGTGGCTTCAGTGTGGCGCATCAATCAACTCGTCGATGCGCCGCACCAGATTCTCGATCACCTGATGCTGATTGAACGCCACGTACTTGGCGGCGAAGGCTTGCGCGTTTTCGCGAAACGTGGGATTGCCGACCAGTGCATCAATGGCCGGGCGCAGATCTCCCGGCGTTTGCTCGGGGTTGACCAGCAGGCCGGCACCCATGTCGGCCACGCGCCTGGCCACCAGAAATTGCTCAAGATGCCCCGGCAGCAGCAGCAGCGGCTTGCCGGCCAGCAGAAAGGCGGTGGTGGTTGCCAGGCTCGCGTAGGTGATGGCGACGTCGGCTTCTTCGGTCATCTGCGCCATGTCGGCCGGCTCCGACAGAAATTGCAGGTGTGGTACGCGGTAGCGTTGCGCCAGTTCTGCCGGCATACCGGGGAAAAAGATCACACCAGGAAACCCGGCCGCCGCCATCGCCGCGAGCACGGCTTCATGGTGAATGCACTCGCGGCGCAGATAGGCGAATATCTTGGGCTGCACCTTCCCGTCAGCCGCCACCGGCCAATCGCAGCGTACACCGGTGCCGGCGCTGGGCAGGCTGCCCCAGTAGCGTGCCGGGCCGCGGTCGGCATAATGGTCAAGTTCCGGGAAGCTCACCAGTGCCTCTTCGGCAACATCGAACAGATCCGCCAGATATTGCATCGGGCGGCAGCCGTAACGCTCCAGCACGTGATTGACGGCATGCAGCGCCGAGCGATCCAACTGGCTGACGACTGTGTCGGGTACCTGTGTCCAGGGACGCATGCTCGGTAGCGGGCTACAGCGTGGCGGCGCAGTGAAGCCGTTGGAAAACAGCATCACGGGTATCTGCAGGCTACGCGCTGCCAGTAGTGCGGTGGGGGCATGGTCGGCCAATACCAGCGTGGTGCCGGTCAGCCGCATGGCTTCGCGCCAGCCGCCGACCAGACCGAATAGCGCGCCGGCATCGGCATAGCCGAAACGCAGCAGAATGTCGGCATAAGTCAGGGGGGGGCCCTGCCGTGCAGATTCGGTCACTGTTGGGGCGGCAAGCCAGGTAAAGCCCTCACTGGCCAGAAATTCGCCGACCACGGCGGGCTGCGTCACCATCCAGTGGACAGTATGCCCGGCATCGCGCAAGGCACGCGCCAGCGGCATGAAGGCACCAACGTGCCCGAGGTTGGCACCGAACTCCCATGCATAAAGAATCGATGCCATCAGAGCATGCGTCCGCTTTTGCGTCGCCGACTGGCGGGGTGCGCGTTGCCCAGCCCCTGCCCGCCATGAGCGTGAGCGATGGCGCAGGCCAGCGCATCGGCGGCGTCGCTGCCCGGTATGCCGGACAATTTCAACAACTGCGTCACCATGTGCTGCACCTGTTCCTTGGCAGCCTTGCCGTGACCGACCACGGCTTGCTTGACTTGCAATGCGGTGTATTCGGCCACCGGCAGGTTGGCCGCGACCAGCGCCGAAATTGCCGCGCCGCGCGCCTGACCAAGCAGCAGCGTGGATTGCGGATTGACGTTGACGAAAACAATTTCAACGGCCGCCTGCTGCGGCTGATAGGTGGCGATGACTTCACTGATGCCCTCGAGCAGTGTTTTGATGCGTTCCGGCAGCGTGCCTGCGGCGTCGGTCTTGATGCAGCCGCTGGCGATGTAGGCGAGTTGCTGCCCGCTGCGCTCGATCACGCCAAAGCCGGTGCTGCGCAGACCGGGGTCGATACCGAGGATACGAAGGGGGGTCATTTGCGTGCCAAATATACGCCGCCCACAGCGAGCGCCATGCCAACCAGCGCCATACCCGACAGGCGTTCATCAAACAGCGCCCAGGCGATCACTGCGGTGCACGGCGGCACCAGATAGAACAGGCTGGCGAGATTCACCGCGCTGCCGCTGCGGATCAGGATGTTGAGCAGGGAGATGGCCCCGACCGACAGCACCAGCACCAGCCAGCCCAGCGCAAAGAAAAATTCGGGCACCCAGTCAACGTGAAAATTCTCGGTCAGTGCGGCCACCATTGCGGTGACCAATGCCGTGGGCAGGAACTGGGCAACGGCGCCGGTGCGCCAGTCAAAGCGGGGGCAGAATTTCTTCTGGTACAGCGTGCCGGCGGTAATCGCCAGCAATGCCGCCAATGCCGGCCATAGCGCGGCGAGACCGAATCCGTTGCCGAGTTTTCCCGAGACCACCAGCCCAACGCCGACGAAACCAAGCGCCAGCCCCAGCCATTGACGCCGCATCACCGTTTCGCCCAACAGCCAACCGGCGCCGACAGCGGTGAGTAGCGGCTGCATGCCGACAACCAGACTGGTGACGCCGGCGGGCAGCCCTTTGGAAATGGCCATGAACACGCCGCCCAGATACACGCCGTGCAGCAGTAGACCGGCGGTGCCAATGTGCAACCATTGGCGCGCACCACGCGGCCAGGGCGCGCGCATGGCTAGCGCAATCAGGCTCATCAGAACGAGAACCAGCGCGTAACGGATCAGCAGGAAGGTCAGCGGCTCGGCGTGCGGCAGGCCAAGTTTGGCACCAACGAAGCCGGTAGCCCACAGGACAACGAACAGCAGCGGCGCATAGCCGGCCTGGTGAGTCATGGGACGATGTGAAAAGTCGACGCCGGGGATGCGCCGGATTTACTCGTCGATCACCGCCGTGGTGTAAACCTCCTGCACGTCGTCAAGGGATTCGAGCACGTCGAGCAGTTTCTGCATCTTTTGACCTTCTTCGCCGGCGAAGGCCGTTTCATTCTGCGGCTTCATCGTTACCTCGCCGAATTCCGGTTTGAAGCCGGCTTTTTCCAGCGCATCCTTGACGGTGGAAAAATCATGGGGTGGGGTGATGACTTCGATGGAGCCATCCTCGTTGGTTACCACGTCATCCGCGCCGGCCTCGATGGCGGCATCCATGAGTGCGGCCTCGTCGGTGCCGGGGGCGAACAGCATCTGCCCGCAATGGGTGAACAGGAAGGCGACGCTGCCGTCGGTGCCCATGTTGCCACCGTGTTTGGCGAAGGCGTGACGCACTTCGGCCACGGTGCGCACCTTGTTGTCGGTGAGGCAATCGACCATCACTGCGGCACCGTTGATGCCGTAGCCTTCGTAGCGGATTTCCTCGTAGCTCACGCCTTCGAGCTGGCCGGTGCCGCGCTTGATGGCGTTGTCAATGTTGTCCTTGGGCAGCGACTGTGCCTTGGCTTTTTCAATCGCCAGTCGCAGGCGCGGATTGGCGGAAACGTCGCCCCCCCCCATTTTTGCCGCAACGGTGATTTCCTTGATCAGTTTTGTAAAAACCTTGCCACGCTTGGCATCCTGACGCCCCTTGCGGTGCTGGATGTTGGCCCATTTGGAATGTCCGGCCATAGTTGGATTGTGCTTTCCGTGGTTGATGGATCGAAGGATTTTACGCCAAGCTGCGCGTCCGTCGCGTCCCGCAAACAGCGGAGTAAGATAAACAAATCATCGGGCAGGCGGGCTTTCCAGCCACCCGCAAGGATTGCCATGACGACCGGGAAGTTTGCGATCGAAGCGGATTCATCGGACATCAGCGCTGAACTTGAGGCGGCGACTGTGTCGGCGGGTCGCTTGTTGCACGCGCTTGCCGGGCAGCGCGCGCCGCGTTGTTCCAGTTCGTCGATGTGCTTCCCCGATTGACCGATGACCGCGATACTGCCGAGCATCTGGCGGCCTACCTGATGGATTGCGATGCGCACGGCTGGCGACCTTTCCTGATACGTCTTGCCGCCCGCCCGCGACAAAGCCATGGCCTATCTGGCGCAGGATTGCGACTATGCGCTCACCGGCGGGGTCTACTCGCGCTTCCCGCCGCAACCCTTCGGCGGACTGCGCCTTTCAGGGACCGGCGTGCAGGCCGGTGGGCCGGATTACCTGAAGCAGTTCATGGTCAGCCGGGTGGGTCTGCAGTTTGGACTGTTGACTACGGTCGTCAATCGTGAGGTTCGGCGAGCGACTGAGAAACCACCCGATTGCGCCCGTTCTTCTTGGCCTCATACAAACATGCGTCTGATCGGCCAACCAGATCAGACACAGACTCATCTTTTTCGTTGTCCAGCGACGCCAGGCCAAAGCTCGCGGTAACCTTCAACGTATTGCCATCGAAGGAAATCTGCATCATCTCAAGTTGGCAGCGCACCTTGTCCATGAGGGTTTTCGCATCGCCGCATTCTGTCTCCGGTAGCACGACAATAAATTCCTCACCGCCATACCGTGCAACCCAGTCTGACTCACGCAGGGAGTTGCGTAAGGTCTGGCCGACTTCTGACAGGACGCGATCTCCAGCCAGATGCCCCCATGTGTCGTTAACTTTCTTGAAATGATCAATGTCGCAAATGGCGATGCTCAGGTGTCGACGGTAGCGCTTCGCCTGCTCAAGCGAAAGGGCAAGGTACTGATCAATGTAGCGGCGGTTAAAACAGCCGGTCAGCGGATCCGTAATCAATAACTGCTGGATTTCTTCATTGGCTTTTTCAAGTTGCGCAGTGCGTTGCGCAACCTTGGATTCAAGATCCTCAGTGTGTGAGCGGATTTCTCTCGCCATGTCATTGAAAGTGCACGCCAGTTGCGATACTTCGTCGTCTCCTTTTGTGTTCGCCTGTACCGAGTAATCACCTGAACTTATCTGCCGGGCCTTCTGCACCAGATCACGCAGCGGGCGAACCACAAAGCGCACAAGATAAAGCGAGGCCACGGCCGTAAATAATAGAACCAGCAGCGACATCGGCAGCAGCCCATAGAGTCGCTGCTTGGCCGGTGCATCGGCCGAAGATAGCGGCACTGTAACCCCGACTATCCACTGACGCGATTTGGTACCGGTCAATGCTGCAATCTTGGCATCACCCCGGAATTGGTACTGCTGCGACATCCTGGTTTCGCCAGGTCTTGCATCTGCTAAGGCTTCACGCAAGCTCGATAGTTTCAAGGAGGGCTGGCGAAACTCGGCAAACTGGCGTGTTTCTGTAATCGCGGTGCGGGCGGCCTCGGTAAGGTCATCGATCGTTGCATAGCGCAAGGCCGGATCATAGTGAGCGAGCAGAACACCATCCCGGTTTACCAGGAAAGTTTGCACCCCTAAATTAATGCTGCGACGGATAATTGTGTCGATTGGTTCCGGATCAAGCTTTACCACCAGCACACCGGCAACCCTGTCGTCGTTTGAGAGAATCGGCGAGGATAGAAAAATGCCCGGCTTTTTTGAGGTGATGCCAACCGTCCAGTCGCTCACATGATGTATGCCCTGAATAGCGTCTTGAAAATAGGGTCGAACTAAATAATTCTGGCCAATGAATGTTTGATCGGTCGACGCAACGCATTCACCTGTGCGATCAAGCACGAAAACTTCGGCAATATTTTTTGAAATTCCAGCCCAACGGGTTAGCCACTCATTGAACTCAAGGCGAGTCCCCGGGTTCTTCAAATCCTTGCGAAAGAAGCTTCGCAACTCGGCACCGACCACGGAATATCGCGTGATGTTGCGATGGCCGACAATGAAGGCATCAATCTCGTTCGCAAGTTCTTTCGAGTAGCTCTGGATTCGGCGATATTCCGCATCAATTGCCGAGGCATGCTCGCGCTGATACAGGTAGGCTGCCAACAGCACGGATGGCAGTAATACCAGAAGGGCGACGGCCAAGGCAAGCTTGAATGATAGGGATTTCAAGAGCATGGAGGTAGTATCGCTGCCATGCCCAGTCTGGTCAATGTCGTGCTGCTTTTAAAAAAATGAACTTGGTGGGCAAACTTCATCGCGGCTTCGGGTTAATCCGACCAAGCCAACGCCAGCCATGGATAGCCGGATTGACGGGTGCTTCATGCCGCACATTGCCTGCCTCCTTGATGGCAATGTTGACGATCGCTTATTGAACGTCCCCTCATCGGCGTTCATGGCAGTCAAGAGCAGGACAGTGCATGTAAATGGAATGGCCCTCCAGAACTTTCCAGGGCGTCAACTGCGAGACACCGGGCGCACCACCAGGACGTTCTTTCCCAATTGCGGGTTGCCCATGTATTCCAAACCGACCTCTTCCGCAGAGACCAGCGCCAATTCCACACGTCCGCGATACCGGTTCAAGAAGCGCTCGATGGTTTCACCTTCGTCGCACCCTCGCTGAAGCTTCCAGAAACCGGCGACATCGGTCTCGGATGTGGGGCCGAACATGCTCAGTACGACCCAGCCCTGGTGAGGATTCTTGACCTTGTAGTCGCTCTGGGACTCCAAATGAACGAGACCTGCAAGCCCTGAAAGAAAAGACATTTTGGCTCCGTGACACACTTGTTCGAAATTTCGGAATGAAGGACGTTGATGTTTCTGTGCCGCAAGTGTAGTCCTTGCAGTGTAATAGACGACCCAATCCGTTCGCTTGTTTGATTCGGGTGATTGGCAGTCGCGCTGAACATTTGGCGCAGATGGGTGTCGAACGTCGAAGCGATGAAAGGGGGGGGCAATGAGCGGCACCGTCGTCTTAACACAACGCGCAGTGCGCCTGATTGGCGTGGCCAGCGGACTTGGCGTCCCGCCGGACGATGCCGCAGCCAGCGTGGGTGCGGCCGATGCGTTGCGTCATACCGATTTGTGTGGCGCCGTCAGGCGGAATGGTGTCGGCTGTGCATGGGATGCCACCGTTGCCTTGCCGGCGACGATTGTCGAGCGCTCTGCGGCATTGGCGTGGCTATGCCGGCAGACCGCAGAGCAGGTCGTCAGCGCCACCACTGAAGGTGCGCTGCCTTTGGTGCTGGGTGGTGACCACGGCATGGCCGTGGGAACATGGCGGGGTGTCGCCCAAGCGCAGGGCGCGCCGCTCGGGATGCTCTGGATCGATGCGCATCTGGATGCCCATACCAGCGACAGCAGTCTCAGTGGCAACGCCCACGGCATGCCGCTGGCGGCCTTGCTCGGTGCCATGCCGACACCCTGGCCGGTAGCCAGCGCGTGCCTGGATGCGACCCGGGTCTGCATGCTTGGTATGCGCAGTTGTGAGGATGCCGAGCTGCGGCTGTTGCAGCGCTTCGGCGTCAAGGTGATCGGCGACGATGAAATTCAGCTGCGCGGCCTGCCTCAGGCGCTGGCCGATGCGCTGGCGTACGTCGGGCGTGGCGGCGGGGCGTTCGGGGTGTCGATCGATCTCGACGTGATCGACCCACACGATGCGCCCGGGGTGAATACCCCATGCAGTGGCGGACTGCAGGGCGCTGCGTTGGTGGCGGAACTGCGCGGACTTGGACGCCACCCGCAACTGGCCGGGCTGGAGATTGCCGAGTACAACCCCGAACATGACCGCGACGGTCGAACCGCGGCGCTGGTCGCCGCCTTGGTAGAGTCGCTGCTGGCACCGGACGCCGCTGCTTGTCAGACGTTGGAGGCGCGTCATGGGGCGCACGACTATGCACCGCTGCCGGTGGTGCTGGCGCGGCTGACCGCATTGCGCCACCGCTCACCATCGAACTCGCCGAGCTTGATGACGGCATTGATCGGATCGCTGCAACGCTGACCCGGATTGCCGATGCCGCACCGTTGCGGTGAGGCTTTTGCGATTACCGAATATAGTTCCGGATTCACCACGCCGATTCACCGCACGGCTTTTTCGGAACACGACCC
>CAJAWW010000273.1 GCA_903946745.1 uncultured beta proteobacterium
CGATGCGCCAGCGTTTTTGACTGCCTGGCAGCAGGGACGCACCGGTTATCCCTTGGTGGATGCCGCACAACGACAATTGCTGCAATCGGGCTTCATGCACAATCGCTTGCGCATGGTCTCCGCAAGTTTTTTAACCAAGGATCTGGGCATCAACTGGCGGCAGGGCGAAGCGTGGTTCGCCGAAAAATTGCTGGATTTCGATCTGGCCGCCAACAACGGCGGCTGGCAGTGGGCGGCCTCAACCGGCTGCGACGCGCAACCGTGGTTCCGTATTTTCAACCCCGTCACGCAATCCGAAAAGTTCGATCCGCAGGGGCGCTTCATCCGCCGCTATGTGCCTGAACTGGCCGCCGTGCCCGATAAATTCATCCACGCCCCGTGGTTGATGGGTGCCGCGCAACAGGCGGCGTGCGGTGTTGCCATCGGCCGCGATTATCCGCCGCCGCTCGTGGATCACGCGCAAGCCCGTGAGCGCACGCTGGCGCGTTTTCGCTGTATCCGGGAGACGGCGTGACCTTCGACTCAATTGCAAATATAGCCCCGGCTGGAGTTTGCGTAGTGGTGCCACTATTGATACCATAAGCGTATGGCTGACTACATCAAAATCGTGGCACAGATGCAGCGCGAGCCGGCCAATGTCCGGTTCAATGATCTCAAGCGGGTCTGTGAGGCGTTTTTCGGCACGCCACGCCAGTCGGGTACCAGTCACGCGGTCTTCAAAACACCGTGGGTCGGCGATCCTCGAATCAATATACAGTCGGACAAAGGTAAGGCCAAAGCGTATCAGGTGAGGCAGGTCTTGTTGGCCATCGAGAAACTGAAAGGAATGAAGCCATGAGCGTTGATCACTACACCTATCGCGTCACCTGGTCGCCTGAGGATGGCGAGCACGTGGGTCTGTGCGCCGAGTTTCCTTCCCTGTCCTGGTTGGCCAAGACGCCGGAATCGGCTCTGAAGGGAATCCGGCAGACCGTGGCGGACGCCGTCGAGGACATGCGCACCCAAGGCGAGGACGTGCCGGTGCCGCTGGCGGAAAAGCATTACAGCGGCGAGTTCCGCGTTCGCATTCCGCCCGAGGTGCATCGAATGCTGGCGACTCAGGCTGCCGAGCAAGGCATCAGCCTGAATCGCCTGGCCAGTGCCAAACTGACCGCTTAATCCACGCCACACATGACCATCTGCCAGCTTTTTCGCGCCAGATCGCGGCTTGCGGCGCAGGATAGATCGATGAAATCCGGGGAGAAAGAGGGTGTCGTTTTTCATGCAGAATGACCTGAAGCCACGGCACATTCCAGCACCATGTCGTCACCCGGATCGCGCAAAAATGGACGCCACAGGTAATACACATCCTGCAAATGGGCGATGGATGTGAGGTAGCGCAGGTAATCCAGAACATCCTCAGCCCGCAGTCCCGGTGGGAGATGCGCCGGTCGCGTCAATACTGCCGGCCATTCCGTATAGAGCGCCACCGATAGAGCAATCTCAAAACGCGGGTCTGGCAGGCTACCGATCAAGGCGAAGCTGGCACCTTGCCGGGAGCGTGCAGCGGAAACCAATACCGAGGTGTCTACAACTATTCTCATGGTTGTACCAGTACAACCACATGCTCAGTATCCAACAAACCACCCGCGACAAACTGCTTCAGGAGCGGATCCTTCGCCACAATGTTTCGAGTGTAGCGCGCCCGGCGAGCAGCAGAAAAGCAGGAACAAATAACAGAATGAAGGGTGCCAGAGGTGGCAGGATGAACCATTTAACGCATGGTTCAAGACGTTCTTTCCATGGTGAAACCAGCATGCCGCGACGGAAGGATTCCAGCATCAGCCCAAAAAACAGGCTATCTAAAGCCAAGCCCAGCAAACTTGCCCAAACATTGCAGGACGTCGGAAACCATTGATGATTCACCATCAGTCGCAACACGATGGTTCCCGGATCACATGCGTTTGCGCCGCCGTCGAAGGCGAGTGCATGGATCATCATGGCGAATGACAAGGGCACGCCAAGACCACCCAGCACTGACAGTACCTTGCGTTGCAATGCCTGCGCCACCAGTGCGATGCCGGCAAAAACAAAAGGGGCGACCATCGCCGTCATGAACCACACCGGATATTCATCACGCGCGCGGCGTGGCTTGCACACCAGATCACCGGCGCAGAGCACGGGTACCAGCGCAAAGCAGATCATGAGCAAGCCGAGGATCAATCCACCCGCATTGATTTTGCGTGCCATGACGGTTGCCTGCGTGCCCCCTCAGAACCGCTTGTAAGCCCCCAGTTTGGCGGTTTCGGAAAGCAGCGGTTTATCGAGCTGGGCGCCGAATCCATCGATGGTGATTTCAAGCTCGCCCGGACCAGGTTTGACGACAACACACCAAGGTCGGGCTGGCTTGTTTTCTTCGTAGCAAACGATGGTGTCTGGATTGTTGTCACGATCAGGCAGGCTCGCCACCAGATAATGGATGCCGGTGCCGCCCATTTGCGCCACGCTGTAAAACGAAGCATTCGCCATCGGGTCTGTTTGTGTGCGCTCGAACAGTTTTTTGGCCGCCTTGACGGCGCGGGTCAGCGCTTCGGTTTTTGCCTTGTTGGGGTCAGATGCACCGCAGGCGGCGAGGCTCAGCGACAGAGCAATAAGGAGTGATAGGAGTGATGTGCGCAGCGCCATGACGTAATCCTCTCGAATGAGACTGCACTGTATCACTCCACTCACCCTCGCGCCGACGAAAAAAAGGGCACCCCGCAGGGTGCCCGGAATGCAGCGCAGAACGCGCTGCGGAGGGAAGTATTCAACTTACATGTGGTAGGCCGATTCGCCGTGCGAGGTAATGTCCAGCCCTTCGCGCTCTTCGTCTTCCGGCACGCGCAGGCCAATCACGATGTCGATCAGTTTGAGGGCGATGAAGGAGACCACGCCCGACCAGACCACGGCCGTGCCGACTGCCCAGAGCTGGCTGGTGACTTGCGCCGCCATGTCGTAGTCGCCGACCTTGTTGGCCACATAGTCATACACGCCCAGGCCGCCCAGACTCGGTGCGGCGAACACGCCGGTGAGCACGGCACCGAGAATGCCGCCGACGCCATGCACGCCGAAGACATCGAGCGCGTCATCCATGCCGAGCCACTTCTTCAGGCCATTGACGCCCCACAGACACAAGAGGCCGGCTGAAAGACCGATGGCGATGGAGCCCATCGGGCCGACGAAGCCGCAGGCCGGGGTGATGGCCACCAACCCGGCAACCGCACCGGAAGCTGCGCCGAGCATCGAGGGCTTGCCCTTGAGCAGCCATTCGGCCAGCATCCAGGCCATCGTTGCTGCGGCGGTAGCGACCAGCGTATTGATGAAGGCCAGTGCCGCAACGCCGTTGGCTTCAAGGTTGGAGCCGGCGTTGAAGCCGAACCAACCCACCCACAAGAGCGAGGCACCAATCATGGTCATGGTGAGGCTGTGCGGTGCCATGGATTCGCGACCGACCCCGATCCGCTTGCCCACCATGAAGGCGGCAACCAGACCGGCGACGGCGGCGTTGATGTGCACCACGGTGCCACCGGCGAAATCGAGCGCGCCTTTTTGGAACAGGAAACCGGCGGTACTGCCCAGCTTGGCGGCGGCGTCGGCCGAGGTGTAGCCGTCCGGACCCGCCCAGTACCACACCATGTGTGCCATCGGCAGATAGCTGAAGGTGAACCACAGTGCGATGAACAGCAGCACGGCGGAAAACTTCATGCGCTCGGCAAAGGCACCGACGATCAGCGCCGGGGTGATGGCAGCAAAGGTAAGCTGAAAGGCGACGTAGATGTATTCAGGAATCGCCACGCCCTTGCTGAAGGTGGCCGCTACGCTGTCTGGCGTGATGCCCTTGAGGAACAGCTTGTCGAAACTGCCGAAGAAAGCGCTGCCCTCGGTGAAGGCGACCGAGTAGCCGTAGACCACCCACAACACCGCGGTCATCGAGAAAAACACAAATACCTGCATCAGCACCGAGAGCATGTTCTTCGAGCGCACCAAGCCGCCGTAGAACAAGGCCAGCCCGGGACTGGTCATCAGAATCACCAGAGCGGTCGCAACAATCATCCAGGCGGTGTCGCCCTTGTTGACCGTGGGTGCCGGAATGGCGGCAGGGCTTGCGGTGACTGCAACGGGTGCAGCAATGGGTGCAGCAACGGGCGCGCTAACTGCTGCCGCTGTCGCTGTCGCTGCCGCCGGTGCAACGGCGGCTTTTTCGTCGGCATGCGAGATGCCGGAAAAAGCCAGACCGGCAACGGCCAGCAATATTGCAAAAGTTTTTTTCATGGTATCGCTCCTGAAAATCAGAGGGCTTCCTCACCGGATTCACCGGTGCGGATGCGGATGACCTGTTCGACGTCGAAGACAAAAATCTTGCCGTCACCAATCTTGCCGGTGGTGGCGGATTTTTCGATGGCTTCGATAACCTGATCGAGCAGGTCGTCGCGGATAGCGGCTTCGAGCTTCACTTTGGGCAGAAAATCGACGACGTATTCCGCGCCGCGATACAGTTCGGTGTGCCCCTTTTGGCGGCCAAAGCCCTTGACCTCGGTGACGGTGATGCCCTGCACGCCCACGGCGGCCAGTGCTTCACGCACTTCGTCAAGCTTGAAGGGCTTGATGATGGCGGTAACAAGTTTCATGACAGTTTCCTTTTAAGAAAGTGAATGAAGGAGCAGTTCAGAAGCTCTTGCTGAAACTCAGCACCGCGGCAGACTTGCCTGCGTCATAAGCCTTCTTGCCCGAGCCGGCTACCGCACCCCAGCAATACACGTCGTCGGCTGTTTTTGCGGCATTGCCGTTGCAATCACCCTTGGAATTGGTGCCAGTCACTGCGAGGCCAATCACGCCGACACCGGTATCTTTGGTGATCCCCAGCTTCACGTCGCTGTAGGAGGCCGGCTTGTGGTTCTTGATCTTCTGATGACCAAAATGCCCGCTGATGCCCCAGCCATTGCCCAGATCAAACGTGGCGGTCAGGTCGAGATAGCCGCTGCCATTGGTCTTGTCGCTCACCGTGCCGCCGAACTTGTTCCAGCCGAACAGTGAGGTGGTCGAGTGTGAGTACTTTGCACTCAGCCACTTGTAAGTCAGCGCGCCATAGATTTCGGTACTGTCCGGCTTGATGAAGGTGCCCCCGACATCGGTGTTGGTGCCCGGATAGACATAGGTCAGCACGCCCAGATCAAAGCCCAGATCGCCCTTGATGACGCCCTTGAAGCCACCGTAGAAATCCATTTCCAGACTGTTGGACGCCGCGCTGGCCGCTGACCAGTTGTTGTCGGCTACCCAATTGACATTGGAACCCCAGGTGCCAAGATAAAAACCGCTGCTGTGTGCGTAGTCAAAACCGCCTTGCAAGGCCGGCTTGGCCGCCGTTTGCGAAATGCCGCGATAGACGTAATTGGATACCACGGCAACGTTGCCGGTGAAGGTGTGCGGTGAGGCCGGTGCCGCCGGTGCTGCATCGGCTGCGAACAGCACGGACGGGGCGGAAATGGCGGCTAAGGTAACGGTAGCGGTAACGGCGATGAGGGTTTTGCGCATGATGCTCTCCTAGAATGAAAAGATGACGCAGTACTCTATGCAGAGACCATGCCAGTGTGAAAACAATGTTTTAATTCATTGTGATAGATAAATTACATGGCCGCTACGCCCCTTGCGGGCAACGATTGGCACTATTCGTGAGCACCGTATATCACAGCGCGCACCATCGTGGTGCGCTTACTTTGTGCGGGGAGTGCCTGTGCTAGACTCGCCCTGTTTATGCTGGAGTGCTGACCATGCTCAACCCCAAACTGCTGGATGAAATGTCTGCCCGTGTGACCGCCTTCATGGCCGCGACGCCGGCCGGCGACATTGAAAAAAATCTGCGCGCCCTGCTCAGCAGTGGTTTTGCCAAGCTCGATCTGGTGACGCGCGAAGAATTCGATGTGCAGCGCGAGGTGCTCACGCGCACCCGCGAAAAGCTCACCGCGCTCGAAACCCGCGTTGCCGAACTCGAAGCGGCCGCCGGGAAGCCCCCCGCCGCACACTGAGCGCGCATGGCGCTGGCCATCCTCCGGTCGCGGGCGTTGGCGGGGCTGGCGGCGCCTGAAGTCACCGTCGAAGTGCATCTGGCCGCCGGCCTGCCGTCGTTTGCGCTGGTCGGCTTGCCCGACACCGAAGTCAAGGAAGCCCGCGACCGCGTGCGTGCGGCGATCCAGAATTGCGGTTTTGAGTTTCCCCAGCGGCGCATTACCGTGAACCTCGCGCCGGCCGATCTGCCCAAGGAATCCGGGCGCTTCGATCTGCCGATTGCGCTGGGCATTCTGATCGCTGCCGGGCAGATCAAGGCCGCTAATCTGGATGCCCACGAATTCGCTGGCGAACTGGCGCTTTCAGGCGAGCTGCGCGCCGTGCATGGCACGCTGGCGATGTGCGCCGCGATGCACCGCGCACACGCCGCCGAATCCGGGCAGCGCCGGGCTTTTGTGTTGCCGCAGGTAAGTGCGCCCGAAGCCGCGCTGATCGAAGGCATGACTATTCTGCCGGCGCAAAACCTGTTGCAGGTGTGCGCGCATCTCGCCGGGCGCGAAATGCTGGTGCCCTTTACCGCATCCCCAGCGTCGACTTTTACACATTACCCCGATCTGGCCGACGTCAAAGGCCAGGCACCCGCCAAGCGCGTGCTCGAAATTGCCGCAGCGGGTGGTCACAGTCTGTTGATGAGCGGCCCGCCGGGTGCCGGCAAATCCATGCTGGCGCAGCGCCTGCCCGGGCTGCTGCCGCCCATGACGGCAGCAGAAGCGCTGGAAAGTGCCGCCGTGCTTTCACTGGCGGATGCGTTTCAACTCGAGCACTGGGCGCGCCGGCCGTTTCGCGCCCCGCACCATTCGGCCTCGGCTGCGGCCTTGGTGGGTGGGGGCAGCATTCCGCGGCCGGGCGAGATTTCACTGGCGCATTACGGCACGCTGTTTCTCGACGAACTGCCGGAGTTTCAGCGCAGCGTGCTTGAAGCCCTGCGTGAGCCGCTGGAGAGCGGGCACATTCACGTTGCCCGCGCCGCACGCCGCGCCGAATTTCCGGCACGCTTTCAGCTTGTCGCGGCCATGAACCCTTGCCCCTGCGGCTGGCTTGGTCACGTTTCGGCAAAATGCCGCTGCACCCCGGATCAGATTGCACGCTATCGCGGCAAACTTTCAGGCCCTTTTCTGGATCGCATTGACCTGCTGATCGATGTGCCCGCCGTCGAGGTGGCCGACCTTGCCCAGCATGAGGGCGGTGGTGAATCCAGTGCCCTGGTGCGCCTCCGCGTGATCGCCGCACGCAACGTGCAGCACGCCCGCCAGGGCAAACCCAACGCACTGCTCGGCACCAAAGAAATCGACCAGCACGCTCAACCCGACGCCGACGGCGCACGCCTGTTGCAGCACGCCATGAAACAACTCGCCCTCTCGGCACGCGCTTATCATCGCATCCTCAAAGTCGCCCGCACCATCGCCGACCTTGCCGGCACCGCATCCATTGGCACCGCACAGGTCGCCGAAGCGATTCATTACCGGCGGGGGCTGGCGGGGTGAGAGAGAAAGCATTTTTAACCACGGGGGACACGGGGGGCACGGGGAAAACCTTGAAACCAGTCTTTGACTTCCCCCGGGCCCCCGTGTCCCCCGTGGTAAACCGCCTTTAATCCAAACCCAAATCCAATCCCCATGACCCTCGCCTACCGCATCATCCCCGTCA
>CAJAWW010000274.1 GCA_903946745.1 uncultured beta proteobacterium
GCGCTACCGCATATTTTGATGCGCTTTTACACCACACCCTCGGTGCAGGAGGCCCGTCGCTCGGTATTCTGGTCGCTGCTGTTTATCTTTCTGCTCTACTTCACCGCACCGGCACTGGCTATCCTGATGAAGTACGAGGTCTATAGCACGCTGGTTGGCTCCAGCTTTCAAGCGCTACCGGCGTGGGTGAGTAACTGGGCAGCGGTGGATAAAACCCTGATGAATATCGCCGACATCAATCGGGACGGCATCGTACAACTGGCTGAAATTGTCATCGGCGGCGATCTGGTGGTCTTGGCAACACCCGAAATTGCGGGTTTGCCTTACGTCATTTCCGGGCTGGTGGCCGCCGGCGGTTTAGCTGCCGCACTGTCCACCGCCGATGGTTTGTTGCTGACCATTGCGAATGCCTTGTCGCATGACGTGTATTACAAAATGATCGATCCGGCCGCGTCGACCACCCGCCGTCTGGTGGTATCGAAGGGATTACTTCTGGCGGTGGCAGTTGTTGCCGCCTATGTCACCTCGTTGCGGCCGGGCGACATTCTGTTTCTGGTGGGTGCTGCCTTTTCATTGGCGGGCTCGGCATTTTTCCCGGCACTGGTCTGCGGTGTTTTCTGGAAACGCGCCAATCAGGTGGGTGCTGTGCTGGGCATGAGTTTGGGTCTTGGCGTCTGCATCGCGTACATGTATCTCACCTACCCGATCTTTGGCGTCAATGCGGCCAAGTGGTGGGACATCAACCCAATTTCTGCCGGCGTATTTGGCATCCCGGCCGGGTTTGTCGGCATTATTATCGGATCACTGTTGACCTCGCCCCCGAGCCGGGCCGTTCAGGAACTGGTCGATCACGTTCGTTACCCCTACTTTGGCAAGGATGAGCGCTGAACCACGCCAGCCCCCGTTTCAAATGGGCAATTCGGGGATCAGATGCAACAGATCCGTATGCTGCGTATCCAGCAACAATTGCCGTGCGCGCTGCGGCTCAAACTGTGCAAGACGTTCGATCACACGTCTGACGTCTTGCGGGCAATCGGCATAGTGCAAGGCCATTCCCCACTGATAATAGGCTTCTCCATGCAGAGGTTGCATGTCAACACAGTCACCAAAAGCGGCTGCCGCAGCACGATGCTGGCCGAGTCGCGCGTGCGCGAGACCCATGCCATAACGGGCGCGATCGAGCGAGGGTTTGTGTTTGAGCGCCGCGGTAAAGGCGCTGATCGCCGCAGGCGCGTTGCCCGCGCGCTCGTGCACAAACCCGAGGTTGAACCAGGTATCGGCATCATCGGGCGCAAGATCAACAACCCGTGCGAACCACGCCGCCGCAACCTCCCATTGTTCACGTTCGGCGGCCATGGCCGCAAGGTGGCGCACAGCCCCTGTGTGCAGCGGATCAATCGCCATGGCGGCACAGAATGCGCTGCAAGCGGCATCCGGCCGGCCGAGCGCGCGCCAAACCCGGCCTTGTGCATAGTGTCGCCAGTATTCAAGTTTCATTGTTGTTTCGATCGGATGCGAATATCTGTCAACCTTAAAACCTCAGTTCAACCACGGCGACACGGCGAACACGGCGAAAAATCAAGGTCTTGCTTGAAATTACCGAACCACCTTCCGGGTGATGTACATAAAAGCTGGCTTCCCTCATTATTTCTCGCCGTGTTCGCCGTGTCGCCGTGGTCAACTGCTTTTTCTAGAGCCAAGGCTCGCAACATACCATGAGCCACCCTTGGCTTCTTGTGCTCGGTGCGCTGCGCGCGCTGGTCGAGGTGGCGCTGCTGGCCTTGCTGGCGCAAGGCTTACTAGGATTGTTGGCCGGCCCACGGCGCGATGCCAACTTGATCTATCAATTATTTTGTATCGTCACGCGCCCGGCCATTGCGGTGGCGAGATGGCTGTCTGTGCGTTGCATTGTCGATCGCCA
>CAJAWW010000275.1 GCA_903946745.1 uncultured beta proteobacterium
TACATGCAGCACAATGTTGCCTTCATCGTCGATCTGCGGCGTGACATCCAGCGAGATACCCGAGAAATAAGGTTGCAGCGTCAGGCTCGGCGAAGACACCGAACCCGTGGTGGTGGTGGTGGTGGATGACGTGACATTGGTGACGAACAGTTCATCCGTCCCCACTTTGAGCACGGCTTTCTGGTTGTTGATGGTGGCAATGCGTGGCGAAGACAGCACCGAAACGTTGCCCTGCGTTTCTAGGAAGTTGATGAGTGCTGAAAAATTGGTCGTCTGAAACGCCAAGCCGATAAATCCCTTGCTAATGGCAGAGGCAGCAATGGAACCCAATTGCCCCGGGGTCACCGTGAGTGTCGAGTTGGTAATGGTGCGCGCGCCGGGGTTTGCCGTATTCAACGTGCTGCCCGGCGCAGCAATGCCGACAGCACTTCTTGCTGCACCATTAAAGCTATTGAACGCGCCCCAGTTCACTCCCGCCTGAAAGCCGTCGGACAAGGTGACATCAATAATTTTGGCCTCCAGCATGACCTGCCGGTCAGCCGAGAGTTGCGTTGCCTTGAGGTACTTGTCGACGTTGCGCAACTCGTTGGGTAAGGCACGCACCACCAGCACGCCGGACGACGGGTTAATCACCACGCTGCGTCCTTCCGTGTTGCCAACGATAGCACCCAGTGCGGCGCGCAGATCGCCCCAGAAGTCGCTGTCGGTGGACATGCTGACGCGGCTGGTATCGCTGCCACGCACCATGGTGGTGCTGCCGGTGCCGCCGGGCGTCGGCTGATTCGTGGTTGCGGTGGCCGACGTTGTACTGCTGCCTGACGACGCAGCGGTCATCGAACTGCCGGTGACGCGCAAATCGCTGGTGCCCTGACGGCGGCTGGCCAGATAATTGATGTGAAACACGCGCGTCTTCATGGTGTTCGGCTCGATGAAGATGCGCTTGCCCTGTATGCGATATTCGTAACCAAACAGCTCGCGGATGGTGTCGAGCGCTTCCATCACCGTCACATCCTTGAGGTTGACGGTGATATTGCCGGCAACGTCGGGGGGCACCAGCATGCTGTAGCGGGTGCCGGAAACCAGCGCCATGAAAACCTGCGTGGCCGGGGCGTTGACCACCGAGAGATCAAACCGCGATTCGACCACCGCCTGCTCGGTGGCAGCTTGCGGTGCCAGAGCGGGCATCAATGATTTATCGAGCGCGTCGGTGCCCGGTGCCCGGCGCTCGGTGGCTGATTTCAGCAGCACGTCATTCATCTGACCCAGCGTCTCGCTACCAGTGCGTTTGGGGCTGGCGCAACCGGTCATCGCCGCGGCAAACAGCGCCATGGCTATCGCCGCAACCGGCTTCGTCCATTGCCTAGAAAAAGCTGATCTCATTTTTCGCTGGTTACCGTCGCAGGGGTTGCCGTCGCCGAAGCATCTGCCGCTTTATTCCGGTTGTCTTTATTCCGTTTGTCTTCATTCCGTTTGTTCTTGGCCGGCGGCTTCACCGGTGTTTTTTCAATGGCAGGGATGACCTTCATCACTTCACGCCCTGTCGCACCTTTTAACGTCACTTCACTTTCGGTAATCTTCAACACCCGCTTGTCACCCACCAGACCACCCACCTCAACATACTGGCCGTTGATGATGGCCGATGACTTCTTGCCCTTGGGTCGCACAAACACGGCCTGCACGCCGGCATCGGTCGCCATGCTGTCCGGTGCTGCCCCGGGCACCGGTGCCATCAGCGCACCGGGCGGCCGTGTCGGATCAGGCACCTGCGCCATCACCGACCCACCCACGAGCATGGTCGTCACCATTGCCACCCCTGTTACGAATGCCAAGCCTGCTGCTTTTACGGCCGACAAGCGACCAGACTTTAACCCGGCGCTCATACCACCAGCCAATTTTGGTCGAGACTCAAGGTGTAGACCACCAGCGTCATCTCGTTGCGCGGGTGTTGTTTGACTTCAAATTTCACACTGTTCCACATCACGCGCTGGGGCATACGCTCAAGTTCGGCCAGATAGCTCAACAGATCATTGTAACTGCCGGCGATCTTCAGTTCGATGCCGTGCTGATAAATGCCGGCAGCCGGCGCAACGGACACAGCGGGCGCAGCCAGGGCGGTGGCCGGATTTTTTGCTACCTCAGCGGCCTGCGCCAGCGTCGTATCAACCTTGCGCTCGGTAGCCGTGCCCACCGGAACCGCCGGCAAGGTTTTCAACGCCAGCAGCTCAAGGCGCTGGTTTTTGGCCAGCAGGCTTTCAAGAAACGACTGCATGCGCTGCGGAGGCACCATGCCGGATTCAAACGTGGCCAGCCGGTCGCTCACCTTGGCAAGGTCTTTGCGAACCTGCTCCAGCCGGGCGCGGTTGGCCGCATCGGGGTCGATATTCTGGCTGCTGATCACAGCAGTCTGCGCCTGCATCGGCGTGATTTCAGCCTGCACCCGCGCAATCGTCTTGCTCGCCAGCCGCGCTTTGAGCAACAAGGGATCCACGCCAAAATTGAAGCCAAGAAACGCAATGCCAAACACCGAAGCGGCGGCCACAATGAGTTGCTCGCGCCGCGATATAGCCGAGAACTTTTCGCTCCACGTTTGCCACTGGGCTTTCATCGATTGGGCTGTCATCGTTGTGATCTCATGGTTTTTGGCCTTGTGCGGCCGTTGCCTCGCTGGCGTTCTGCGCTTCTGTCCGGCGCGGCGTCAGAATGAAATCAATGGCGCGGACAGGAATAGTCGACGCTGGAACTACGGTGCCCGCCGTAGCGGTAACAGGAACCGCGGCCGTGCCGGCAGCACCGGGCGGCTCCGGACGGTTCAGTGTCAGGGCGGCAAAATTGCGGCCACGAAAAACCTTTTCGTTACCCAGCCGCCGAATGTAATCGGGCAGCGCCGCAGCATTCACCATGCGGCCACGCACTTCCATCTCGGAGCCGCCCGCGCCAATAGTAAAACCGGTCAGCCACAGCCCCTCGGGCGCCTGCCGGGCAAAGCCGCGCAAATAATCGGCAAACCCTGCGGTACTGCCCACCGTGCCGCTTTCAAGCAGACGGGCAATTTCGTCACGGCGCTGTAGCAGTTGCTCGGCATTGGCCAATTCCTGCGCAAACTGTGGATTCGGTTTGCGCGCCGCAGCAGCCTGAGCCGCCGCCGCAAACTGTGCCTGAACGGTTTTTAGCTGCGCCTCGGCAGCGGCCGCTTCAGCCTGTCGCGCCGCCGCATGGCTCACCGCCCACGCACCAACGCCGGCCAGCAACAGCAACACGACCAGGGTCGCGACCGCCACGCTGGTCAGCGTCAACCACTCGCGCTGTTTGCGAAAGCGCGGATGATAAAGATTGATTTGCCGGCTCATGCGTTGTTCACCCGGCACTCTCGTCGCGCAGCGCTGCACCGATGGCGCGCAGCGAATGGAACTGACGCACCGGATCAAGCAAGGCCGGGACTGCGCCCAGATCCAGCACAGCAGAAATATCCATCGGTGCCACCGTGACCGCAAGATTGCCGGCCAGATAATCCACAAAGCCCTCCACGCCGGGCAACGGCGCGACAATCATGCGCGACAACTGAACGTGACTGAAGTTGCGATCGAAATTATCGAGCGAACGCTGCACGTCGAGCGCAATCCGCTCAAACAACATGTTGCGCCGCTCGGCATCGGCAGCAATCAATTGGCGCACCGGAATTTCGACATGCCGCGCCACCAGTAATTCGCCACCCACCGTAAAGGTGAGCAAGCCTTCGGACTGGTCAAAAATCAGCATCGCCAAACCGCGGTTTTCTTCTTCAAACAAAGCGGCAATGTTGCGTTGCGAGAGTTCCGGCACATCAATCGCTTCCAATGGCACCTTGGCCGCTTGAAATGCCTGCACCAACGGCGCGATTGTCGCCTCCGCTGAAACCACGACAAATGCCTGTGCATTGCGCCCGTCACCGGGAATGGGCAACAGATCGATCGCCGCCGTATCAACGGGAAACTCAACCTGATCCTTGATCTTCCAGCGCGTCACTTCACGCGCTTCGTCCCACGCGCCATCGCCCGCGCCCTCCGGCGCTTCGGTCGTCAGCATCTGATAACGCCCGTGCGCCAACAGCGCAGTGCAGCGGTAACCCGCAAGTTTCAAGGGCTTGCGCAAGGCGGCCAGCGTGGCCGCCACGTCGCCGGCATGCTCGATCGACTCAGCCAGCAGCACACGCGGCATCCGGTCGCGGCCACGCTGCACATGAACGAAGTCAGCCTGCCCCTCGCCCATGACGATCGCGAGCCAGCCATCTGTTGATTTTGGTTGTCCGAATCCAAGCACGCTAATGTGTTTTTCAGGAAAATTTTGGCGACTATACCGATTTGCAGCATTCTCACAAGCCTTGAGCTTGCAGGAGAATGCGTGGCAGTTGCAGGTTTGTACGGGCAGTAGAACCGCAGCTACCGTCGGGCTGCGCTGGATGCCGCAAGTCGACTTTGTTATTTCAACTCAGCCAGCAGGTCGGGGTGCCGATCAAGTACCTGAAAGAACTTAACCAGCGCCACGGGTGGCTTGACTTCGCCGCGCTCATAGCGAGAAAAAGCAGTGACCCCGCCGCCGAAAATACGTCCGGCTTCTGCTTGGGTCAGTTTCAACCGTTTGCGGATGGCGCGCAAATCCGGTGCGCTGCGCAGATTGATTGCGGCGATATGAGCACGAATAGCGGCATCGTAACGCGCACCATCTTCCGGTGTGGCAAATAGCGCCTCGCCACAGGCACCACACACCAGCGCATCCAACGCGGGCACCACCAGACGCTCGCCTTTGTAGACGTAGTACAGATCCTGAATTGCCTGCGCCATTACGCCGCCGCAGGCCGGGCATTTCATCTTTTTCATCGTCACAACCCCTTGAAAGACACCACGATCAGATTCTCCGTCGGAATAATCGACACCTTGACGTAAGCCGCACCCATACGGGTGACAGGGCGGTACACGTCTTGCCAGACCCGACTGCTTTCGTACGTGGTCATGCTCTTATAAAAGTCCCGCAGGGCAAGTCCCATCACGATGCCACGCAACTCACTCGCCGCCAAACCCATCTCTGCCGCGCCGTTCTTGGCGCTTTGGGTAAACGGGTCGCGCGTCTCATCCATAATCAGACGCTTGACCAGTTCCAACGGGTAATGTGCCTTTTTCTTTTCCACTGAAAAATTATAGCACTTTGCTAAAAGTTGCCGATCTGCCAAGTCAGCGAAAAGCTTTATTTTTTGAGTAGCGGATCAGTTAGCGCGAGCGTGACGATGCGCCAACCCATGAAAAGCAGGAACCTGACTTCTTAACCGGACGCTGCTTTCGGGCTACGGCACATTGATACGGCAGGAGGAAGCAACAACAGTTCGGGATAGCTGCCGAGCCACCGTGTTGACAACGTCGACTTTCAGACTTGTGCCATTCGGTCAATCCATGCATGTAGCAAGCGGCGGTAATCAGGAATGGCGGCGAAGATCTCGTCGGCGAGCGTTTCGTTGTAAGTGTGCGAGGTCAGATTGCGGTGATCGACCATCACCGGCGCCAGACGCGCCTCGTCCTCGGTCAACAGGTCATTCTCGAAACAAGCGCGCACCACCACCTTGTGCGCAGTCGCGATACGTTGCGCTACGCGGGCCACGTGATGCCTTCGTTGTCGATGGCTGTGCGCAATTCTGGTGATACGGTCGCGTAATTGACGAGGTCGATGCGAAATGGCACGCGGGATTCTTCGAGAGCCTCGCGTAACGCAGAAATTTCGGCAGCAGCTATACCCAAAGATGAGATCAAAGCAATGTCGATGTCGGAACTGCGATGCGCATCGCCACGCGCCCGCGAACCGAATAACTTGATCCGGGCATTGGCGTCCCGACCGAAAACCGGCGCGAAGATGCGCTCGATTTCCAAGCGGTCACGTACGTCAAGCGTTGAGAGGGGCACGCTCACACTTTGATTTTACCCATGGAAACGGCCTGGAATCACTCCCGAGCCACCATGTCGACAGCGTCGACTATTGGTTAATCGAACCTGACGCCTTTGATTTTCAGGTCGCCCGTTTGAAGGCATCCAGTCGTTTGGCGGGCAATGTGACGATTTCGGCCTCAACGACCGACGCCGATTCGTCGAGTCTTTTCAGTTCCAGAAAAATCTGGTGCGCATCGAAGTCGAAGCAAGCGGCATGTTCCCGGCGACGAGCGTGAAGTTCTTCGATAATCGGATCAGTCCACATAGTCATCTCCCAGCAGTTCCTCGGGCGTACAAATAACCGGCATGACGTAACCGGCCTGGTTCGCAACCTTGGTAA
The DNA here is from genome assembly GCA_903946745.1 of uncultured beta proteobacterium. Lineage (GTDB taxonomy): Bacteria > Pseudomonadota > Gammaproteobacteria > Burkholderiales > Rhodocyclaceae > CAJAWW01. Next base: position 6,289 of record CAJAWW010000275.1, read on the forward strand.
TGAGGTTACGTTTCGCCGCATTGGCAATATGCGTGCAATTCCATGTCACCAGAAAATCCATGCCATGCGCTATCGCCAAACCAATATGAAATGCGTCTTCGAGCGCAGTGACTGGCAAAGCGGCCACCTTCATGAGTTGTTCCACTAACGTCTCGACATCCGGCGTAACGGCGAGGTGAGCAACCCCTTGCAAAAGCTGGATTCTTCTCGCTGCAGCATCGGCATCGTCACCGGACGCCTCGGTAACCACCAGACGTGAGGCATAGAGCCCCCAGTTTTCCCGTTGATCCCACCATTGCTGGGTTATCTGCTGGTGTGCGGCGACGATCAAATCCCGGCTTGGTCTAGCCGCAAGGTAACTGACAACGGAGGTTTCAAGGTAAACCAGAGACTTCATGCGTTTCATTCTAGCGGATCGGTGCACCGATGAAAGCGCCGACGCAGCCGGGCCAAGACTGACTCCAAACAACAGCGGCTCGGAATTATTCCCGAGCCGTGTTGTCAGCGTCGACTATTGACTCATCGAGCCTGACCATTTTGATTGTGACCTCTTTGATTATTCAGCTCCGTTGAGGGTATAAGGTTTTTTGCGGAAAATGGTCAAATTGCGGGAGACTGCTGCTTGACTCAACAAAATACTATGATCGCTCACTATCCGATGATTAGACAGATCATCGGA
>CAJAWW010000276.1 GCA_903946745.1 uncultured beta proteobacterium
GGGAGAGTCTCCCGCGCAACTGTTAGCGCGCGTCAGCGAGTTTTATGTTGATCTTCATGCCACGGGCGTTAAAGAGGCTGTGCTGATAACCCATGCCGGCGTTATCAAAGCCTTGCAGGGCTTATTGCGCCGCTTGCCGGCGAATGAATGGATGCAGCTGACGTTTGCTTTTAGCAGCGTTACGGTGATGGTTGCGCGGGAGTCTAGCTAAGACCGTCTATTGATTTAACGGCGCCATGGAGCGCACGCTCGAACATCGGGGCATCGTGTTTGACAATGCGGACGGTTTGATTTTGTAAGCGTAACGCCAAAGCCTCGGGTGTGATGGAAATGGCGCATTCGGCAGCGTGGTTGCTGAACAGAATCAGGGTACGACTGGGGTTGATCCACGTCAGGCGCTCGCGGCGGGTTTGCCCTGCGGTGATGAAGTCTACCCAGTCGCCGCGCACCAGTTGCCGCGCCCGGCGAAGGTGGGTGCGGTCGGGCGTATTGCCAACACTCGAAGTTTCGCCGCCCGGAAGCGAAATATCCTGAACACGAACGCCGCTCTTTGTGGCATGGCTCACCTGCAAGGTTGGGCCAGGGCCGGGATCGGCGGCTGGTGTTTTTGCAGGGGTCTTCGTGACAGTTTTTCGTTTTGTGCGCTGGTCTGCACGCAATGCGGCCAAACAGAGTTCGACCAGCGTATCCATGAAGGCATGCCGCTCTTCGGTCGAGATACCGATTTCATCCAGACCTGTATTCAAACCTTTCAGAAGAGCGGGCAGCGCGTCTGTCTGCTGTTGCCGGCCCTCTGTCTCTTTTTTCGGGGTGACACTCCAGATGAGTTCCGACGCAATTTTCAGTGCCGCGACGGATGTGGTGCCATCGGCTCCGGAGATTCCGGCGGTAAAAATGCGATTTTGCAATACGTCGCGCCAGTAACTGCGCAGAAACTGCTCAATTGCTGTGGGTACCTCCGGGGTGAGCAGCGGCACCAGCAACTGATCGGCGGTCTTCTGGGCAATCGCCTGTGCCTCGCGTTGCGCCCGAATTTCTTCTTCTCGTGCATGAACCGCTTCGGCGAGCGTGCGGCTGGCTTCGGCCTCAATGACATCGCGTTCGGCAATGAATTCACCCAGCTCGGCAATGGCGGCATCGAAAACGCCCATGTCGCCATCGTAATTATTTTGAATACGTTCAACCAGTTCTGACAGCTTTCGGTAAAACGGGTCGTTCGCATCAACGAATTTCCCCCAGCGAATCGCGATGCCGGAAATGCTGTTCAAAAACCGCCGTGCCGGATGACTGCGATCAGCGAAAAACTGCTGATTGAGCATGGCGACTTTCAGCACCGGAATCTGCAAGCGACTCACCAGACCCTTGATGCCATCTGATACGTTATCGTCACTGAAGATCAGATCAAACAATGCCGAAACAATATCCAGCGAAACCGCTTCAAGGGGCGGCATGTGCCGGGCGGCTTCACTGTTACGCGCCAGACGCACGACATTGGTCGGGGTGCCGGCAGCACTGGCCGTGGACGCTGACGGTGTGTTTTGTAGCGCCGGAGTCTTCTGAAATGCGTGCAGCGAATTGAGAAATTCGCGCCCACCCGTGTCGCTTTTGGGTGCCGCACCCATGTTGCCGACGGGCGTGCGTGCCTTTGCCAGTCGCTCAAGGGTACTCATCATCTGACCCGATTCAGCAGCGACAGCGCTGGCACTTGCCGGAGCGGTGTCACGATAGCTGCGCTTCAAACGGGGCAGGATGTCGGCATCGATCAGGGTTTCGTTGATGGCACGGTAGAGTTGCGGTAATTCCGCCGCGAGATGTTTCCCGATCAGCTGAACCAGCACAGCGCGCTGCCCGGTTTCCCGGAACACCTGGGCGCAAGCAGATTCAAGACATGCGCATACCGATGCCACACGAAACGGGTTGTAGCCGTGCGGCAAGGCGTTGCGCAAGACGAGCTGGGATATCCGACGATCCAGAGCGTAGGTTTCCTCATGGCATGTGGCGTTAACGTGATCGACCACTTCATCCAGCGCCATCTGAACGGTCAATTCGTCGTTGCCGAGAATCTGTAGACTCGCCAAATCCTGAGTGTTCTCATGTGGGCTTGCGCCAGACTTGGCCGGTTCCGCCCGCTGCGCCAACGATTTTCGGATAGCCGGCGACAAATTAGCCCAATTGCGTTGCAACCCCATGTGCAGTTGCATGCAATCGTTACGCTTGCCCGGATCCGCGCTGGCGTTTGCCAGTGCGCGCGCTTCGTCAGCCAGCACCGACCCCAACTCTTCGATCAGTTCGCAAAGATCGTTTTCCAGCATGCCGCGACACTCGCCCACAAGGTCTCGAAGCGTGGCCAGATTGGTATCAGTCATTGGAAGGTTGGCGAAGGGGATCAGGTGACTCTTGGATTATCTCACTAACAACAATACGGATATTTTTGCTGCCCGACTATTTCGCTGGCGGTAACGGTGCCAGCAAAGCGCGGATGTCGGCTTCGGAAAATTTTATGTCACCCACACCATCAGCCGAAAGAATGCTGCGCGCCAGTTCGGCTTTCTGTTCCTGCAAGGCAACAATTTTTTCTTCGATACTGCCGGCAACGATCAGCTTGTAGACGAACACCGGCTTGGTCTGACCCAGCCGATGTGCGCGGTCGGTGGCCTGATTTTCTACCGCCGGGTTCCACCACGGATCGTAGTGAATCACGGTGTCGGCTGCAGTGAGGTTCAGGCCGATACCACCGGCCTTGAGGCTGATCAGGAAAATCGGCACCTCGCCATTCTGGAAACGTCCAATTTGTGCTTCACGATCCTGGGTGTCGCCGGTGAGTAGCGCGTAGTCAAGCTTGCAGGCTTTCAGCTCGGCCTCAATCAATGCCAGCATCGAGGTGAACTGCGAGAACACCAGCACTTTGCGGCCTTCATCCACCAATTCAGGCAGCATGCCCATGAGCTGGTCGAGTTTGGCGCGTTCCTTGACCTTTTTTGCAGCGTCGGATTTGACCAGGCGCGGATCACAGCAGACCTGACGCAGTTTGAGCAAGGCGTCAAGAATGATGATCTGGCTGCGCGCAAAGCCCTTGGCGGCGATCTCATCGCGTACCCGTTTGTCCATCGCGCTACGCACCACTTCGTAAAGATCACGCTGACCGCCTTCCAGCTCGACGCTGCGCGGAATGATGGTTTTCGGCGGGAGCTCCTTCGCCACATCCTCCTTGCGCCGACGCAGAATAAAGGGGCGAATGCGACGCGACAGCAATTCGGCACGCACGGTGTTGCCGTGTTTTTCGATGGGGGTACGCCAGGTTTTGGTGAAGGATTTGGCGTCGCCGAGAAAGCCCGGCAACAGGAAGTCGAACTGCGACCAGAGTTCGCCCAGATGGTTTTCTAACGGCGTGCCGGTCAGGCAGAGCCGATGTTTTGCCTTGATTTGGCGCACCACGGCAGCACCTTGGCTGGCTGCGTTCTTGACGGTCTGTGCTTCATCAAGAATCAGGCTGTGATATTCGTGTTGGGCGAGCTCCTTGGCGTCGCGCCACAGCAATGGATAGGTGGTCAGCACCAGATCGTGGTGCGGAATGTCGGCAAAACACTCTTTGCGCGCTTTGCCCTGCAACGAGAGCACTGAAAGCCCCGGGGCGAAGCGGGCGACCTCTGCCTTCCAGTTAAAGATCAGCGAAGTCGGCAAGACGATGAGTGCCGGCCCGGCTGCACCACCCAGACGGCCGGCTTCTTTTTCGAGCAGCAGGTGGGCAAGCGTTTGTGCGGTTTTGCCCAGCCCCATGTCATCGGCAAGCAGACCCGCGAGATTGTGCTCGCGCAGATATTGCAGCCAGGACAAACCCTCGCGCTGATAGGGGCGCAGTTCCAGGGCAAAGCCGGCCGGGGGTGCAATGGGCGTGACGCCGCCCGCGGCGGAAAGACCACTGATGGTTTTGGCCATGCGCTCAACAGCAACCAGACCTTCGGTACGCCAACCCTGCGCGGTGATGTCCATCAGACGCGGAGCATCAAAGGCGGCAACACGAATCTTGCCGCTACCAGCGGGGGGCAAGCCGTCGAACAGATCGATCAATGTCTGCGCCAATGGCTTGATGCGTTCAGCCAATACGCGGATGCGTTTTCCATCGGGTGACAAGAGATCGATCAGCTCGCTATTGGCGATGCGCTTGAGTTTTTTGGCCTCAAGCCAACGCGCGTCGACATGAAATAAATCAGCTAACAGCGGTGCCAGCGCCAGTTGCTCGCCGTCGACCAAAATGCCCATGTCAAGATCGAACCAACCACTTTCGTTTTCGGCAATTTCGGCCGACCATTCTTCGACTTCATAGAATAGGTGGCGAAAGTCGTCCGGAATATTCACGCGCCAGCCGCTGGCCTGCATCGCGGGTATGGCTTCGCTCATGAAAGCAGACCATTCGGACTCGCTGGCGAGCGACCACAGATGCGACACGTCTTCTGGCGGATAGACGACGACGGTGCCGCGGCGTATTGGCTCCATGCCGGTTGCGCGCAATTCTTCGAGACGCGCCGCTTCTTCGTCCATCCGACGTTTGACCTGAACCCGTTCTCCACTTGGCAAGGTAATCAGTTGGCGCGTGTCACTGGCGAGAAAAACGACGGTTTCGTCGTAGATGAAACCCGGCTCGGCAACATCCAGCAGAGCGTTCCAGCGGTCGGGCGGGTAGTCGCGCAGTGCGCGAACGGTCATCTCGAAACTGCCCAGCACCAGCATCGGCACAGGTATTGAGTCGATGACGCGGGCCGGTATCAGCGCAGGCGGTGGCACGTTGGGCGCGGCTTCTGCCAATACCGTGGTCGCCAGTCGTGCCTCGGCCTCGTTGAGCGGTGGCGCGGCAAGGATGCGGGCGATGACGCCAGCGGGTGCGTCGAACAGCAATTCGCCCATTTCGCCGGTCTTGATGTCGATAAACCAGGGCGGATCGACGGGCAGGGTCAGTGTTGCGGGCGGGGCGGCGATTGCATCGGCACAAAATCGTCCGCGCTCGTCTTGCTGCCAGCGAATTTTCGCCGGACGAAGGGGCCCGCGTTGTAGCGGAATCAGATGGCTGGTGTGGAAAAAAAATCGTTCGGTGTCAATCAGTCGTTCAAGAATGTCAATGCTATGCCGACCAACCAGCGGCAGATCGCTGCTGAAACGCTGCGCATTGCTGCGCTGAGTCAGCAACAGGCGAATGATGGCGATCTCATCGTTATCAACGAAAGGGAAGGCCTTTTCAAGCGCCTGATCGAAACTATCCCACCGCGTGCGCTTGCCTTTGGGTCGGCCATCTTCATCGGGCATCGCCTTGAAACAACTGATGCAAAAGGCATTGTTGCCCGTGTTGAAATTCAACACCCAGAACAGCCGTGCCAGTGGCTTTGCTTTAACGGCAGGTTTGACCGGCCCAGAGGCGAGCAGACGGATGGCCTCGATCCATTCCAGCGCTGCCGGGGTGACGCGCGTGACAGGCTCGACTTGGCTACGGGCATCAATGGCAGCGAGCAAGGTGGCCGCCACATGTTTGCAATACCCGCCAACGGGACAACTGCAATGAGCACGCGTCGGAAAATTGCGACCATTGGCTGCCAGGGTGATCTGTACGCGATAAGGCGTTTTAGCCGTGCCCTTGACCTTGGCGGTAATATCCCGCTCGGCGATGGCCAGATCGCTGATTTGATCGAGATAACTCTGGGCTTTGGCGACTTCGCGGCTGGAAAGCCAGTCGGCGACATCAGTGGCGGTGTAGTGGTCGGAA
>CAJAWW010000277.1 GCA_903946745.1 uncultured beta proteobacterium
ACATTCGTTTATTATTAAATGCTAATTTAATAAGGAGTTCATCATGCGTACTTATTTTTTCATTCTTTGCAGCGTTCTGTCCGCTACCACCTTCGCTCAAGACTTGGAGGCGCTCAAACGTGACACGCGGCAAAAGGTGCTGCCTCTGCTGCCAAAAGTCTCCGGCATGATGCAAGAAACCGTTGCGACCCAAGGTGTCATGGCGGCCATTCCGGTGTGCAAAGAAAAGGCGCCCCAGCTCATCAAGGAACATGCGGATCAAACCGGGTGGAGCATTCGCCGGGTGAGCCTGAAAGCTCGCAACGCCGAGCGCAGCACACCCGATAGCTGGGAAGTTCGTCAGCTCGCCGATTTCAACATTCGCGCGGCCGCAGGTGAGCCCCTGGAAACACTGGAACACGGAGAAGTGGTCAATGATAAGGGTGTCTCGGTTTATCGCTACATTCGCGCTATTCCCGTCGGATCTGTCTGCTTGAGCTGCCATGGGGCGACCGAATCTCTCGCGCCAAATCTGCGCGCCGAGCTCATTAAAAACTACCCGCATGATCGCGCCACAGGCTACGCCGCGGGCCAGATTCGCGGTGGCTTGACAGTCAAACGCCCGCTCTGAACATCAACTTTTATGGTTAGCCAAAATCAACCCGGCACTGTTACTGAAGTATTCTGAAAAGGCCGTGTTTGATCCGCTCAATTGCTCCGGCCACGCCTCGATGGCCCTGCTCGATGAACTGATTCCCACCGGTTCTGTTGTGAGTCGGCTCGGGTAAAACAAAACGGCAAGTTCACCGGGCAAAAAGTCGACGCTGGTGATGCGGCAAACAACAAGGGCAGCCTCAGCTGCCCTTGTTGTTGGTTCAGCAATAACAAATCAACTCAGTGAACGCCCTTGCGCAACTTGGCAATGGCGGCCAATTGTGCCACCGCCTCGGCGAGTTCTGCCTGTGCCTTGGCGTAATCCATCGCGGAACTGCGATCGCCCATGGCTTCTTCGGCCAGTTTTTTGGCCTCCATAGCCTTGGCCTGATCCAAATCGTTACCACGAATTGCGGTGTCGGCCAGAACAGTCACCAGACCCGGCTGGACTTCAAGCAAGCCACCGGCAACAAAGATCAGCTCTTCCTTGTCATCGGGCAGCTTGATGCGCACGGCACCGGGCTTGATACGCGTCATTAGCGGCATGTGACCGGGCATGATGCCCAGCTCGCCATCTTCGCCCGGCAGGACAACGAACTCTGCCAGACCCGAGAAGATGGATTCCTCGGCGCTGACGACGTCCACATGTATGGTCATTGCCATGTTGATTTTCCTTTTCGCTGTTGCGCTGGATTACTGCAACGCTTATTGGAGAGTCTTGGCTTTTTCGAACAATTCTTCGATCGCGCCGACCATGTAGAAAGCTTGCTCGGGCAGCGCATCGCATTCGCCATCGACAATCATCTTGAAGCCCTTGATGGTGTCGGCCAGCGGGACGATCTTGCCAGGCGAGCCGGTAAAGACTTCGGCCACATTGAACGGCTGCGACAGGAAACGCTGAATCTTGCGGGCGCGGGTCACGGCCAGCTTGTCTTCCGGTGCGAGTTCGTCCATGCCCAGAATGGCGATGATGTCGCGCAATTCTTTGTAGCGCTGCAAGTTAGCCTGCACGCGGCGCGCAACGGCGTAGTGCTCTTCGCCCACGACCAGCGGATCGAGCTGACGCGAGGTGGAGTCAAGCGGATCGACGGCCGGGTAGATACCCAGCGAGGCGATATCGCGCGACAGCACGACGGTTGCGTCAAGGGGCACAAAGGTGGTCGCCGGCGACGGGTCGGTCAAGTCATCTGCAGGCACATACACGGCCTGAATCGAAGTGATGGAACCGACCTTGGTGGAGGTGATACGCTCTTGCAGGCGACCCATTTCATCGGCCAGCGTCGGCTGGTAGCCCACGGCGGACGGCATACGGCCGAGCAGTGCGGATACTTCGGTACCAGCCAGGGTATAGCGATAGATGTTATCCACAAAGAACAGAATATCTTTGCCTTCGTCACGGAACTTCTCAGCCATGGTGAGGCCGGTCAGTGCCACGCGCAAACGGTTGCCGGGGGGCTCGTTCATCTGACCGAACACCATCGCGACCTTGTCGAGCACGTTGGAGTCTTTCATCTCGTGATAGAAGTCGTTACCCTCACGGGTACGCTCGCCTACACCGGCAAACACCGAATAACCGCCGTAAGACTTGGCGATGTTGTTGATGAGCTCCATCATGTTCACGGTCTTGCCGACGCCGGCGCCGCCGAATAGGCCGACCTTACCACCCTTGGCGAACGGGCAAATCAAATCGATCACCTTGATGCCGGTGGGCAGCAAGTCAACCGAAGGCGACAACTCATCAAATTTCGGGGCCTTGGAATGAATCGGACGCAGCTCGTCACAGGGAACCGGGCCGGCTTCGTCAATCGGGCGACCGAGTACATCCATGATGCGACCCAGCGTGCCCATGCCAACCGGCACCGAGATGGCGCGACCGGTGGGTTTCACCGACATGCCGCGACGCAGGCCGTCAGACGAACCGAGTGCAATGGTGCGCACCACGCCGTCGCCGATCTGCTGCTGAACTTCAAACGTAAGGCCAGCTTCGGCGTTGCCGGCTTCGGCTTCGTCGAGAGTCAGCGCTTCGTACACCTTGGGCATGGCTTCGCGGGGGAACTTGATGTCCACCACCGCGCCAATGCACTGAACGATGCTTCCGTTGCTCATGGTCGTTTCCTTAAATTAAATCCGTTAGCCTGCCAATCAACCTGCAATCGCCGCAGCGCCACCAACGATCTCAGAGATCTCTTTGGTAATGGCGGCTTGACGAGCCTTGTTGTACACCAGTTGCAGTTCCTTGATGACGCTCCCTGCGTTGTCGGTCGCCGCCTTCATCGCAACCATCCGCGCTGACTGCTCGGAGGCCATGTTTTCGGCGACCCCCTGATAGATCAAGGCTTCAACATAACGCATCAGCAGATCGTCGATGACGGTCTGTGCATCAGGTTCGTACAGGTAATCCCATCCGCCTTCCGGCGTTCCCAGTCGCTCGCCACATAATGGCAAAAGCGGCTCGAGCACCGGTTCCTGCTTCATCGTATTGACGAAACGGGTATAGGCGATATAGACGGCATCCAGCTCATTGTTCTGGAAGGCGTCAATCATGACCTTGACCGGTCCGATCAACTTTTCCAGATGCGGCGTGTCGCCCATGTGGGTTACGTGCGAAACCACTTTTGCACCCAGGCGCTGCATGAAACCCAGCCCCTTGCTGCCGATACAGGTGACGCGCATTTCGGTTACGCCATCCCGCTCTTCCCACTGACGCATCGCGTTCAGGGACTGGCGCAGGATGTTGGTGTTGAGGCCGCCGCAAAGGCCTTTGTCGGTGCTGATCACGATCAGTCCGACACGCTTGACGTTCGCACTCTTTACCAAAAATGGATGGCGATAGTCGGTCACCAGCGCCTGCGAAAGATTAGCCGCTAGACGCCGTATCTTTTCGCTATAAGGTCGGGCAGCCCGCATCCGCTCCTGCGCCTTGCGCATTTTGGATGCGGCCACCATCTCCTTGGCCTTGGTGATCTTGCGCGTGTTCTGGACGCTCTTGATCTTGGTGCGGATCTCTTTACTGCCTGCCATGA
>CAJAWW010000278.1 GCA_903946745.1 uncultured beta proteobacterium
CCGGACTTGCCTCCTCGGACGTTGCCGATACGGTGCTGTGGGAGAAATCCTTGGCTGGTGGCATCGCGGCGGTGCAGCGCAATGCGCCTGATATTGTCCTGCTGGATCTGGCTCTGCCTGATTCACAGGGCGTCGCAACGGTGCGTGCGATGCGGGCCGCCCGCCCCATTACGCCCATCGTGGTGCTCACCGGCATCGACGACAGCGCACTGACCGCCGCTGCGCTTGAAGCGGGCGCACAGGATTATCTGGTGAAGGGCCGGTTCGATCACGATGCGCTGGGGCGTGCGGTGCGTCATGCGTTGGTGCGCAGTAAGCTTGAGCAGCAGCTCCTGTGTCACCAGCAACATCTGGAGGAGCGGGTGGCCGAAAGAACCATTGAATTGTCACAAGCCCGTGACGACGCCGAGGCCGCTAATCGTGCCAAGAGCATTTTCCTCGCTACGATGAGTCATGAATTGCACACGCCGATGACGGCCATCATGGGCATGACTGATATGGCGCTGCGTCGTGCCACCGACCCCAAACAGATCGATCATCTGACCAAGTGTATGGGTGCTTCGAAGCACTTGCTGGCCATCATCGACGACATCCTGGATATCTCGCGGATCGAATCCGGTCGGCTCACGTTGGAAGAGAGAAATTTCTCGCTGCCAACAATGTTCGACGAGATTTTGCGCATGCAGAAGGAACCGGCGCTCGCCAAGAGGTTGCAGCTATCTCTGGAAATTGCGCCGTCGTTGCCCGATGTGCTGTGCGGCGATGTCTTGCGCCTGAAACAGATCCTGATCAACTTTATCGGCAACGCGATCAAGTTCTCTGAGCGGGGGTGCATTACTGTGCACGCGGATGCCATCGAGGAAGACAGCGCCAGTGTGTTGCTACGTGTCGATGTATCCGATCAGGGCATCGGCATCAGCGCTGAACAGCAGGCCCGATTGTTTCATGCCTTCACGCAGGTGGACGGCTCATCAACCAGAAAATATGGCGGCACTGGTCTGGGGCTGATCATCTCCAAACGCTTGGCCAAACTGATGGGCGGCGATGTCGGCGTGATTAGCGAAGAAGGTGTTGGCAGCATCTTCTGGGTAACAGCACGATTAAGACGGTCGGTCGAAGGAGCGTCGATCGATAGCCATCAGCCCACCGCGGCGTCGGCTGCCAGTTTGGCAGAGGCCATGGATTCGGTCATTACGCCACGGGCGTTGCAAGAGCGCGTTGTTGGATAAACCGGTTGAGCTGGCATGATCTGGCATGAAGCGGGCATGAAGTGGGCTAATAGAGTTGCCGTTCGGTCGTGCCGGAGAAGGTTTGATCCTTACCTGTTTGGCTATGTGATGCGTCCTAGCCGGCGGCATACTTCAAGCGTGAGTGCTGACTGGTTCATGCTGTAAAAATGCAGACCCGGTGCGCCGCGCTGCAACAGGTCTTCGCACAGCACGGTGACCACATCAAGACCAAAGGCGCGAATCGAATCAGCATCGTCGCCATAGCTTTCAAACTTACGCCGCATCCAGCGTGGAATTTCGGCGCCGCAGGCATCTGAAAACCGCGCCAGCTTGGAAAAGCTGGCAATCGGCATGATGCCCGGCACGATCGGAATAGTGATGTCCTGCGCACGCGCTTCAGCCACAAAGTTTTCGTAGGCGTTGGCATTGTAGAAATATTGGGTAATGGCCGAATTGGCACCGGCATCCACCTTGCGTTTGAAGTTTTGCAGATCCTCACGCGGGCTGCGCGACTGTGGATGCCATTCGGGATAAGCGGCAACTTCAATGTGAAACAGGTCGCCGGTTTCGGCGCGGATAAATTCCACCAGTTCGTTGGCATAGCGGAACTCGCCCGGGTCAGCCATGCCAGAGGGCAGATCACCACGCAGTGCGACGATGCGCCGAATGCCCTGCGCCTTGAACACGCCGAGAATTTCGCGGATGCCCTCACGCGTCGAGCCGATGCACGACAGGTGCGGTGCGGC
>CAJAWW010000279.1 GCA_903946745.1 uncultured beta proteobacterium
GCGGCGTTTTTGGTGATGATCACTGCCGACAGTCCGGGGCGAGACATAGCCATAGCACCACGAGCACCACGATCTGAACACTTGGAAAGTCTAGCACACGAAGTCCGCTGCGTATAATCCGGCGGCTCATGTACGTCCTGCTCGTAAAGACCTCGTCGCTGGGCGACGTCATCCACAATCTTCCGGTTGCTAGCGATCTGCGGGCGCGCTTTCCCGATGTCAGAATTGATTGGGTTGTGGAAGAAGGGTTTACCGATATTCCTCACCTGCACCCCGGCGTTCGGCGTGTGATCCCGGTCGCGCTGCGGCGCTGGCGCCGGACGCTGCTGAACCCCGCCACGTGGCGTGAAATGCTGGCCTTTGACGACACGCTCCATGCCGAGATGTACGATCTCGTGATTGACACGCAAGGCTTGCTCAAAAGCGCGCTGATTGCCCGTCGCGCGAATGGTCGCCGCTGTGGTTACGCCGCGAGCTCGGCACGTGAACCCTTGGCGGCGCGCTTCTACGATGCCACGTTCAACGTCGCAAACACGCTCCATGCCGTCCATCGCAACCGTCAACTTGTGGCTCAGGCGACAGGCTATCGGCTTGCTGACGCGCTTGACTATGGCATTAGCAAGGATAGCAATGCAGCCTACACATCAGCGCAGGCAATCCTGCTCACCGCCACATCGCGCGACGATAAGTTGTGGCCTGAAGAGCGATGGATTGAACTGGGAAGAGTTCTGGCAACACGCGGCATCGCTTGCCGCTTGCCGGCCGGGAGTTCGAACGAACGCGATCGTGCCGAACGAATTGCACGGGCCATTCCGGATGCGGAAACATTGCCATCACTGTCACTGCGTGAACTTGCCGGACAGCTTGCCAAAGCACGGCTCGTTGTCGGCGTTGATACCGGATTGGTTCATCTGGCTGCCGCACTGAATCGCCCAACCCTGGCCTTGTTTTGTGCCAGTGACCCAGCGCTCACGGGCGTGCTGGCCGGTGCAGACGCCATCAATCTCGGAGACCGGAACCGCCCTCCATCCGTCTTCGACGTGCTCAACGTTGCCGAACGCTGGCTCTGATGCCCCGTCTCATTTATACATTGGTCATCATCGCGCTGTTGCCTTGGGCTATCGTGCATCTGCTTTGGCGCGCCAGGCGTCAGCCTGAATATTTGCATCACTGGGGTGAGCGATTCGGCCTATTCGTTGCCACGCAATCACTACCCACAATATGGATTCATGCCGTTTCTGTTGGCGAAACCCGTGCCGCGCAACCGCTGGTGACGGCGCTGCGCGTGAAATATCCTAACGATCGCATCCTGTTCACGCACATGACACCCACCGGGCGTGCAACCTCCGTCGACCTTTACGGTGACGCCGTGGAACGCATCTATTTGCCCTATGACACGCCTTGGGCGATGCGACATTTTTTGCGCCATTTTCAGCCACGGATCGGCATCATCATGGAAACCGAACTGTGGCCGAATCTGGTTGCGCAGTGCAGGTCAGCCGGGGTTCCGCTGCTGCTGGCCAACGCACGGCTCTCGGATCGATCAGCCGCGCGCTACACCCAATTTGCCGCATTGACCCGCCTGACGCTGGGTGCGCTGACGTATGTCGGTGCCCAGTCTGCCGGGGATGCCGAACGCCTGCGCGCACTCGGCGCGACAACACTCACAGTCACGGGGAACCTCAAGTTCGATATCGATCCTCCCGCCGATCAACTGACCCTCGCGGATGCATTTCGCACACGTTTCGGTCATCGCCCGGTGTGGCTGGCGGCAAGCACGCGGGAAGGTGAAGAGACGTTGATTCTGGACGCCTGGCGAAAAGTCGACGGTGGGTCTACGGCACTGTTGGTCATTGTGCCCCGTCATCCGCAACGTTTTGATACGGTTGTGCGCCTTGCCGTCGAGCGCGGCTTTTCAGTGCAACGACGCAGTGATGAGAAACCGGTAGCAACGGAAACCACGGTATTGATTGGTGACAGCATGGGTGAGATGTTCGCCTGGTACGCGGCGGTCGATGTGGCCTTCATTGGTGGCAGTTTGCTGGAGTACGGCAGCCAGAATCTCATTGAGGCCTGTGCGGTGGGCGTGCCGGTGCTCATTGGGCCATCAACCTACAATTTTTCAGAAGCGGCCAGAGAAGCCAAGCGCGCGGGCGCTGCGCTCGGGGTACGCGATGCTGACGAGTTAATCGAGCAAGTGCGCAAACTGCTCGTGAATGCCAGCCAACGACAGAACATGGGCGCAACGGGACGCGCTTTCGCGCAACAGCACCGGGGTGCCACACAGCGCACGCTGGCGCTGATTGAAACGACGCTATCCGAAAATCAGAGCCCGCTGCCTTCGTAAACCTCTGCCAACGGGCAACGGAAATCCAGACTGCTCACCACCAGTTCGTCGCCGGCAGTGAACACGCAACGCTCCCAACCCACGTCGCCTTGGCGGCGGAACAATTCGATCTCCTGCTGATTTTGCGCGATCAAGAGATACTCTTTGAGGCTGGCAAGCTTGCGGTAGGCAAAGAATTTTTCACGCCGATCCACGCCTTCGGTTGAGTCGGAAAGCACCTCGATCAGCACCGTCGGCTGGTCGATTACCATGGCATCATTGGCGATGGTTTGCAAGCGCGGATCGCAACTGACCATTACATCCGGATAGTAATAGGCGTTGTCGCGCGCTACGTTCAGCTTCACGCCTTCGATAAAGACCCGGCAGGGTGAGGCTTTGAGGTGTGCGCGCAAGGCAGCGTAAAGATTCCCCGCCAAAATATTGTGCCGTAAAGTTGCACCCGTCATGGCATACACGCGCCCAGCGACGTACTCGTGCCGGGCCGGGCTCTGCGCTTCCAGTTGCAGATAATCTTCGGGGCTCACATATTCCAGCTGTTCGTTCAGCATAGTGCCTCCATCCGCCGGAACTACTCAAGCAATGCGTTAATCGCCTGCACGTCACTCTCGGACAAATTGCCGGCAGCGGCTTTCAGTTTGAGCAAGGCCGCCAGCGTATCCAAGCGTGCCTTGGCGAGTTTCTGGCGTGTGTCGTAGAGTTGGCTCT
Source organism: uncultured beta proteobacterium (assembly GCA_903946745.1). GTDB lineage: Bacteria > Pseudomonadota > Gammaproteobacteria > Burkholderiales > Rhodocyclaceae > CAJAWW01. Next base: position 3,053 of record CAJAWW010000279.1, read on the forward strand.
GCGCGTTCAGCACGTCAATATTGATGCGCACACCGACTTCATAGCCGAGTTTGTTCGAATCCAGCGCCGATTGCGATGAGGTTAGCGCGGCCTCATAAGCTTTGACTTGCGCCAGCCCGGAGGTCACGCCAAGATAGGCCGATCGGGCATTGAGTGCTGCCGTGCGGCGCGCATTTTCAAGATCGGCTGATGCCTTTTCACGCAAGGCAACGGCTTCGCGTTCTTTTGAAACCGTTATGCCGCCGGAGAATATCGGCAGCGCCAGCTGCACGCCAACCGTGGTGGAATTACTATCGCTGCCGCCGGTTGAATAGCCGCTGCCGATGGTGCTCTTGCCGCGCGTGGCGACCAGATCCAGCGTTGGCAGATGGCCGGCGCGCTGGCGTTCTACTTCGCGTTGCGCAATCTCCAAGCCAGCGCGATAAATCTGTACTGAGGAGCTCGCCGTCTCGGCCATTTCGGCCCATTTGCTGATGTCATCGGGCTGCGGACGGCTCATTTCGACGCCCGGCTTCAGCATCTTGAGGCCTTCCGGTTCTTTGCCAATCACAGCACGTAGTGCCTGCTGCTTGACTAGCAATTCATTTTGCGTCGCGATCTCCTGCGCTGAAGCCAGATCAAAGCGCGCCTGCGCTTCGTGCGTATCGGTGATGGTTGCGGTGCCGACTTCAAAATTGCGCTTGGCGGATTCAAGCTGTTCGGCAATCGCCAGTTTCTGCGCCTGCGCGGTCGCGCGCGCATCCTGCGCCAGCAGCACATCAAAATAAACTTGTGCGGCACGCACAATGAGTTCCATCTTTGCCAGACCAAACTGCGCCTCGGCCTGCGCTACAGTCAATTCAGCTTGCGAATAGGCAATCCAGTTCTGTGAGCGGAACAGCGGTTGCGTCAGGGTGATGCTCCAGCCATTGCTGTTGTATCGGTTGCTCGTTGTCACACCGGTGGCGCGCGCTTGCGAGTCGGCATCGTTCCACTTCACATCGGCGGCCAGCCCTATCGTCGGCAACAACGCTGAGCGCCCCTGCGGCAACTTTTCACGGCCGGCATCGAGCGTTGCACGCGCAGATGCGTACTGGGCATCGTAGGCCATCGCATCGCGATAGACCGCCATCAGATCCGCAGCAGCGGCACTGGTGGTCACAGTGGCGGTCAAACTCGCCAGCCACGCAGCAATTATCAGAGAAAGGGTTTTACGCATCATGCGTGCTCCGGGTTCAATGGTTCAATACGTGGCCATCGCCGGATCCACCTGACGCGCCCACGCATCCACGCCGCCTTCCAGGTTGGTGATATGGGCAAAACCGTTTTGCTCGAGAAACATGCCGGCCTGAAAACTGCGCGCGCCGTGATGGCAGATCACCACGATTGCCGCGTCTTTTGACAGTTCCTGATGACGTGCCGGAATGTTTCGTAGCGGCATCGAGAGCGCGCCGGCAATACGACAGGTATCGAATTCCCACGGTTCGCGCACATCCACCAGCAGCGGGTTTTCCCGCTGCGGGTCGGCAAGCCATTCTTGTAGCTGTTGTGGGCTGATCTGGCGCATGGCGTCAGAATACAAACGCAGACGCAGCGGTGTCACGCAGCGGATCGACCACGGTTTCAAACAGCCGGGTGGTGCAAAACACGTCGCCGTCGCGGCTAATCAGCACGGCGGTCATGGCCGGCTCGGTGCCGGTCAC
>CAJAWW010000280.1 GCA_903946745.1 uncultured beta proteobacterium
GCGGGCGCCGGCCATGTTGCGGCCGTGGGTGGAGGTGCGGGAACGATAGGCGGGCATGGGGATCTCCTGCAGGAGGCAGTGCTGGGAAGGAACGGCAAATTCTAGCCCAAGGCCTGCGCAATGACGCTCCGGCGCTCTCGGTTACGAATTTCATTTGACCGCCGCAACGAGCTGGCGTATCGTCCGGTTGCGACAAAAAACAATGATAAATCAATGAGATGCGTGCTTAATTGACAAGGATCAAGTTTCGACACTGAAACGCGATTGCACCTTGCCAATACACAACAGCTCACTGCGTCTTCACCACAATTTGAAAAGGATCGACGATGAAACTATTGAAATCTCTCGGTATTGCGCTCCTGTTAGCGTCAACGCCGCTCACCTTTGCGGCAGAAGCGGTCAAGGGGGAAGAACACGCGATTCTCACCGATGCGCCGGATGTTCCACCACCCATCACCCGCACCTATGCCACCAAGGTGATCGTCAATCTGGAAGTCATCGAAAAGAAGATGCGCATGGCCGATGGCGTTGAATATGTCTTCTGGACTTACGGCGGCAAAGTGCCGGGCAAGTTCATTCGTATTCGCGAAGGTGACGAGGTCGAGTTTCACCTGAACAATCACCCGTCCTCAAAGGTACCGCACAACATTGACTTGCATGCGGTCACGGGGCAAGGCGGCGGTGCCGGCGCTTCGTTTACGGCACCTGGCCACTCTTCAGTGTTTTCATTCAAGGCCATCAATCCGGGCTTGTATGTTTACCACTGCGCAACAGCACCGGTGGCCATGCACATTGCCAATGGCATGTACGGCATGATTCTGGTCGAACCTAAAGAAGGCATGCCCAAGGTCGACCGGGAACTTTACGTCATGCAAGGCGACTTTTATACCAAAGGCAAAACCAGCGAGCCCGGACTTCAGCCCTTCGATATGGAAAAGGCCGTTGACGAGCGCCCCACCTACATCGTTTTCAATGGCTCAGTGGGCGCATTGACGGGCGACAACTCGTTGAAGGCGAAGGTTGGCGAAACGGTGCGTCTGTATTTTGGCGTCGGCGGACCGAATGTTGCGTCCAATTTCCACATCATTGGTGAGATATTCGACCGGATTTACCCGGAGGGCGGAACCAAGATCATTAACGAAAACGTACAAACCACGATTGTTCCACCAGGCGGCGCGACTATTGTGGAATTCAAACTGGAAGTGCCGGCCACTTATGTCTTGGTGGATCATGCGCTAACCCGCGCCTTCAACAAGGGCGCACTGGGGCTTTTGAAGGTTGATGGCCCGGAAGACAAGATCATTTATTCCGGAAAACAAACTGACACGGTTTATCAGCCAGAGGGCTCCGGCATTCAGAAAACCGCAGACAGTGCCCCTGCGCCAGTGATTGCCAAAACCACGCAGGATCGCATCAAGTTTGGTCAAAGAATTTACACCAACAACTGTCTGGCCTGTCACCAAGGAAACGGTTCGGGTATCAAGGGCGCCTTTCCTCCGCTGGCAAAATCGGATTACCTGAATGCTGACAAAAAGCGGGCGATTGCAACCGTGGTTCACGGACGTGAAGGCCCCATTGTCGTGAATGGCGAGAAATACAATTCCGTAATGCCAGGACAGGTGCTGAACGATGAAGATATCGCGAACGTATTGACCTATGTTTATAGCAACTGGGGAAATTCGAAGAAGGTCGTCACACCGGCTGAAGTAAAAACCGTCCGTTCGGCCAAACCCGCAGCGGCTAAAACAAAGTCGGAAGACGGGCACTGAAATTAAGCGCAATCGCGCACAAGACGTGCAACAGTGAGGGAAAGGAAGAAAGGTCAAGCAATGAAAATAGTCGCAACCTTTCTTCTGATCCTGATCCACTGCGCCGCGACGGCCGGTCAGGTCGCTATCAAGGGCGGGGTGTTCACGCCGCTTTATGGTTCGGCAAAAAAACCCGTCAAAGTGTCTTCTTTTTTGATGGACGTTGCGCCGGTCACGAATGCGGAGTTTCTCAAGTTTGTAAATTCACATCCAGAGTGGAGCAAACCGCTGGTCAGCCCTCTGTTTGCGGAGGCTGATTATCTTCAGCATTGGGCATCGCCTACAGAATTCGGATCTACCGCTATCCCCGATGGCCCCGTCGTCAATATTTCATGGTTTGCGGCGAAGTCTTATTGTGACGCCAGAGGCATGCGCTTGCCGACGGTCAATGAGTGGGAATATGTTGCCTCCCGCCCCATTCCCGGAGCCGATGTGCGTAAAGTAATTCTGGACTGGTACTCAGTGCCCACCCCCGATGTCCTGCCTGCGGTTAAATCCGGATTGAAGAACTCGAGTGGCGTCATCAGCCTGCACGGTTTGATCTGGGAATGGACGCTGGATTTCAATTCAGCCATGGTCACAGGTGAATCCAGGGCAGACGGATCGTTGGATAAATCGTTGTTTTGTGGCGCCGGATCGGCCAGTGCCGCTGACAAATCTGACTATGCGGCTTTTCTGCGCTTTGGATTTCGCAGCAGCTTGAAGGCGAAGTACGCAGTCAACAACCTGGGGTTTCGCTGCGTTAAATAAGTGGGGAAGTTCAAAATGCTTAAAGTATTGATGGTGTTGTTGTTACAGGTGTCCATTTGCTTTGCCGGAACCGGACCGGGTGATTTGCCCAAGGATTCCATTTATCAGGTGAAGTCCAAATGGATTGATCAATTCGGCAAAAAAGTTGAGCTTTCGTCATTGGCTGGCAAGCCGGTCGTCGTTTCGATGATTTATCTTTCCTGCACGTTTTCATGCCCGATGACCGTGGCGCACATGAAAGAGTTGGAAAAAATGCTGCCTGACCACCTGAAAGATGAGATGCAGTTTGTTCTGGTGAGCTTTGACGGAAAGAATGACACGCCGGCCGCAATGAAAAAGTTCGCGGCAAAGCAATCGCTTACGTTTCCTAAATGGCGATTTCTGACGTCAAAAAACGATCAGGATGTCCGTGAGTTGGCTTCACTGATTGACTTTAAGTACAAGAAAATCGGCAACGGTGACTTTGAACATTCTTTCGGATTAGTCGCGCTGGATGCGCAGGGCAGAGTGCTGGGCAGCACCATTGGTGCAACGATGGCAGAAAAAGACCTCATTCCCCTGTTTGGCAAAAAGTAGCGCGTCGCATAGGGTTTATTCGTGGCAAGGCACAGTGGCAAAACGGGAATGACCGTTTTGCCACTTTTTTATTGCGCACCCCGCATCCTCTACAATGCCCCACCATGAAAATTGGCAAACTCATCAAGGGGCTACTCGGTGGCAACAAAGAGGTGGTCATCTCGGACGACCCCTTCGGCCGTAACACGCCACCGATCCCCGGTGTTACCGGCGCTGTAGCGCCACCAACCCAGAGCGAGCCGGTACGCGAGCCGAGCGTGGTGGTGCATCGTGACGAAATCATCGGCGAGCGCTCGCGCATCGCCGGCTATAGCTTTCGCGCCCACAGCACCGACAACAGCGTCCGGCCATCGGTGGAGGGCGCGCTCGCCGCACTCAAAGCCGACAACGTGATCACCGTGGCGCAGCGCCGGTTGGCACTGCTGCCGCTGCGGACGGAAGACTGGCAGAGTGCCGACTTTCGTCCGCTGATCGCGCCGCTCACCACCTTTCTGATCGAACCGCCCGCCGCCGGATCCGACAGCACCGCATGGATCGCCGTGCTCGATGAGATCAAATCCACGGGTGGCCGTGTCGGCATCGACAGTGCGGCGGCCAGCAGTTTCCCTGCGGCGCTTGATCGTGCCAGCCTGGTGCTGATCGATTTCGGTGCCTATTCGCTTGAGGCTTTCGAGCGCGTGGTCAGGAATCTTGCAGCCACCCGCCCGGAGCTGGAACTGCTCGCCGGGGGCATTGGCTCATGGGCCGAGCACCGCATGTGTCAGGCGCTGGGACTACGCTATTCGCTCGGCGGTTTCGCCGCCGCGCCGGACGAAGAGGAGCAGGGCGAAAAACTCAACCAGAGCCAGCTGGTGCTGATCGAAATGCTGAACCTGCTGCGCCGCGACGCCGATCTGGAAGATCTGGTCGCCGTGGCAAAGCGCGATCCCGGGGTGGCGGTCAAAGTCGTCGAGATGGCCAATTCGCCAATGTCGGGACTCAGCGCACCGGTCGCCAGCCTCGATCAGGCGCTGATGGTGCTCGGGCGCCAGATGCTCTACCGCTGGCTGTCGCTTGGCATTTACCGTGCCGGCAGCAGCGGACGCGACGAGGCGCTACTTGAAATCGCGCTGACCCGCGCACGTTTTCTCGAACTGGTCGCGCTTGGCAATCGACCCAAGCAGGAAAGCGACGAGTTGTTTCTGGTCGGCATGCTCTCACTGCTGGACAGCCTGCTTGGCATGCCGATGGCCGCAGCGCTGGGGAAAATTCACCTGCCACAATTTGTGGTGGATGTGCTGCTGAAAAGCGAGGGCCCCTACGGCCGGTTTCTGATGCTGGCTCTGGCCATGGAAAAAGGGCGCAGCGAACAGGCGGCAAAGCTTGCGGAAGACCTTGGCATTGACGCTGAAAAACTGGAAGAGAGCCACGCCGCCGCGTTTGCCTGGGCGCAGACGGCCCTGACAAGCAGCTGACGCCGAAGCGGGGGCACTTTTGAAAACTGGCCGTGCTTGTGCTGTGCTTGTGCCGTGCTTGTGCCGTATCAGCGCCGTGATGGCGTAGTTTCAGCGTCGACTTTTACACTTTGCGGCACAACAAACCATAACGCACCACAACACACCACACTACACAGATGCTGATCCATCCCCAGTTTGACCCGGTGGCAATTGCCATCGGCCCGCTCGCCATACGCTGGTACGGCCTGATGTATCTGGCGGGTTTTCTTGCCTTTATGTTCCTCGGCAAACGCCGCGCCTTGTCACAGCCCTGGCACAACATGCGCGCCACCGATATTGACGACCTGCTGTTCTATGGCGTGCTGGGCGTAATCGCCGGCGGCCGGTTGGGGCAGGTATTGTTTTACGAACCGGGTTATTACCTGCAGCATCCGCTGGAAGTGCTGGCGGTGTGGAAGGGCGGCATGAGCTTTCATGGCGGTTTTCTGGGCGTGCTGGTGGCAATGGCCTTGTGGGGGCGCAAAGCCGGCAAGTCATTTTTTCAGGTGACTGATTTCATCGCGCCACTGGTGCCGCTTGGGCTGATGACTGGGCGCATCGGCAATTTCATCAACGGCGAATTGTGGGGGCGCGTAGCACCGGCCGATCTGCCCTGGGCCATGGTGTTTCCCTACGTCGACGCTTTGCCGCGTCACCCATCACCGCTGTATCAGGCGGCCGGTGAGGGGTTGTTGCTATTTATCATTCTGTGGCTATTTTCATCACGCCAACGCGCGCTCGGTGCAGTGTCGGGGATGTTCCTCGTCGGTTACGGCAGTTTGCGCTTCCTCGCCGAATTCTTCCGCGAACCGGACCACGGCATCTTCGGCGTGTCTTACGTGGTGAGCATGGGGCAGTGGTTGAGCCTGCCGATGATCATCTTCGGCGGATATCTGTTGTTGCGCAAAGCGCGCGCATAACGCCTACGCGCCGGGTAGCTATTAGAGCGCCAGCCGACAGAGTCCGGCCTCGCCAAGCCCGATGGCGCAAGGGCCGTGGTCACCCACAACATGGTAGCGCTGCTTTCCCATGAGAACTTCAACGCCCTCATGAATGGCCCGCTCTGCAACAACGCGCGCTTGTTGCGATAGCTCGATCTTGGTCATCAGTAGATCCTGCTCTTCCCGCAGTGCTGCAATATCGGCCGCCACTGCGGCGGCAGTAACGCGTGCCTTCTCGATCATTTCAGGCCGGATCTTGCCGGCATTTTGATTCGCAAAATCGAGCAGTTTGCTGATTTCCAGCAACTGTGTCTCCTTGCCGTCACGAACTTTCGCCATTTCCAGCATCTGCTTTTGCATCAGCGGATTGACGCCGATGTCGAACCGGGTATGCACACGGTTGGGCGAACCAATGACTTTGGCCGTAATGGAAAGCGTCGCCTGTGTGAATCCGCCAATAATGTGACCACGGCGCTTGTTGCCCACCCGAATGTGGTTGATGGCTGCAAGTTCACATTGCATAACCATATCGTCGATGAAGATGCTGTCGCCGGCCTCGATGTTGGCCTGCTGCACATAAGCCGCATTGAAGCAGGCGCCGCAACGAATGGTGTGCTGTTCGCCACCACCCTTGCGCCCAAGCCCTCCCATGACGCCACCCTTGATAACGATGCTGCCACCGGCTTCGAGAGTCGCCAGCTCGACAACTCCGCCGATCTCGATATCACCGGTCGCTTTGACGGTCATGCCCGACGTTACATCGCCGCGAATGACCACGCTGCCATCAAAATTAATATTCCCACTCGCCGCGCCCACTGCGTCCACCGTGAACACCGGCTCCACCATCATGCCGCCGCGGATGATCACGGGCTGCCCGGCAATGGCCGACAAGAGCAAATTGGGATCATCGGACGCAAACACGGTGCCGGGCTGGCTGGCGGCGAACATAATCTCCTTGCCGGGTTGGGCTGGAATCGGCTCCCCAAGCACAGTGAGGCCATTGATGCCTTCGGTCGGCGCATGACGGCGCATGAGGCGGTCACCCGGATGCACCTCCAGAATCTCGCCGAGGTCACGGTAATCAATGTGTCCGGATTCGCTGACTTTCGGTGCCCGGCTACGCACCTCCGGCACCAGAGACTCCAGAATCCCGTCGCTGCCAGCGATCGGCTCTCGCCCTCGCGCCACGACCAGACCAGCGACACTCTCGGCGGCGGCTTGGACGACCGCCTCCGCGATAACGTCATGCAACACGCCATCAACAACGCCCCGTTCTTTCAGGGCTGCCAGAATCTGCATCCGGGTCACGGGCGAGCCGCCCTGTGCCGGTTCGGTGTAGAGGTGCGCCGTCAAACCGTCCGGGGCAATGGTAGCCCGCACACTGGCATCTACGCACTCCGCCAGCCTGACGACAACCGTAGCGCCGAGGTTGTACTGGGCAAGGAGAACCAGTCCAGCGGCCGGCAGGTAACACAGCTCACCGTAGCCAAGATCGGCCAGTTGCTTTCGCAGCCACGCTTCATCGATCGACTGCGCTTCAGCGTTCGGGGTCACGGTGGCAATAACCGCGCGCGCTTCCGGATCGAAGTGAAACGCGAGCCCCGGTGCAGACTGCTGTTCAGCGTTCAAGGGTTCCCCTGAAAAATACGTTCCCGCGCAAAACCACGCGCAAAGAGTTGAGCCCGCAAACTACCTGCTGTCGATCACGGTGTGCGGCGAGCAATGCTTTCCAACGCATCCGCGAGTGTTCCGGCAGTGCGCTCGACATTGAGCAACTTGTCGAGACCGAACAGACCCAGACGGAAGGTCCGGAAGTCAGCCGGTTCATCGCACTGCAGCGGCACGCCGGGGGCGATTTGCAGACCCAGACCGGCGAACTTCTTGCCGTTGTGGATCTCAATGTCGTCGGTGTAGCAGACCACCACGCCCGGTGCCTGAAAGCCGGTGGCGGCAACGCTGACATAGCCGTTATCGGTCAGCAATGCACGTACCCGGTCGCCGAGTTGCTGTTGCGCCGTTTTCAGCTTGTCGAAACCGTGGTCTTGGGCTTCGCGCATGGTGTCGCGCAAGCCAACCAGCGCATCGGTGGGCATGGTTGCGTGATAGGCAAAGCCGCCAGCTTCGTAGGCTTCCATGATCTGCAGCCATTTTTTCAGGTCGCAGGCGAAGCTGGTGCTGGTGGTGGCATCGATGCGTCGACGCGCTTCTTCACCCAGCATCACCAGCCCACAGCAAGGTGAGCCGCTCCAGCCTTTCTGGGGCGCACTGAGCAAAATATCTACGCCTGTCGCGGCCATGTCGACCCAGATCGTGCCCGAAGCAATGCAATCGAGCACGAACAGGCCGCCGTGTTCATGCACCGCCGCCGCGACGGCGCGCAGGTAATCGTCGGGCAGCATCATGCCGGACGAA